>JAZSLX010000109.1:0-18584 GCA_045535605.1 Ruminococcus sp.
TAAAATACTTGTTTATCCATGGGTATCCTCCTGTTTCTTCCTTATCGCAGAGAACTGTGATTGCAGTTTTCTCGGGAGCTTTTGCGTCGATTGCTGCCATAAGTGCAGGATATGCACAGCATTTGTCATCGTGGCCATAACCGCCTATGAGTCCGCCGTCAAAGCCTACGTCACGGGTCTTGTATACGGGAACAAGGCACAGCTCAGCAGAGAGGAAATCGTCCTCGGTAATGCCGTACTTTTTGTTGAGGATATACATAACGTTGAGTTTTACAAGCTCTGCTTCGTCGTCGTTTGAGTAGGGGCGGGAGCCTACGATTACGTTCAGGTCTTCGCCTGCAAAAGCCTTCTTAAGGGGCTTTTCAACCTGCTCGTAAGCAAGGTGGGGGAGAAGGTCGGAAATGCACAGGCAGGGCTCTGCTTCATCGTCACCGAAGCGTACCTCAACTGATGTGCCGTCCTTCTTGCATACAACGCCGTGAAGTGCCAGAGGCATTGCAAGCCACTGATACTTACGGATACCGCCGTAGTAGTGAGTCTTGAAAAGTGCAAGGCCGTTTGCCTCGTAAAGGGGATTGGGCTTTAAGTCGATTCTGGGGGAGTCGATGTGAGCGATTGCAAGCTGTGCACCCTCCTTAACACCCTTTGTACCGATTACAGCCAGCATAAGAGCCTTGCCACGGTTGTTTACGTATACTCTGTCACCTGCTTTGTATTCTTTTGCAGGGTCAAACTCTGTAAAACCTGCTTTCTCAGCAAGCTCGATAGAATACTTTACAGCGTCACGCTCTGTGCGGGAGTAGTCAAGGAAAGGCTTGTAGCCCTCGCAGAATGCGTCTGCTTCCTTGATAACCTCCTCAGAGAGCTTGGAGATACCGGGCTTTGGGTCCATTAATATCTGTTCTTTCAGTGCTTTTGCAGCATTTGTGTCTGACATGATTTATTCCTCCTGTTTATATATTGGACAGGGTGCGTGCACCCTATTAGTTCCTATTTTAATCATACCACGAGTGTAAAAAGTTTTCAATATGATTGTTTATGATTTTACAATCCCTCCGGGTTTTGCGTTGCAAAACCCACCTCCCTTTACACAAGGGAGGCTCTTTGTATTATTCTTCAAAATACAACTTTTGATACATCTGCTCAGCGTGGCGGATTTTCTCTACATACTGAGAGGTTTCCTCATAGGGGATAGAGTAGAGGGTTACTCCGTCTGCGCTGTACTGGGGGTTTTCAAGCCAGCTTTCCACAATGTTTCCTGCGTTATATGCGGCGGAGGCGGTGTATTCATCACCGTAGGTGTTTGTTAGCCGTCTCAGGTAGTAACAGCCGTAGTCAATGCTGACTTCAGGGATGAATACATCCTCAGGGTCGTAGTCCTCGTCCTTTAAGTCGCAAAGCCAATTGAAAGTTTCGGGCATAATCTGCATAAGTCCCTGAGCACCTGCCACAGACTCGGCATCTGATTTGAAACCGCTTTCTGTGTGGATAATCGCACAGATGAACTCAGGCTCCAAGTCATATTCCTCTGAGGCTTTCAGGATATCCTCCCTGTAGTTTAAGGGGTACAGTTGCATTTCGATTTTCTGTCTGAGGACTGTGAGCACATCGGTGAAAATCAGTATGCAGGCTATGAGTATGAAGGCAAGGGCGGTAACAAGGAGTCCTGAGCAGCCGCAACCCTTTTTCTTTCTTTTGCGGTTTGTACTCATAGGCAAAGCTCCTTGATTACAACCTCTGTCTGATTTGTAAGGTAATCAAAATCTCCGTCGTTTACAATGACAAAATCCGCTCTGTCTGTGTAAAAATCATTGGGTTTCTGTGCCTTTATGCGGGCGATTGCCTGTTCCTTTGTAATGCCGTCACGGCTGAGGATTCGCTCAAGCCTGATATCCTCAGGAGCTACAACTGCAATTATCTTTTTGCAGAGGGTGTGGCTTCCTGACTCAAAGAGTGTAGGTGCATCAAAGATTATGTTTTTAAAACCCTCTTTGTGCAAACGCTCAAACTCTTCCTTTGCAAGGCTGAGTATCACCGGGTGGGTGATAGAATTGAGAAGCATTGTGCTTTCTTTATCCTTAAAGGCACACTGTGCAAGGTTTTTGCGGTTTATTGTGCCGTCGGGATTCAGTATTTCACTCCCGAAAGCTTCTGTGAGTTTATCTATACATTCGAGCACTGTCAGGGCTTTGTGGGCTATTTTGTCGGCGTCTGCAACGGCACAGCCTGCGCCTTGCAGGATTTTTGCAACCTCGCCTTTGCCTGCCCCTGTGGGCCCAGTGAGTCCTATGAGGGTGTAGGCGGGTTTATTTTTGAGGTCGATGATTTCAAAGCCTGCGGCACGGATGAGTCGGTTGAAAAGTGCCATGCCTAAGCCCTTTGCCTCAGGACAACGGACATAGACGGTTTTGACACCCTCTATCTCGTCAGCATGTCTGAGAGCAGAGAAAAGATTGTGAGCCTGTGTGCCATAGTCGTTCTTTTCGCCTAAGGGCAGGGTGTGGGTATTAAGGTGAGGAACATCTTCACTGTAGCACAGGGCGATTGTTTCTGTTGTGTTTTTTGAATTTACAAAGCTGTAGAAATCTTTGTCTGTGCCCTTTACAAGGTAAACCTTTGCCTTGGGTGAGTAGTGCTTGTATTTCATACCGGGTGAGGCGGCTTCCTCGCCGTCTTTAAGCTTCTCAAGAACTGCGTCACTGAGGGCAACCTCGCCCAATACCTCACGCAAATCCTCAAGGGTGATACCCCCGGGACGGAGGACCATAGGTGGATTTGTGCATACTGTGATAACCGTGCTTTCAAGTCCCACGTCGCTTTCTCCGCCGTCAATTATGGCATCTATTCTGCCCTCAAGGTCATTCATTACATGCTGTGCTGTGGTGGGACTGGGACTGCCGGAAAGGTTTGCTGAGGGTGCCGCAAGGGGAGTACCTGCCTCACGGATTAAATCCCTTGCACCCTTGTGTGCAGGCAGACGGATTCCCACTGAGTTAAGTGTGCCTGTGACCTCCTTGGGGATACAATCTCCCTTTGGCATAATTATGGTGAGGGGTCCCGGCCAGAAGTTCTCTGCAAGGAGTTTTGCACTCTCGGGGAATTCACTTACAAGGTTGAATTTTTCTATATCTTCAAGGGCGCTTATGTGCACAATCAGAGGGTTATCAGAGGGTCTGCCCTTGGCTTTGAAGATGCCGCTTACTGCTTCACCTGAGAGTGCATTGGCGGCAAGTCCGTAGACCGTTTCTGTAGGCATACCCACAAGACCGCCGTCTTTAAGTATCAGTGCGGCAGTCCTTATATCCTCCTGTTTAGTTGTGAGAAGTAGTGTTTTCATAATTGGTTCCTTAGTTGGTTTGCTCTTTGAGCTGCTGTGCTCTGTAGGCTGTGATGAGGGGGTCTATCACCTCGTCCAGTGTACCCTCCAGAATACTGTCGAGCCTGTAAAGAGTAAGTCCGATACGATGGTCGGTTACTCGGTTTTCGCGGTAATTATATGTTCTGATTCGTTCAGACCTGTCACCTGTGCCGACCTGAGATTTACGCTCGGCGGCAATGGCACCTGACTGCTCCTGCTGTTTTTCACTGAGGAGTCGGGACTTGAGCACCTTCATTGCTTTGTCCTTGTTTTTGTACTGGCTTCGCTCGTCCTGACATTCCACAACAGTGCCTGTGGGCAGATGGGTGATACGGATTGCGCTGGAGGTTTTGTTGATGTGCTGACCGCCTGCACCTGAGGCACGGAAGGTATCTATCTTCAGGTCATTGGGGTTTATGTCAATCTCTACATCCTCTGCTTCAGGGAGAACTGCCACTGTGACAGTGGAGGTGTGGATTCTGCCTCCTGACTCTGTCTCGGGCACACGCTGGACTCGGTGCACACCGCTTTCAAACTTGGGCCTTGAATATGCACCCATACCCTCAATCATAAAGGAAACTTCCTTGATACCCCCAAGGCCTGTTTCTGAAATATTTATCAGGTCGGTGGTGTAGCCCCTTGAGTCTGCGTACATTGAGTACATTCGGTAGAGCACAGAGCAGAACAGAGCGGCTTCCTCACCGCCTGCACCTGCACGTATCTCCACAATAACATTCTTGTCGTCGTTGGGGTCTTTGGGCAGGAGGAGTATTCTCAGCTCTCCCTCAAGTCGGACAATATCCTCTTTGGCACTGCTCAGCTCCTCCTGAGCCATAGCCCTGAGCTCCTCGTCAGCCTCAGGGTCAGAGAGGATAGACAGGGAATCCTCCACAGTGTCCTTTGCACCTTTGTATTCTTTATATGTGAGCACAATGGGCTCTATACTATGAAGCTCCTTCATAATTGCGGTGTAACGCTCGTTATCGGCGGCAACCGCAGGGTCATAGAGCATTTTACTTAGTTCATCGTAACGTTTTACGAATACTTCGATTTTATCAAACAAAATATCAAATCCTTTTTATAGGAATCAGTTGTCGTCTTCTCTGATGACTTTTCTGATGTTCTTTTCTGCCTTTGAGCGGGGGAGCATTACCTGATGCTCACAGCCCTTGCATATCATCTTGAAGTCCATTCCCACACGGGTCACAAGGAAGGTTTTGCTTCCGCAGGGATGGGGCTTTTTCATTTCAAGTATATCTCCAACTTTGATGTCCATAGGTGCAACTCCCTTGTTAAAATTTCAATCTTTCGCGTAGGGACGGGCATTGCCCGTCCGTGGATTCCTCGATATGGTGGTGTATTATATTCGGACGATTGATAGCCGTCCCTGTGCGAGGTGTGAATTTTGTAGGGCAGGGGCTTGTTCCTGCCGTAACCTTTCCTTAATATTAAGCCTTTCGGACGACCATTGGTCGTCCCTACGGGTAGGGTGTGCTTTATTCCTGAACGTAGTCGCGGACACGGTGCCAGAATTTCTCGTCAATTATCGCCTGCGCAAGAATTCCCTCGGCGGTGTATTCTTCGCTTAAAAGTGTGGCGGTTTTGCGGATTTCTGCAATAAGTCCTGCGTCAGAAAAAGGCACAAGGATTTTTACCTTCTTGACTCTTACAGGGAGGTTTTCCTCGATAGCTCTCAGGAGCTTATCTATGCCTTCGCCTGTGACGGCACTTATTCGCACACTTGTGCCGAGGTCGATTTCCTCTATTCTTTCGGTGAGTAAATCGCATTTGTTAAGCACGTTGATAATGGGTGTATCTCCGCAACCAAGCTCCTTTAAAAGGTCACGGGTGACGTTCAGGTGAAGCTGTGCTTCCTCTGAGCTTATGTCGCACACATTGAGTATGATATCCGCCTGAGCGGCTTCCTCCAAAGTGGATTTGAAGGCTTCCACAAGGTGGTGGGGCAGGCGTCTTACAAAGCCTACAGTGTCAATAAGCATAACTGTGACACCATCGGGGAGTTTGAGTGAACGGGAGGTAGGGTCAAGGGTAGCAAAGAGCTTATCCTCGGCAAGCACCCCAGCCTCTGTGAGGTAGTTCATCAGTGTGGATTTGCCTGCGTTGGTGTAGCCAACGATTGCTACAGTTATAACGGAGTTTTTCTCACGTCTGCGTCGAAGCTCCGCTCTGTGGTTTTCTACGTCTCTGAGCTGTGCCTTCACAGTTTCCATACGGCGTCTGATGTGACGTTTGTCGGTTTCAAGCTTTGTTTCACCGGGGCCTCGTGTACCGATACCACCGCCAAGTCGGGACAGGGCAATACCCTTACCTGTAAGTCTAGGCAGGGAATATTTGAGCTGTGCAAGCTCTACCTGAAGTTTGCCTTCCTTTGATCTTGCTCGCTGAGAGAAAATGTCAAGGATAAGTGTGGTGCGGTCTACTACACGCACGTCGGTCTCTGCTTCTATATTTCTGATTTGTGTAGGTGTGAGCTCACAGTCAAAGATGATAAGGTCTATTTCCTCTGCCTCGCAGTATTCTTTGATTTCTATGAGCTTGCCTGAACCTACGCAGGTAGCTGTGTCGGGTCGGTCGAGCTTCTGGCTGATAGATGCCACAGGCTCGGCACCGGCACTCTCTACAAGCTCAAAAAGCTCGGTTAAAGAGCTCTCTGCATCGAAGTCTCCTGTGTCTACGGATACAAGGAGGGCTCTGTCTATTTTTTCAGTGGTTTCTATAAGTTCCATAATTACCTCGTTGGGGGCGTAGGGACGGGCATTGCCCGTCCGTGATTTGTTCAAGATTCCAATGTAAATGATTCGGACGACTAATAGTCATCCCTACACAGTGGAGTGGACATTAATAATAAAATTATAATATATCTAAAGTTATTTGTAAACATTTAAGGTTGAAATTATCCCTGTGTGTGCTATAATCTTATTTGTGTTATTATGGAAATTTGTAATAAGCCGGTGAAACTTATGAAACAGAAACGTGCAGTTGCAATCAACGATATATCCTGTATAGGCAAGTGTTCTCTTACTGTAGCTTTGCCTATTATCTCATCCCTTGGCATTGAGTGTGCGGTGTTGCCTACAGCGGTGCTCTCTGCCCATACCGCCTTTGAGGGCTTTACCTTCTGCGACCTGACCCATCAGATTAAACCCATTGCAGACCATTGGAGCAAACGTGAAGAGAAGTTTGACACTATCTACTCAGGGTACTTAGGCTCTATGGAGCAGATTGAGCTTGTGGAAGATTTTATTGACAGCTTCAAGGGTGAGGACACTGCGGTTATTATTGACCCTGTACTGGGGGATCACGGCAGACTGTATACAAACTTTACCGAGGCTTTTCCCGGAGAAATGAAAAAGCTTTGTGCAAAGGCTGATGTTATCACTCCGAATCTTACAGAGGCTGCGTTTCTTACAGGCAGAGAATATGTAGGAGAAGGCTACACCGAGGAATATATAAAGGAGCTTCTTTGTGATTTGTCAAAGCTTGGTGCAAAGAAGATAATACTCACAGGTGTTACCTTTGACGAAAAACGTCTTGGCGTTGCCTGCCATGACAGTGCGACAGGAGAGTACACCTACTATCAGGGCGAGAGGATAGAGAGTATGTTCCATGGCACAGGGGATGTGTGGGCAAGCTCCTTTGTGGCGGCATACACCAAGGGTTACGACTTTGCAAAGGCGGCTCAGATTGCTACGGATTTTACTGTTAAATGCATAAAGGCAACGGTTGATGATAAAGAAAACCACTGGTACGGCGTGAAGTTTGAGCTTTGTCTGCCTGATTTTTGCAAGGAGTATGCATAAGTTGTCAGTTGTTGTTTTTTCACCTCATCCGCCTCACAATGTTCGGCACCTCCCCCTAGCGGGGCAGCAACCCTTTTGTCCCTTCGGGACATTTCCCCTAAAAGGGGAATAACCTCAAGGGGAAGGCTTTTTAGGGAGATTATTTATAACAATAATTAGATTTGAAGATGTGAAATATTTGGTTATTTCACATCTTTACTTTATTGCGATAAATTGATAAAATGTTAGAGTTATTTTTTATATCCGATTATGTCGGATAAATTACAGGAGGTTTTTTATTATGAAAAAATTATTTGCTATGCTGGCACTTATGATGGTGGCAGTTATGATGTTCACAGGCTGTGCAGGCGGCGCAGGTACCGCAGATGCTTCTTCTGACCTTGCAACAATTAAGGCTGCAGGACAGATGGTTATCGGTATCACCGAGTACGACCCTATGAACTACTATGATGAGGATGGTACGCTTATCGGCTTTGATACCGAATATGCTCAGGCTGTTTGCGAGAAGCTGGGTGTTGAGGCAAAGTTCCAGGTTATCAACTGGAAGACTAAGGAAGCTGAGCTTGCTGCAGGCAACATCGATGCTATCTGGAACGGTCTGACCGTTACTGAGGAAAGAAAGAACGATATGGATTTCACTGACCCTTATCTGACAAACAAGCAGTGTGTTGTTATCAATAAGGATAATGCATCCGTATATACTTCTGCTGACAAGATGACTAATGTTATCATCACTGCTGAGTCCGGCTCTGCAGGTGAGACAGCTATTCTTGCTGACGAGAGCCTTATGAAGGCTACATTCACACCTGCTGATTCTCAGAAGAATGCACTTGTAGCACTTGCTGCAGGCAATGCAGACGCTGCTGTTATCGACATTACTCTTGCAACTGCAAGCGTTGGTCAGGGTACATACGAGAATCTGATGATTGTTGAGGATATCGACCTTGCTGACGAGCAGTATGCAATCGGCTTCAGAGTAGGCTCTGACCTGACTGCTGAGGTCAACAAGATTACCGATGAGCTTATTGCAGACGGTACTATGGCAAAGATTGCTGAGAAGTACGAGCTTACAGAGCGTTTCAACGAGGCTCTGTCTCTTGCTGAGTAATTGCTGATATGAGTTTTCTTGAAGTAACGCAGTGGTTGTTGGAGGGTTTCTCCACAACCTTACTGCTCTTTGCGTTTACACTTATTCTGTCCCTTCCCTTGGGACTTGTGCTTATGTTCGGAACTACTACAAAGTTCTGGCCTATTAAAATTCTGACCCGTGCCTTTGTGTATATTATCCGCGGTACACCCCTTATGCTTCAGCTTATGGTGGTGTATTATATCCCCGGAATTGTGTTCCACTTCTCTGTACTTAAGTGGCCAATCTTTGGCGGTAATGTGCCTTTGGCTCAGTTTTGCTGTGCACTGTTCACCTTTGTGATAAACTACGCCTGCTACTTTTCTGAGATTTACAGAGGCGGTATCCAGAGCATACCTAAAGGTCAGTACGAGGCAGGACAGGTGCTTGGTATGACAAAAAGTCAGGTGTTCTTCAAGGTTATTTTGCTGCAGGTTGTGAAGAATATCCTGCCCCCTGTCAGCAACGAAACCATCACACTGGTGAAGGACACAGCCCTTGCAAATATCATTGCTGTTACAGAGATTATCTTCTTTGCTGAACGTGCACTGAATCTGCATAATATCATCTGGCCTATGTTCTACACAGGTGTGTTCTATCTTGGATTCAATGCATTGCTGACCTTTATTTTCAACCGACTTGAACGTAAGCTTTCTTACATCAGGAGTTAAACTATGGCAATACTTGAAGTTAAAAATATTCATAAAAGCTTCGGCAGAGAGCAGGTGCTCAAGGGCATTGACTTAAGCCTTGAAAAAGGTGAGGTGCTGGCTATTATCGGCTCTTCAGGCTCAGGCAAGACCACACTGCTCAGATGTATAAATTTCCTTGAGCGTGCGGATGAGGGCGAAATCTGCGTAAACTCAGAGGTTATCTTTGACGCACAGCGAGAGAAGAAGTACACCGAGGCGGAGATAAGAAGAAACAGACTGAACTTCGGACTCGTTTTTCAGCAGTTTAATCTTTTTCCCCAGTACACAGTGCACCGCAACCTGACCCTGGCAGCAGAGCTTCTTGAGGCAAAGGGACTCAAGGGTGATGACAAGAAAAGGGTGCTTTCTGAGATTGCTATGAGAGCTGATAAACTCCTTGCACAGGTGGGACTTTCTGAGAAGAAAAATGCATATCCTGTGGAGCTTTCAGGCGGACAGCAACAGCGGGTTGCCATTGCAAGAGCACTGATGTTAAGCCCTCAGATTCTTTGCTTTGACGAGCCTACCTCTGCACTTGACCCTGAGCTTACAGGTGAAGTGCTCCGTGTTATTGAGGCACTCAGGGACGACGACCGCACAATGATAGTTGTTACCCACGAGATGGAGTTTGCCAGAAAGGTGGCAACAAGAGTTATCTTTATGGCGGACGGAGTTATTGAGGAAGAGGGCGACCCTGAGGAGCTTTTCACAAATCCCAAGAGCGAAAAATTGAGGAGCTTCCTTAGTTCTTCTTTGGAAAAATTCTGATATACAGGTTTGTAAAGAGCAGGAGAAATCCTGCTCTTTTTTGTGCGAAAATACTTGATGTATACTGATACTTTGTGGTATAATTACTTGATTATATTTTTATTAGGGGATGTATTAAGTGGACCTTAAGAGAATTGTTGTCAAGGTGGGTACCTCCACCCTTACATATGAAAACGGAAAAGTTAACCTCAGACGTATTGATAAGCTCTGCAAGGTGCTGTCTGATTTGCACAATCAGGGCAGGGAGATTATCCTTGTTTCCTCAGGTGCTATCGGCGTTGGTGTAGGCAAGATGGGACTTCCCAAGAAGCCCGACTCTACTCCTGAGAAGCAGGCGCTTGCCGCAATCGGTCAGTGTGAGCTGATGTTTATGTACGATAAGCTTTTTGGAGAGTACAACAACATGGTGGCTCAGGTGCTCCTGACCCGTGATGCAGTGGACTCTGAGCACAAAAAGGAGAATGTTCTCAACACCTTCAACACTCTGCTTTCTATGGGTATTATCCCCATTGTCAACGAAAACGACACCGTTGCTATTGACGAGCTGGAAGGTCACAACTTCGGCGATAACGATATGCTCTCTGCTATTGTTGCAAAGCTTGTTTCCGCTGACGGACTTATTATCCTTACAGATATTGACGGACTTTATGACTCAGACCCTCGAAAGAACAAGGACGCAAAACGTCTTGAAAGGGTTGAGAAGATTACTGAGGAAATTGAGAGCATGGCAGGTGGCTCAGGCTCTAACCGAGGCACAGGCGGTATGACTACTAAGGTCATGGCGGCAAAGTATGTGACTACAGCAGGCATTGACTGCTATGTTATCTGTGGTGACGACCCTCAGCGAATTTACGATGTAACCGACGGCAAGTCCGTAGGAACACTTTTCTGCAAAAACTGATTTTTACTCAAAGGAGATTACATATTATGACTATGATTGAGATGGGAAAAAGAGCAAAGGAAGCCTCTCGTGTGCTTGCCTGTGCAGATTCAAAACTCAAGACAAAGGCACTTCTTGCTCTGGCAGATGCTTTGGAAGCTCAGTGCGATTATATTCTTTCTGAGAATGAAAAGGACCTGCAGGCAGGTAAAGAGGCAGGAATGAGCAGTTCACTCCTTGACCGCCTTGCTTTGTCAGAGGCACGTGTGGCTTCTATGGCAGAGGGTGCACGTCAGGTAGCGTCTTTTCAGGACCCTGTGGGTGCAGTGCTCTCAGGCAGTGTTATGCCCAATGGTCTGCAGGTTACAAAGGTAAGAGTGCCTTTAGGTGTAATCGGCATTATTTACGAGGCTCGTCCCAACGTTACTGCTGACGCGGCGGCTCTGTGCCTGAAGTCAGGCAATGCTGTAATTCTCCGCGGCGGTAAAGAGGCTATCAACTCCAACATGGCAGTTGCAAAGGTTATGCGTGAGGCTGTGGAGTCTGCAGGTCTGCCCAAAGACTGTATTCAGCTTGTAGAGGATACAACCCGCCAGAGCAGTATTGAGCTTATGGGTCTTACCGATTACCTTGATGTGCTTATTCCCCGCGGCGGCGCAGGACTTATAAGAGCAACAGTTGAAAATGCAAAGGTGCCTGTAATTGAGACAGGTACAGGTAACTGTCACGTTTATGTTGACGAGTTTGCAGATTTGCAGATGGCAGCACAGATTGTATTCAACGGCAAGACTTCACGTCCTTCTGTTTGTAATGCAGTTGAAAGTCTCCTTGTACATAAGAATATTGCACAGGCTTTTCTGCCTGTGGTGAAAGCAGAGCTTGATAAAATGAACGTGGAAATACGAGGATGTGAGAAAACAAGTGAAATCCTCGGTGACTGCGTTGTGCCTGCAACTGATGAGGACTACTTCAAGGAATTCCTTGATTATATAATTTCTGTGAAGGTTGTGGAGAACACTTCAGAGGCAGTGGCACACATTGCAAAGCACTCCACAGGTCACAGCGAATGTATTGTGACAGAAAACTACACTAATGCTGAGAAGTTTACTGCTCAGGTAGATGCGGCGGCAGTTTATGTTAATGCTTCCACCCGTTTTACTGATGGCGGAGAGTTCGGCTTGGGTGCCGAGATTGGCATTTCAACACAAAAACTCCATGCCAGAGGCCCTATGGGCATTAACGAGCTCACCAGCATGAAGTTTATTATCAAAGGCAACGGACAGGTAAGATAAGAGCCTGTGCCGCTGTGTGTTAAATTATAAGATACAGAAGTGCTAAAATCAGGGCAGGGTCATGGGATTCCTCACCTGAGAGTATGAGTATCAGGGCGAGGATAAGGAGTTTTTCTTTGTCCTCAAATAGAGTTCCCAGCAAGTCGCTGTTCTGACTTTGTGGGGTTTGCGGCTGCACAGGGGTAAAGGCCTGAGGCTGAGGACTATCTGTGCTTTTTGGCGCAGGCTCAGGTTTATGACCGCTTTCTCGTTGAGGAGGATTTGGGGATTGGCTTAGAGGCTGATTCTGGTTATGGCTTTGGTTATGACCTTGGTTGCGGTTTGGGCTTTTACTCACACTCTGACCCCTCTGCATTTCCTGAGCACGTCTCAGAGCTTCGTATTCGATTGAATCCACTGAATCACTCCTTAGAAAATGCCTGTGCTTCTAAGCTTCGGCAGTATTCGCATTACCCTGAGCATTTTCCCTGCATCGTCAAGGCGACGGCGTTTTTCAGCAGACAAAAAAGGTCGCAGGGAAGTGAGCAGAGCGGTGGTTTCGTCCTCCTGACTCAGCCCTGACAGCAAGGGCATAAGCCGTGCAATGCTCTGCATGGTATCAGGGGATAATGAGCCTGATAGCCCTGAAGATGAGCTTGGCTGAGGATTGTTGCTCCCTGATGATAAAAGCGATGAAAGTGCGGATATATCAAAGGGCGGATTGTTTGTCTGGGGGGCTTGTGTTTTCTCGGCGGACGTGTTACCTGTGTTGTCCGAACCTAGACCCAGCTCTTTGCCTAAAGAGCGGATTTTTGCCATAGCCTGAGGGTCTGAGAGTACTGAAGAAAAAATATCCTGCAGATTATCCATTGCCGCTCAGCATCCTGATAAGTGCCTGTACTTGAGGATTCTCCATAATCTTCTTTGTTTGCTCAGGATTTGACAGGACTTCTTTAACCTTTCTCTGCTGTTCGGGAGAGAGATTGCTTGTAAGATAGTCAAGGTTTCCGCTCTCTGCACTCTTTTTTATCTCCTCAGGGGACTTGCCCAGTTTCCCTGAAAGCATAGAGAGAAAATCGTTTTGGTTCTTATTTTCCATAGATAACACCTCACTTTATATTATGAAAGTCATTTATATATTATGACAGAAAGGCAATTATGCGAATTTTAGTTATGTCTGATTCCCACGGAATGTACAGTAATATGAGGCGTGTGGTTATGAAGCACAGTGATGCCGAGGTTATAATTTTCTGCGGTGACGGTGCAAGTGATATTGAGGAAATCAAAAGAGAGTTTACAGACAGAGCGGTAATTGCTGTGAGAGGTAACTGCGATT
The DNA here is from genome assembly GCA_045535605.1 of Ruminococcus sp. Lineage (GTDB taxonomy): Bacteria > Bacillota > Clostridia > Oscillospirales > Acutalibacteraceae > Ruminococcoides. Next base: position 13,253 of record JAZSLX010000109.1, read on the forward strand.
TCTGTACTGATAACCCTAACATTGAGACCATAACCCTTGAGGGTAAAAAGCTTTTTATCACTCACGGACATCTGTACAATGTAAAGAGCGGACTGTATAATCTTGCTTGTGCCTGCCGTGAAGCAGGGGCAGATATTGCGGTTTTCGGCCATACACATTTGCCTACTGAGATTTACGACGACGGGATTTATCTTTTTAACCCCGGCAGTATTATGGGTTATGAGGGCTCCTACGGGCTTATAGATATTACCCCTCAGGGGATAATGACAAATACTGTGAAATTTACAAGATAATTTTTTCTGTGGAAAAATTAAATGTTTTATGATACAATCAAAAAAGGTGAGGTGAGGTACTGTGAATTTTCATTCATTCCCATGGGGCGAAACCCTTAAAAATCAGCTTGAAGCTATGGAGAAAAGCCACAGAATGCCCCACGCCCTTATAATTACGGGAGGCAGTGAGAGTACACGGGTTGCTTTTGCGGAGTTTCTGTGCAAGTGGTGCGTGTGTACTTCTGACGGTGAACGTCCCTGCGGTGAGTGCCCTCAGTGCCACAAGGCAGAGAGCAAAAATCACATTGATATATACTTTGCAAAAGGCTCAGGCAAGACGGATGTTATTTCTGTAGAGGAAATAAGAAACATCACAAGGGACACCGCCATTATGCCTCACGAGGCACACAAAAAGGTTTATGTGCTCTTAAATGCTGACAAGCGTATGGGCAATGAATCTATGAATGCTTTTCTGAAAACTCTGGAGGAGCCTATGCAGGATATCCTGTTTATCCTGACAGCAGAGAATGTAAAGGCAGTACCCCAGACCATACTTTCCCGGTGTACAAGCCTTACTCTGGAGGCAGACAAAGAGGTATCAGAGGAGGCAAAGGAAATTGCAAGGGAGATTCTCCTTGGAATTATAGACCCCAGTGAATTGACACTGTTAAAAGCTACAAGTCTTTTAAGTACAAGGCAGAAAGCTTTAGAGATACTGCCTGTTGTAAGGACTATCCTGTGCGATGCACTGAGTGTGTCCGTAGGGGCACAGGCTCTGTTTGACAAGGAGCTGGCAACGACCCTCAGACAGAGACTTACAAAGAATAAGATAATAAGGCTCATTGATGTGACAAGTGACGCCATAAATAAAACAAACCGCAACGTAAGCCTTGTGCTTCTTTCAACCTGGCTTTGCGGAGAATACAGGAGGATATCATGGCAGATGTAGTAGGTGTCCGCTTCAAAGAAGTGGGCAAGATATATTATTTTGCACCGGGTGAGGAGCAGTTCAAGGTAGGGGATATGGTTATCGTTGAAACTGCCAGAGGTGTTGAATGCGGTGTGATTGCCGCAGGCAACAAGGTAGTCCCCGACGAGGAGATTGTGCATCCCCTCAAAAGCATCATCCGCAAGGCAACAGAAAGTGACCTTAAGAAGCTTGAAAACAACAAAGCTCTCGAGAAAAAAGCCTTTGACATTGCAGTGAAGAAGATTGAGGCTCACGGCCTTGATATGAAGCTTGTAAATGTTGAGTATACCTTTGACGGAAGCAAGGTGTTGTTTTACTTTACCGCTGACGGCAGAGTTGACTTCAGAGCTCTTGTTAAGGACCTGGCTTCTGTGTTCAAAACCAGAATTGAGCTCAGACAAATCGGTGTCCGTGACGAGGCAAAGATGCTGGGCGGACTTGGTGTTTGCGGTAAGCAGTTCTGCTGTTCAAGCTTTATGGGTGAGTTTGCGCCTGTTTCCATTAAAATGGCTAAGGAGCAGGGCTTGTCCCTTTCTCCTGTGAAGATTTCAGGTACCTGCGGACGTCTTATGTGCTGTCTTAAGTACGAGCAGGACGCATATACCGACTTGCTCAGGAATACACCTAAGTATGGTGCTATCGTCAAGACTCCTCAGGGCAAGGGCACAGTTGTTGAGGTGAGCCTGCTGACAGGTACACTCAAGGTCAAGATGGATAATACTCCCCCTGAGGCTGCACCCCAGCCCTTCAAGGTCAAGGAAGTAAAAATCATCAAGGACGGCACTATCCGTGTGGATAAAAAAGAGCTTGCCGAGCTTAAGGATTTGGAGTAATTTTGTTTTTTGCACACCCTTCTGAATGGTAATTATCAGTTTTTTCAGGGAATTTCAGAAAATTGCGACAAAGTAATTGCTTTTTCTGAAAAGTGTGCTACAATTATATAAGAATTTTAATAAGGAGGTGCCTCCCATGGCATATGTTATCAATGATGAATGCATTTCCTGCGGCGCATGCGTAGATGAGTGCCCCTGTGGTGCTATCTCCGAGGGCGACAGCAAGTATGTTATTGACGCAGACCTCTGCGCAGATTGCGGTGCTTGTGCTGACGCTTGTCCCGTAGGTGCTCCCAACGAGGAGTAATTCTCTTAAAGAGGAATGTAACTGCACCCCGCAGGCTACGATTTGCCTGTACGGGGTGCTGTTCTTCTATATAGGATATTTTTTGGAGGTGTAAAGAAATGCTTAAAGCTTCAGAACACCTTGAGCCCTTAGGCTCAGGCATCGAGATTATAGTAAGCAAAGACTTTCACTTTACAACTGATACAATTTTACTCAGCCACTTTGCAAACCACAGAAAGAATGATAAAGCAGTTGACCTGTGTACAGGCTGCGGTACTATCCCTATGCTGTGGATGAGGAAAAACGCACCTAAAGAAGTATATGCAGTTGAGATATTCGAGGAGGGTGCGGATATGCTTAAGCGAACGGCTGAGCACAACTCACTTTCTCATATAATAAAGCCTGTGTGTGCAGATATTAAGGATTTGAAAGGAAAGCTTCCTTTCGGCTACTTTGACCTTGTTACCTGCAATCCCCCGTATAAGCTTTCAGGGGGAGGAATTGAGAGCGAAGAGTGCCACGAGCTGGTGGCAAGGCACGAGAATATGTGCAACCTTGAGGATGTAATATCAACAGGTGCTAAGCTTTTGCAGTTTTCGGGCAGGCTGTGTATCTGTCAGCGTCCCGAACGTCTTACTGATGCAATGGAATTAATGCGTAAATATGACGTAGAGCCTAAGAGACTGCGGCTTGTGCAGGGCAAAAGCCATAAATCCCCTAAGCTTTTCTTGCTTGAGGGCAAAAGAGGCTCAAAGAAAGGCAACCTTGTGGTGCTTCCCACACTTATTGTAGAGAATGACGAGGGCGGTTTCACTCAGGAGATGGATGAAATCTACGGCACATACAAGGATGGAGCAGGGAGTAAATAAGTATGGAGAATACAGGAATTTTATACGTGGTGGGCACACCCATCGGCAATCTGTCGGATTTAAGTCCCAGAGCGGCTCAGGTACTTGAAAGTGTGGATTTTATTGCCGCAGAGGACACCAGAGTTACAGTGAAGCTTCTGAATCACTTAGGAATCAAGAAGCCTATGATAAGCTACTTTGAACATAACAAGCAGTTCAAGGGCGAGGTTATCTGCAAGAGAATTCTTGAGGGTGAGAGCTGTGCAGTTGTGACAGACGCAGGTATGCCCTGTATATCCGACCCCGGTGAGGAGCTTATTAAGCAGTGTGCAGGCTTTGGTATAAAGACAGAGGTTGTCCCCGGTCCCTCGGCGGTGATTTCCGCTTTGTGTGTGTCGGGACTTTCTACAGGCAGGTTTACCTTTGAGGGCTTTCTGTCTGTTAATAAAAAGAGCAGACGTGAACATCTTGAGTCACTCATAGGTGAAAAGCGGACTATGATTTTTTACGAAGCACCCCATAAGCTTTCAAACACTCTGAAGGATTTTTATGAGACCTTCGGGGATAGAAAACTTACCATTGCAAGGGAGATTACAAAGCTTCACGAGGAGATTATCCGCACCACCACAAAAGAAGCTCTCACGCGGTTTGGTGACGGCTCCTTAAAGGGTGAGATGGTGCTAGTGCTTGAGGGTGATACTGAAGTTAAGAAACAGGAGTATACCCTTGAGGAAGCAGTGGAGATTGCAAAGAATCTCATAGACGAGGGCGAAAAGCCCACAGAGGCGGCTAAGAAAGCGGCAAACCTCACAGGACTTAAGAAGAACGATATCTACAGGGAATTGATGTAATGGACTATAAAGAGGCTCTGGGTAAAATCGAAGATTTGAGGAAGTATGGCTCACAGCCTGGGCTTGAAAGAGTTAAAATGCTCCTTGATATGATGGGCAATCCTCAGGACAAGCTTGAGTTTTTGCACGTTGCAGGCACTAACGGCAAAGGCTCTGTGTGTGCTGTGGTGTCCTCGGTGCTGGGTGTTTCAGGCTATGTTACGGGACTTTTTACTTCTCCTTTTATCACAGATTTTCGTGAGCAGATTCAGGTGAACAGCACTATGATTTCTGAGGAGGATTTTGCAGAAATTGCTGAGTATGTTTTCTCTTTTGTTGAGAAGCTTTTGGAAAAGGGAATCATCATCACTGAGTTTGAGTTTACAATGGCGGCAGCCTTTGAGTATTTCTGCAGGAAGAATTGCGATGCGGTTGTACTTGAGGTTGGAATGGGTGGACTCCTTGACAGCACCAATGTTATTAAAAGTCCTCTGTGTGCAGTACTTACACCCATAAGCCTTGACCATATGGGCATGCTTGGGAATACTCTGAGGGATATTGCACAGCACAAATGCGGTATTATAAAAGAGGGTACTTTTGTTGTATCAGCACATCAGGAGTGTGAAGTCCAAAGTGTGATTGAGGAACCCTGCAGAGAGAAAAATGTGCCCTTAGTGTATGCCGAGCCTGAGAGTGTCAGGGTTTTAAACCGCAGTATTTCAGGTACAAAGGTTTTATATAAAAATGAGGGATTCATCCTCCCGCTTTTAGGTGAGCATCAGGTTGAGAATCTGAGTGTTTCACTCAGTGTTCTTGAGGTGCTGAAGGCTCAGGGCTTTGAGAATATCACCAATGGCAGTATGAAAGAGGGCATAAAAAATGCAAGGAATCCTGCCCGCTTTGAGGTGGTGGGGGAGTTACCCACAGTGATAATTGACGGTGCCCACAACCCTGAGGGTATGAGGTCTTTTGCGGATACCTTGGAGAATTTGTTTCCCCAGAAAAAGGGCGTGCTGATACTCGGTATGCTCAGGGATAAGGATGTGCACACTGCTCTTACTTACATCAAGGGGAAATTCCGGAAAGTTTACACTGTGAATATAAACAACCCCAGAGCAATGAGTGCAGTTGAAATATCTGAAATCTGCAAAGGCTATTTTGATGATGTTGAGGCTTGTGAGAATTCTCAGACTGCATTTGATTTAGCATATACAATAGCACAGAATGAGGGAGTACACCTGTGTGTCTGCGGGTCGTTGAAGTCGGAGGCCAAGCGGTCTTAGGAAGACAATT
>JAZSLX010000099.1:0-3852 GCA_045535605.1 Ruminococcus sp.
TTTTCAAAGAAATTGAACTTGATGAGAAAAACTTTCACTTTTATGAAACGATGATTGATATTGATGGCGGAAAGCTGTTGATCACACCGATGAAAGGATTGTTCTCTGATGAGGATTGATATAATAACTCTGTTTCCTGAAATGTGCGAGGCAGTGCTGTCAGAGAGCATTATAGGCAGAGCAAGAAAAAGCGGTGCAGTTGAAATTCACTGTCATCAGCTTCGTGACTTTGCTTTTGATAAGCACCGCCGTGTGGACGACGCGCCCTACGGCGGAGGTATGGGTATGCTTATGATGGCAGAGCCCATTGCCCTGTGCTTTGAGAGTATCTGCGAGGAAGCAGGCACAAGACCTCACTTTATCTATATGTCTCCCAAGGGCAGGGTGGTTACACAGCAGGTTGTAAAGGAAGTTTCTGAAACTTATGAGAACGTGTGCATACTTTGCGGACATTATGAGGGAGTAGACCAGAGAGTACTTGATAAGTTCATTGACGAGGAGCTTTCCATAGGTGACTATGTGCTCACAGGAGGAGAGCTTCCTGCGGTTGTATTTGCAGATGCTTTGTGCAGAATGCTTCCCGGGGTGCTCTCAAGTGATGAATGCTTTGAGCTTGAAAGCCACTACGGGGGACTCCTGGAATATCCCCAGTATACACGGCCCGAGGTGTGGCGCGGAGAATCTGTGCCTGAGGTACTTCTGAGCGGTCACCATGCAAATATTGATAAATGGCGCAGAGAGCAGGCTATTATTGAAACTGCACACCGCCGTCCCGATATGCTCGAAGATGCTCCCCTTACAGATAAAGAAAAAGCCTTTGTGGCTGAGATTCTGAAGGACAGTAAGACCGACTGATAAACTGCCTGTTTTTATATTGTTATTTTGCACAAGAAACCTATCTCCTTTTTGTGCTTAGTAGTGTATCAAAACAAAAATGATTTTATTGTGTTGACCTTGGGGATTTTTGTGGATATAATAACAAAAAATGAACAATTCCGATAGTGTGAACAGGTATCTGTCACCTTCGGTTTATAACAAATTCCACGTTAAGATAAGAGAGGGTATTTCCATGTACGGTAAGGATGTTTTAGTTCAGAACAAAACAGGTTTACATGCTCGTCCTGCAACTTTCTTTATTCAGAAGGCAAACGAGTACAAGTCCACCATCTGGGTTGAGAAGGAAGAAAGAAGAGTAAATGCCAAGAGCCTTCTGGGTGTTCTGTCCCTGGGTATCCTCGGTGGCACAACTATCAAGATTTTTGCTGACGGCGCAGACGAGACAGAGGCTGTTGAGGGTCTTGTTGCTCTTGTTGAGTCAGGTTTCTCTGAGTAATCATTTTGTGCATTTCAGGGCGGAGTATACCTCCGCCCTTTTTGTTTTTAAGGTGGTGATAATGTGTCTGAAAGACTTCAAAGACTTCGCAAAAAAGCAATGGCACTGCCCTTGCAGCCCGGCGTTTATATTATGAAGAACAAAAGCCGTGATATTATATATATCGGCAAGGCGAAGAAGCTTAAAAATCGTGTCAGCCAGTACTTCGGCTCTCAGAACAACCACAGTGAGAAAGTCCGTGCAATGGTTGAAAACGTTGAGGACTTTGAATACATTATCACCGACAGCGAGTTTGAAGCTCTGATACTTGAGTGCAGTCTTATCAAACAGCACCGCCCCAAGTATAATATCCTTTTAAAGGATGACAAGGGCTACAGCTATATAAAGGTATCGGGGGACAAATGGCGCAGAATATCCTGTGCTTTGCAAAAGGACGACGAGAACGCCCGATATATAGGTCCCTATAACTCAGGCTATCTTGTGAAGCAGGCAGTGGAAGAAGCAAACACTGTTTTTATGCTTCCCACCTGTACACGACGTTTTCCTGAAGATTTCGGTAAGGGTAGACCCTGCCTTAATTTTCATATTAAAAAGTGCTGTGCACCCTGTACAGGTAAGGTAAAGTTCACAACATATAATGAAAGGGTAGAGCAGGCACTTGACTTCCTCTCAGGAGGAAGCTCAGAGTCATTAAAGAAGCTTACTGCACAGATGAACGAGGCAGCAGAAAACCTTGAGTTTGAACGTGCAGCGTCTTTGCGTGACAGTATCAACGCAATCAAACGTCTGTCTGATAAGCAGAAGGTTATCCAGTCTAAGATAAAAGATCAGGATGTTATAGCATATTTCTCTGGTGGAAATAAAGCTTGCTTTGAGGTTTTTCGTTTTGAGGGTGGCAGACTATGTGACAGACAGGATTTCCCTGTGGATGTAATGGGGGACGAGGCTTCTGCCCGTGAGGAGTTTATAATGAGCTTTTACAGCTCAAAGACTGAGATTCCTCAGTATATCACCTTGGACGGTGAAGCGGAGAACACAGAGCTTTTGGAGCGCTTCCTCACAGAAAAAGCGGGCAAAAGAGTCTACATCACAGTGCCCGTAAAAGGTGAGCAGAGAAAGCTTGCGGATATGTGCAGACAGAATGCGGCAGAGAGGGTAGCTCAGCTTGAAGGTGTAACAGGCAGAGAGCTGTCTGTGCTTCAGGAGCTTCAGCAGCTTCTGGGACTTGAAAAGCTTCCATACTATATAGAATCCTACGATATTTCCAACCTTTCAGGCACAGAGAATGTAGCCGGTATGATTGTGTTTGAAAACGGCAAGCCTCTCAAGAAGGCATACCGTAAATTCAAGATAAAGACCTTTGAGGGTCAGGATGACTATGCATCTATGAACGAGGTGCTCAGACGTCGGTTTGAAGAATATTTTGCTCATAAGGATGAGGGGGAGGGTTTTGGCAGACTTCCCGACCTTATTCTTCTTGATGGCGGTGCGGGTCAGGTGTCGGCAGTAAAGCCCCTGCTTGCAGAGTTTAAGCTTGATATTCCTTTGTTCGGCATGGTGAAGGATGACCGTCACCGTACGCGGGCAATTGTAGGCTATGATGGCGAGATTGCAATCAATATAAACAGACGTGTGTTCAACTTTGTGACAACCATTCAGGATGAGGTGCACCGATTTGCTATCGGCTATCAGCGGAGCAGACGCAGTGCATCCCTTAAAAGCTCATTGACGGATATTGAGGGCATAGGTGAGGAGCGTGCAAAAGCGTTGCTCCGTTACTTCAAAACCGTGAAGAATATAAGGGAAGCAGACCTTGAGGAGCTCATGCAGGCACCCAAGATGACAAGGGGCACAGCTCTTGCGGTTTACAGATACTTCCATCCGAAAGACCATAAAGAAGATTGACAAAGAAAACGAGGTATATATATGAGAGTTATCACAGGTACAGCACGAGGCAGACGCCTTGAAACCTTATCAGGTGAGGATGTGCGTCCCACAACAGATAAGGTGAAGGAGTCTGTATTTTCTATAATCCAGTTCCAGATTCAGGGCAGGATGTTCCTTGACCTGTTTGCTGGCTCAGGACAGATGGGCATTGAGGCATTGAGTAGAGGTGCCAAGGGTGCATACTTCCTTGATTTAAGGAGGGAGGCGGTGTCTGTTATCCGAAAAAATCTGTCTGTTACAGGTTTTGAGGATATGGCAGAGGTACGCTGTGCAGATTCCCTGATGTTCCTTAAGAGTTCACCTGTTAAGTTTGATGTAGCTTTTGTTGACCCGCCATACAATAAGGGTATGGCAAAAAAAGCTCTGGAGGATTTACCCTCAGTTATGAACCCCTCAGGTGTTATTGTGGTGGAGACAGCCTCTGAGGAGGAGCTTCCCGAAAGCACAGGTGAATTCCTTCTTGACAGAACTTACCGCTATGGTAAAATAAAGGTGTGCACATACAGACGGCCTGTGGAGGAGTGATTCTCCGCGGACTATTAATTCGGTGGTGCTTTTATGAAAATTGCAAT
>JAZSLX010000083.1:0-36131 GCA_045535605.1 Ruminococcus sp.
ATCTCAAACCCCACAGAAAAAATCAGTGTTGGATAAAAGGAGCAAAGAATTATGAGTATAAACAAAACCTACGCAGTATTCGGTCTTGGCAGATACGGACTTGCAGTCGCAAAAGAACTTATTGATAACGGTGCAGAGGTACTGGCTGTTGACATTGAAGAAAGCATCGTAAACTCTGCTATTGACTTTGTACCAGTGTGCAAATGTGCTGATGTTACCGACCCTGATGTAATACAGGAATTGGGAATTTCTAACGTTGACGTTGTTGTTGTAGCTATGGCAAATAACCTTGAAGCAAGCGTTATGGCGGTAACACTGTGCAAGGAGGCAGGTGTACCCACAGTTATAGCAAAATGCTCTTCGGACATGCACAGAAAAATTATGCTGAAAGTCGGTGCAGACCAGGTTGTATTCCCTGAAAACGAGTCGGGAATCCGCCTTGCAAAGAATCTGCTCTCCTCAGGCTTTGTAGATATCATAGAGCTCTCCAAGGATGTTTCTATGGTAGAACTTGACGTAAAACCCGAATGGATAGGCAAACCCCTAATTGACCTTAATCTGAGGAGGAAATACTCACTCAACGTAGTGGCAGTAAAAAAAGGCAATACAGTGAATATTGACGTTGACCCCCTCAAACCCCTTGAAAAAGGCAGTGAGCTCATTGTGGTTGCAAATACCGACAAGCTATCAAAGCTGAAATAAACAAAAAAGCACAAGGCACAGATAACAAAAAATCTGTGCCTTGTTTTTATATCTTATTCTACTGTAATATCAACACTTCCGCTGGTGGTTTTTACTTTACAAATACCACCCTGTGTTGTCTGGGGCACCTTAACACTGCCGCTTGTGCTCTCAGCTATAAAAATTTTATCACTCAAGAGTGTACCGCGGATACTTCCGCTGGTGGATTTGAGATTAAGAGTCTGAGCATCGCTCTGAAGAATGTTAATACTTCCGCTGGTGTTTTTTGCGTTAATATTATCCTGTGCAATAACCCCTGAGCAGGTAATACCGCCTGATGTATTCTCTGCAGAAAAACTCGTACAATTAACAGAAGATGCCTCAACATTTCCGCTTGAATTTTCCACATTAAGATCACCCGTAAGCTCAATATTACCAAGCGTAACCTTTCCGCTTGTGCAGGAAACCTTCATATTTTCTGCTTTCACGGTGTCAGAAACCACCTGACCGCTTGTACCCTTAAGACTTACAAGCTCCTGAGCATTAATTCCGTAAGCACGCACCGAGCCGCTTGTGCTTTCGGCTGTGAGGTTCCGGCAGGAAAGTCCGTCATTTACAATTATCTTGCCCGAAGAAGCATCAAGTTTTATGTCCTCATACGCTCTTTCGGGCAGATAGATTTTTATACCCTCACGGCTGAAGTTCATAAAATATTGGTGCCACTGTCTGTTGTCAATTCGTCTGATAACAAGGGTATCACCCTCAAACTTAATATCATAATATGTATTTTCAGGCTCTGTGCACTCAATTTTCAGCTCATCATCTGATGTAGGGAAAATCTCCAGACTACCTGATTTAACCTGCGCATCCACACTAAGAAAAACTTCATCATAAGTTGCAACTCTGACTGTACTGTTATCCTTAAACATATTGTCAAAATCCATTCCTTTCATAGATAATGCACTCATGCAAACAAAAATTCCCGACAAAAACATACACAGTGCAACTATCAGAATAACCTTAGTTGACTTTTTCATTTCGCACCACCCTTTCCTATAAAGCAGGCTTTGATGCCCAGAACTATCTTTTTGCTCAGCCATACAGCACCCTTAATAAGCACCTTCACAAATAGTAAGGTCAGAAGTGAAAGTCCGCCCATAACAAGTCCTGTACCAATACACATCACAGCCTCTTGAGCAAAGCCCTCAAAGAAAAGCCCCGCCGATGCCGCAAAGAGTGCAAGAGTTGTTGCAAAGAAGGCAATATCAACGCAGATAAAGGTGAGAACTATAGCCCAGATTACAATATAAACCGTAAGAATTATGCAGAAAAGTGCCGCAAGCAAAGAAATCCATAAGGGTGAGCCCACCGCAAGTAGCACAATCTCCCAGGCACTAAGTCTTCTCTTTGGTTTAACCTTTTCTTTCACAATTTTAGCAAGAGGTGTAGTCCTGAGAATTTCTGCTACTATATCGTCAACAGAGCCTATATCCGCTACTGCCTCTTCCTCGCTCATTCCATCCTCGATGCGGTCGTCTATCATTTCACTGTAAAAATCCACGAAGCGGTTTATATCATCCTCAGGCAAGCCTGAAAGTTTATCTCTTAAGAATTCAAGAAAATCATACTTATCCATTTTTCTCTTCCTCCCTTGTGACAAAATTATAGATGGAAATCATCTCATTCCACTCTGTTTTAAAATCCTCTATCCTCTGTCTGCCTGCCTGAGTAATACTGTAGTATTTTCTCAACCTGCCGTTGTGCTCTGCAGTACGGACAGTAAGAAGGTTTGAAGCCTCAAGACGTCTGAGGATAGGATAAAGAGTAGACTCAGAAACCTCCACATAAGGCTTCATATCCTTAATCATCTGATACCCGTAGGAATCAGCATTTTTAATAGAAGCAAGGACACACACATCCAGTAGTCCTCGTTTAAGCTGAATATCCATAGAATACCTCCTTACGCATTATACTATACACCACATAGTATTGTGTGTCAAGAGGTATTTTAAAAATTATTGATGTACTCCCTCAGTCACCTGCGGTGACAGCTCCCTCTGAGAAGGAGCCTTAATAAACCCTCCTCATTGAGGAGGACGGGAGGAGTAAAAAAGCAGACACCCGAAGGTATCTGCCTGATGTAAAAAGTTATTATTTTCTGATTGTGTAGGAGGTAACTCCCAGCACTGTCTCACCGTCAATCTGCAGAGCTGTGGGGATATTGAACTCAACTGTAATCTCCTTACCTGTTAGAAGCTCTGTCATCTCAGGGTGGTCAACGTGAGCACCCTTGAAAAGTCCGGGGAACACAATGAGAGTCTTGAGCTTACCGCTTCCGTGGATAATACAGGATGTAAGGCTCTCCCCCAGTCTGTCCTGCTCAGGTGCCACCTTCATACCTCCGCCATAGTATCTGCCGTGCATACCTGATGCAAGCCAGACCTTTTTGAACGCGTGCTTTTTGCCGTCAACAGTAACAACTGCGTCAGGGCACTTGTAACCGTGAATAAGAAGTTTTATGGAGATAAGTGCATAGTTTGCTTTTTTGCCTTTTGCTGAAAGCCGGTCTGCAACCTCACAGCACATACCGTCAATACCGAAGCCGATACCATTGATAAAACGCTGAGTTTTGCCATTGACTGTAACAGCAGGAAGATTGCTGATATAATCGTTAAGATACAGCATATTATCCTGCATTTTATCCTCAACATCCCTGAGGAAATCATTGCCTGTACCAGACTTATAAAGATAGATACTGCAGGGGTAGTCAATACCGTACACATCATTTGCAAAGTGGTTGAGTGTGCCGTCTCCGCCACAAAGGATAATTGTATCCTGTGCTGTGCACTGAGATACAAAAGACTTAACATCCATATCAATTACTGAGCGAAGCTCACAAGGCTTTGTCTGCTTGCTCTGTGCTTCTTTTGCATAAGTTTCACCCTGTCCGCCTGAAGCGAGAGGGTTATATAAAATATAAATCATATAAACAACTCCTCACAAGATTGCTACAATTATATCACATAATTCTTGTTATGTCAAAACCTGTCGGAACAACGCACAAAGACAAAGCTTACAAAAAAAAGGATGTGCGCAAAACACATCCTTTCAGTATATTAATTTTAAAATTATGCCACAGCCTTGTCCTCAACAAGGTTATTGACCCAGACGCCTTTTTTTACAAGGATATATCCCACAACACACTTGAGGATATCAAGGCTCTGGACTATGGCATACATTTTAACCACATCAAGGGTAGTAAACCTTGAAAGTGTGAAAGCCATCACAATGAGAATAACCCACACATACACACTGTCAAAGAGGAAGGTAACTACTGTCTTACCACCTGAACGCAGTGTAAAGTATGCTGTATGGATAAAGCCGTGGAAAGGCATCATCACTGAGCTTATAAAGAGGCACTGTGTTGCAATTCGCTTGACGGTATCAGTTGTATTGTATATCTGCGGGAACAAGGGCGAGAGAAACGCCATTGCTGTGCCGATTATAATGCACACCATAACTGCGGTGAAAATGAGTTTCCTGTCCTCATCCTTTGCACGCTCAAGCTCACCTGCACCTAAGAGTTGTCCCACTACAATGCTGATAGCACTGCCGAAGGCAAAGAAGGCACAGAAGAACAGGTTTGACACAGTGGAGCTGATGTTCATTGCAGAAACCGCCTCAAGTCCTCTTGTTGAATAGCAGCCTACAAGCACCGCCTGACCTGTAGACCAGAGCACCTCGTTTATCATAAGAGGAAAGCCCTTGCGCATTATACCGCCCATAAGCTCACGGGGAATTTTAAAGCTTCTGTATGCACCCTTGATAAACAAATTTTTCTTGGGATTCAGATGAGTCCACAACACTGCCACAAGGAACTCACAAACTCTGGACACAACCGTTGCAATTGCCGCACCCCTGATACCCATTGCGGGGATAGAAAGGAACTCTACACCGAAAATCAGCACATAGTCAAGAATAACATTCACAAAAACTGCCACCATACCGCCTATCATAGGAGGTACAGTCCTGCCTGTTTCCCTGAGGGTACCCGCATATGCCTGAGTCAATGCGAAAAGAGGCAACTGAAACAGCATTATCATCATATACTGCTTGCCGTACTGTAAAGTTGCATTCAAGTCAAGATTATCCTGTCCCTGATGCAAAAACAGAGAAATCAGTTCTTCATCAAAAAGCAGGAAGAGTCCTATGCACAAAGCCGACATAAGCGTTACAATTATGATTTTTGCCCTGAAGGTAGCACGTACACCTTTGTGATCTCCCTTGCCAAAGAACTGTGCAGTGAAGATACCTGCACCCGAAACTCCACCAAATATACACACATTGAAAACATAAATCAGCTGGTTGACAATGGCAACACCTGACATCTGCTCGGTGCCTATCTGCCCTACCATAATATTATCAATCAGGCTTACAAAGTTGGTTATAACCTGCTGAACAAGGATAGGCAGGGTTATAACAAGCACCTTTTTATAAAATTCTTTATTACCTATGTATTTCCTTATATTCATAACGCACCGTTAAGGCAAGACCACCGCTGAAACTCCGGCGGTGTCTTGCCTTATTTTTATTCACTATTAATTTAATCTATTCTGTATTTCTCAGCCAGATCAAGGACATCCTGTGCAAACCGCTCCAGCTCCTTGTTTGGGATTCCGTCGCTATTTCTTGCAACAGAAAGCAACACGTCCATAGCATTCGAAAGCTTTGAGAAAGCAATCCTGTTCTTTGACACAGGAGGTGCTGTGTGAGTTCTCTGCTTTACAGGTACAGGAGAAGCCATATATTCATACTCACCGGTGATAAGGTTATAAACACTGCCTGAATACGGAGCTTTTGCTTTAAGCCTGAAGGTTTCCTCAAGGGTCTGTGCAAACTCAGTAGCAGAGGTATCCTCACCGTGATTTACAAAAATCTCACAGGGTTTCTCAGCAATGCTGTCCACCCATGCAAGGAGTCCGTCCTTGTCTGCGTGTCCGCTGATACCATTGAGTGAAGCAATACGGGCATTGACAGCAATTTCATCACCAAAGATTTTAACACTTTCTGCTCCGTCAAGGATTCTCCTGCCCAGTGTACCCTGCGCCTGATAACCTACAAAGAGCACAGTGGAGTTTGCTTTCCACAGATTATACTTCAGATGGTGGCAGATTCGTCCTGCCTCACACATACCGCTTGCAGAAATAATCACCTTGGGCGAATTATCTGCATTAAGCTTTTTACTTTCTTCTATGGAAACATAAGTCTTAAGACCGGGGAAAACAAGAGGATTCTCACCTCTTTGCATAACTGCCTTTATTTCATCATCAAAGCAGTCAGTATCACACTGCATATAGATGCTTGTGGCTTCATTGGCAAGGGGTGAATCCACGTAAACGGGGAAATTATCGTGACCCTTTATCATACCCTGATTTTTAATTTCACGGATAAAATAGAGAAGCTCCTGAGTCCTGCCAACAGCAAAGGAGGGAATAATCAGGCTGCCGCCCTTATCAAGGGTAGTCTGGATATAATCTGCAAGCAGTGCTATGGTATCTTCCCTGTGTTTTTCATGAATACGATTGCCGTAGGTTGACTCAACAACCAGATAATCACAGCCGTCAATTGCCTTAGGGTCATTGATAATAGGCTGGTTTGTATTGCCCACGTCACCTGAGAAAACTATCTTCTTCTCAATATCACCCTCAGTAAGCCACAGCTCCACACATGCTGAGCCCAGAAGATGACCGATATCAGTAAAACACAGGGATATATTCTCGTTTATCTGAAACCTGTCTGCATACTTGCAACGTCTGAATTGTTTAAGCACTGCCTCGGCATCCTCTATGGAATAAAGAGGCTCTACTGCTCCCCTGCCTGCACGCCTGCTTTTACGGCTTTTGAAATTCGCCTCTGACTCCTGAATATGAGCACAATCACGAAGCATAATCTCGCACAGATTGCAGGTCTCTGCCGTTGCAAAAACCGTACCGCGGAAACCGTTTTTATAAAGCAGAGGTATATATCCCGAATGGTCTACATGGGCATGGGTTAAAAACAGATTTTCAATCTCACTGGGGTGTACAGGCAGAGGTGCATTCTCAAACACATCAACTCCCTGAGGCATACCGAAATCCACAAGGGAGTACCTGCCTGCAACCTCTATAAGGGTGCAGCTGCCTGTTACCTCGTGGCAGGCACCGATAAAGGTAACTTTCATATTATCAACCGTCCTTAAGGTCTTTTACCAACAGGTTCTCAGGCTGAGGTGCCTCTATGAACGCAAAAAGTTCTTCCATATCGTCTGTTGTCTTGTAAAGAGCATCAACCGCAGAACGGACAAAGCCTTTCTCAACTGCAGCCTGCATCATAGCATTAAGCTCGTTATAGTAGCCCTTTATGTTAAAGAGTGCTATGGGCTTATTGTGACGGCAAAGCTGACGAAGTGTCATAATCTCAAAGAACTCTTCAAAGGTTCCGATACCGCCGGGAACAATAATGAAAGCCTCTGAGCGGTCCTCCATAATCTGCTTGCGCTCACGCATGGTTGCGGTTTCAAAAACCTCGTCGCAATACTCGAACACAGCTTCAATATCCTCATTCTCAAAGAAGCTGGGAATAATACCCTCAATGTAACCGCCCTGAGACTGAACACCACGAGCTACTGCGCCCATAAGTCCGTTACCGCCGCCGCCGAAAACAAGTGAATGTCCGCGTTTTACCATTTCCTCACCAAGAAGCTCAACCTTCTCAATGTATTCCTTGTCAATCTTCGGAGATGCCGCACCGAATACACAAATTTTCATATAATCACTCCTTACAGGTTTATTGCTTTTATTATACCACGGTTTACTCAGTTTAGGCAACAAAACAATTGTAAACAATGTATAAAAAATAAATGCCTCAGATATGCGTGTTATCCTTAACGGAGAACACGCAATGAATTGCAACGAGGTTGCATGAATTGACATTTCGTGTCATGAATCGCTTAAATAGCTTCGCATTCAGCATGAATTGCCCTGCGGGCATCATACTCGTTGTAATTCAATTTATGGAGAAGGTGGTACGCCTTCGAGAATTCATGGCAAAGCCAATTCACGATGCGTCAGCATCAATTCATCTATAAAAAAGAACAGAGCAAGAATAGAAGGATTTTTCTCCTTTTACTCTTGCTCTTTCTGCTTGTAATGTGGGTTTGGGCTTAACCCAATTTGCATTTGATCGGTCAAATGCAATGCTCGCACTTAGCTGTGTTTCCAAAATCTCCGCTAAAAACATCACACCTACACCGAAGCATTTATCAAGCAATATTTAATTATATTATGAATAATTATCCTTTATGAAAGCTTTGATTGCATTATCGTATTTTTCCTTATCAACAATACGAATCATAGAATGGTCGCCGTGGTCAAAGAACACAATCTGCTTTTTATCACTGCCGCATTTATCAAAAAGAAGCTGAGCATACTCAGGGGTTGAATACTTATCCTCTCGGCTGTGAAGCATTAAAAGAGGCTTTGTCATTTTATCAATGCAGTCTATAGGGCCGTACTTCATACTGTGGCCTGTGAATATCCGCATCCACATATCAACAAAATGAATAACGGGATTGACGCTTTTACCCAGCTCTATCATATGATTTTTGAAGCTTTCGCAAAAGTTGGGGTGCATACCCTCTACTACAAGTCCGTCGATATAATCAGGACAATCCTTGCTTACATGAGCAAACAAACCTGTACTGCCTCCTATGCAGATTCCGTGCATTATAATCTTCTTAACACCGAAGTTATCATGGAGGTACTTTGCCCATGCAACTGCATCCCTGTGCTCGTCAAAGCCTACGGTATTGAACTCGCCGTCGCTTTCTCCGTGAGCACGCTGGTCAATCACAAGCACGTTGAAGCCACACTCTGAGTAAGGCTGTGCAAAATAATATGAATACCTGAGGCCCTCGGTCCTGCCTGAGAGCATAATAACCGCTCTGTCATAGCCCAAGTCATAATATTCGCCGTAAAGGTTAAGACCCTCGTTTACAATGTGCAGATCGTGTTTTTTATCCTTGAGCTTTTCGCTCCACTTCATTCCCTCATCATACATAATATGCTGACGCGGGTCGTCGCTTGAACATTCGCGGGTCCATCTGTGCTTACCTCTGCGTTTGAGGTGCATTGTGTATATAATGTATGAAATAATAAACCAACTTAGTATGAGCATAAATATGCCCGATACCGCAAGCCAGAAAAGCACAGTGAGTATTATCTGCAAAACAGGATTCATATTATAATTCCCTTTCAGATTATTTATGGTCTGTCTCAGGCAATCTGCCTGTATTTATAAGGAGCTGGGTCCGAAGCTGCGAGCACTTGTCATACACAAGGGCATTGAGCCTTTCAATCTCCTCACGTGAGGGATTGACACCGGAGCAATAGTCACGGAGATATATCTTCTTACCGATGATTATGTGAGCACGTCTGAAAATTCCGTAATTACCATCGGTAATAACAGGGATAATAGGTGCACCTGAACGCAGGGCAATAAGAATATAGCTTGGCTTGAAGGGGTGCATTTCTCCGTCGGGAGTATTGTGTGCCTCAGGGAAAATCTGCACAAGTCCTCCGTTTTCAAGGACCTCTGCACTTTTATCCACAAAGCTCATGCTTTTGGTTTCTCTGTCAGCACATATGCCGCCGAAAAACTTCATTCCCCAATCAAAGAAACTACTCTGCTGAAAAATCCACTCAGAAAGCACAATCCAGAGCTTTCTGGGAAAGAAAACAAAGGCATTCATCACATAGTCAAGAATATTGTAGTGATTCATAATAATCAAGGCTGAGCCTCTGACTTTTCTGCTCTGTGTACTTTTATCCTCGTAGTATGTTTTTCTTTTAAAGAATATTGCCTGAGCAGGCCAACCTGTAATCAAAGCAACCCACCTGAAAAACTCATACATCAGTTTATCATTTCCTTTATTATCCGTTCAAAATCATTTATGCAGTAGCCAAACTGCTTTGACTCAAAGCCCAGAGTAATACCGAAGCGGTTATCAATCTCGCTTATAAGTGTGAAGTAGTCAAGGCTTGAACCGCCTAAGTCATTCATAAAATGACCTGAATCTGTTATCTCGCAAAGCTCCTTGCGAAGCACCTTGCAGAAAAGCTCACGGAGGATAATTTTTATTTCACTGTCAGCTTCCGCCTCAGACTTCTGAGAGTCTGTCTCCTCATTAAAGCTGTGAAGCACTACCCTGCCCTCTGCTATTGCTTTTTTAAGATAAGCACGGCTTACTTTAATCGCCATTGCGTCCATTATGGGGTCGGTTGTGTAGAAAACTTCCCTGACCTGATAGGACTGAGGCAGTGAGCTGTTGCACTCCTCTATCTTTCTGAGCACCTTCTGCTTCTGAACACTGAGCAAACCCATGGGTAGCTGTACCACAAGCATCAGGTGAGAGTTATCCTCATTACCCAGAACGCTCAGCGCAACTGCCTCAGAAGCCGAGAACGCATCCTGTGAAAAATCAGGATTCAGATTCTCTCCGTCTGCACCGAATACCACATCGGAAATTCTGCCCGATATATGGTAACAACCCCGTTTGTCCTGATACATAACGTCCCCTGTATCAAAGAAACCGTCAGTGATAAATTCCTCGCCCTCTATAATTACCTTTTCGCACAGGGATTTACCATTTACAAAAAGCTTGTTATCCTCGCCGATTTTATATTCAACCGAGTCAAAGGGCTTACCGATTGAGCCCTCAATCCGTTCATTCGCCTTGCGGGAAAGCTCCACCGAGGTTATGCCGATTTCACTCATACCGTAGCCATTATAAAGCTCATAACCCAGTGAGTTTATAAGCCTGAGGGTTGACTCCTTTATGGAGCTTCCGCCTGATATACAAAACCTCACACTGTCACCAAAAAGCCTGCGGCGTACATCCTTGAGCAGCACCCTTGCCACAAGCTTTCCGAAATCCGGGCAAGCCTGCTGAAGCTTCAATGAAGTTTCCGTTGCAGATTTAAATTTCTTCTGTGTTTTTTCATCTCTTGATGAAATGGTTCGAAGCAAGGATTTTTCCACCGCCTCCCACAAAAGGGGTACTGCAAAAATATGTGTTACCTCATATCTGCGGATTGTGTAAAGAATATTATCGGGAGTCATATCGCTAAGGAATACAAAGGTTGAGCCCCAGAATGCATACCACAGGTACATAGCCTCCAGACCGAAAATATGATAAAGAGGAAGAAATGCAAGGGGTTTAATTTTGCCGTGATAGGTCTCTACAAAGCCCTTGTTGACCTCCTGCATTGAAAGTATATTGAGAATCTGGTGGCTAACCTCTTTGCCTGAATAAATACAGATTTTCTCCTTGAGGGTTGTGCCGTTGGTGGAGATTGCAAAGTGATTGCCAAAAGGAACATCGCAGATAAAATCTGTCTGCTCTCCTGCCTTTAAAAGTTCCTGATATGACAGAGCACGTCTGCCAAAATCAGGACACTCACTGCAGTAAACCACAAGAGTAACACCCAAGGTATCAAGGATGCCATTTGAAAAAGCAACAGGCTGACGAAGATTTATAAGGCAGGGCTTATTCCCTGATTTGAGGATTGCCCAGAAAAGCATAATCCACTCAGGGCAGTTCTCACCGTAAATTCCGATATAACAATCCGTTCCTGCAGTTTCTGTTAGAGCAGAACTGAGCACCTCAATGCTCTGCTGTGCCTGTCTGTAGGTTATCCTCTCAGGGCCTTTGCCTCTGCTATATTCAGCCATTACATTGTCGCTGTGGCTGAACACAATATTATAAATATCCTCAAAGGACATCTTGCTGTCTTTAAGCTTCTGACAGTTAGCTTTTACAAGTTTTTTCAGACTCGCCATTATTTATTTTCCTTACCTATAAGAGCTACAGACTTGGGCAGGAAAAATGCCATTACAAAAGCTGCCATGCAGAAGAATGCAACTGCTAATGTAATAAAGGGCACCAAGCCATTCTGCTTGAAGAACACAAGGATAACACCTGAAGCAATACCTGCAGACACAGCCTCAAAAAGCCCCTGCACAGCAAAGTACATAGTTGCCGCACTGATACCTGTTTTCTCTGTATAATCTGCAGCCATCTGGGAAGGAATTGTGTAGGTAATGGAGAAGAAAGCTCCGATTGAGAAAGACACAATAATACCGCAGAAAATTGCAAAAGGCAGAATGAAACTCTGGGGTAAAACTCTGCACAGCATCATCAGTGACATACCTATAGCAAAAGTAAGCAGCACAAACTGAAAGCCCACCTTGAGTCCGTGCTTCTTCACCAGCTTATTATAGAGCATAAGTGTAAAGGGCACAGGCGCAAAGGCTGATGCCATTACAAAGGTCATATCAATACCAGTTGATGAGAAAAATTCATTAATACCTGAAAGGAAAAGCTGAAGTCCCATATTCATAACAAACACCAGGCACAGCCAGTAGATGAACTTTGTGTTTTGAAAGGAGAATTTAAGAGATGTGATAAAGCCCACTCTCTTTACTTTCTCAAGAGATTCCTTAGTGTTGGTGGGCTTCTCCTTAATCATCACCATAGGAATCATCATAGTAAGCGCCAGAGGCATAAAGATAAGTGCCACTGTACGGATGTTCATCTGCATATTTACAAACACAGGAACAAGAGCAAAGCTCATAGAGAAATACACAACGTCGCAGATGGACTTAACATTTGAGAGAAGAACTCTGTCCTTGTCGTCCTTTACAATCTCTGCAAAGGTTGCATAGTATGTAAGCATTGTAAGTGTGTATGTACCGTAGAAAATACACAGCAATGTTGCAAACCAGATAGTGTTGAGCACGGTTGCTTCCTTGTCAATAGGAATAAGGAACAGAACATAAGAGATAAGCATAGGAATGTAGCCTATGAGGATTGCAGGTCTGCGTCTGCCCCACCTTGTTTTAAGGTTATCCGTAAAGGAAGAGAAAGGCAGGTCGATAAGTCCGTCCAGCACCTTTGCAACTACAATAAGTGTACCCCACAGTGCCGCAACAACCAGGTCCTTATTAAGATAAGTCCAGTGCTCTACATTCTTTTCAAATCCGCCTACAAGAAGCGCACTGCACAGGTATGTACCCATAATGATGTTGAGCATATTAACTCCCAGACCTGAACAGCCGTAGAGTATAATCTGCCATTTTTTAGTAAGTTTGTTCATACTGATACCCCTCAAACTACCAATTTTTTGATTTTTAAATCCTGTGTTTGCAAATTTTAATTTTTAACAAACTGTTAATAGACATTAACGTTATATTTATATCACATTCCGACAAAAAATGCAATGAAACAATATACCAATGAAAAGGGCTGAAATGGAGATTTTTTGCACAAATCAATAAAAATAAGCGGTAACAGGCAAAAAGCCGTCACCGCTTGTTGTAATAGTCAATTTTTTAAATCATAGAAATGAGCTTTTCCACTGTTTCTTTCTTGGTTGCCCAGCTTGTTACAAAGCGGATAACAGTGTGCTCTTTATCAAGTCTTTCCCAATTCTCAAAAACTGCAATTTCAGAGAGCTTTTTGTGCTGTTCATTATCAACCACAACGAACTGCTGATTTGTAGGAGAATCTACAGAAAGCTTGTAGCCCTTTTCTACAAAGCCTTTTTTCAGAAGGTTTGCCATCTCAATGGCGTGTCTGCCAAGTTCAAAGTACAAGCCGTCAGTAAAAAGTGTATCAAACTGCAGTCCTGTCAAAAAGCCCTTTGCCATCAGTGCACCGTGCTGCTTTATCTGAGCTACAAAGCACTTGGGCATATTGTTCTTTGTGTACACTACTGCCTCACCACAAAGAGCTCCAACCTTTGTACCGCCTATATAGAAAACATCGCAAAGCTGTGCTATATCCTCAAGAGTCAAATCGGTTTCATCACTCATAAGACCGTAGCCGAGACGTGCACCGTCAAGGTACAGAGGAAGATTGTAATTTTTGCACACATTGGCAATGGCAGTAAGCTCAGCCTTTGAGTACAGTGTGCCCAGCTCTGTGGGATGAGACACATACACCATACCGGGGTAAACCATATGCTCGTGGCTGTCATCATTCCAGAAGGTTTCAATCAGATCCACAAGCTCCTTGGGGTCGATTTTTCCGTCATGGTGAGGAACTGTCAGTACCTTGTGGCCTGAATACTCAATGGCACCTGCCTCGTGAGCGGCAATATGAGATGTGGTAGCACCGATAACTCCCTCGTAAGGTGCAAGCATTGTGCTGATTACAAGCTGGTTTGTCTGAGTACCACCGCAGATAAATTTAACCTGAGCCTCAGGACAGTTGCAGGCAAGTCGGATTTTCTCCTCAGCGCTTTTGCAGTATTTGTCAGTGCCGTAGCCTGTATTCTGCTCAAGGCTTGTTTCCATAAATCTTCTGAGTATTTTCTCGTGAGCACCCTCAGAGTAGTCGTTTTTAAAATAAAGTTTATCTGCCATATCTATCACCTTCAAATTTAATTTAACTTAATCATTATAACTCTGCACACACAGAAAAGCAATAGAAAAAAGGACCACCTTAAAGGAAGTCCTTTTATAAATCTCACATCTGTTCACTAAGTTTAATATCAAACTCAGGGAAGTTCTTTTTTACCGATACAGGTCTGCCCTGAGAATTCACAAAACAGTGAGTGGATGTTGCTTCAAAGACAATTTTACCTGTATCCACATTTTCACCCACATAAGCAAAGATAACTTTAACACCTGTGTATTTCTCCACCTTTACTGTGATTTTCAGCACATCGGAGAAGGTAGAGGGAGCTTTATACTTACACTCCACACTCACAACAGGAGAAACAACCCCCTCCGCCTCAAGACGGGTCATAGGGTAAGAAAGCTTTTCAAGGAAATCAATACGTGCCTCCTCCATATATCGGATATAATTGGAGTGATGGGTTATACCCATTTTATCGGTTTCGTAATAATTCACAGTACGGATATATTCGCTCACAGCACTTCACCTCTTACAGAAAAATCAGATACTTGCCTCAGTAACAGCAAATGAAAACTCAGCGCTGACACACTTTTTGCCCTCACAGGTTACAGTACCCTCAGCAAAATAAAAGGGATGACGGGATTTGGTCAGGTGGCAACGCATCTCTACTGTATCACCGGGCTTTACCATACCGCGGAATTTCACTTTATTAAGACCTGTATACACAGGGAGCATACCCTCCCCTGCTAATTCCAAAAGGAGCACACATGCAGACTGGGCCAGCATCTCGCAAAGAATCACACCGGGTACAATGGGATTATCAGGAAAATGACCTTTGAGGAAGAACTCATCTCCTCTGACAGTATAATGTGCCACTGCCTCCTCGCCTATCTTCTCTACATCATCTATGAGGAGCATAGGCTCTCTGTGAGGAAGTATCTTCATAATTTCTTCTCTGTTCATAACATCACCTCAGCACACAAAGGAGGAAGCACCCTTGAGAATAGGCTCTGCCTCGTCCATAATCTCCTTGATAATCTCAGCGGCAGGCTGTTCCTTCTTAACCATAGCCGCAACCTGTCCCGCCATAAAGCAACCTTTTTCGGTGTCGCCCTCCTGCACTGCAAGTCGCAGAGCTCCGGAAGCAAGGGATTCAAGTTCATCATCTGACATATCGCTGTATTCAGCCTTCTGATAATCCCTTGCAAACTGAGTTTTCAGGCTTCTTACAGGATGTCCCAAACGCTTACCTGTTACCATTGTAGCACGGTCGGAGGCTTTCAGTATCTTCTTTTTATACTCAGGGTGAATACTACATTCCTCAGCTACTAAGAAACGTGTACCCATCTGCACACCAACAGCGCCCAGCATAAACACAGCGGCAACACCTCTGCCGTCAACTATACCGCCTGCAGCAATTACAGGGAGGTTAGTTGCATCGCAAATCTGAGGTATAAGTGCCATTGTAGTGAGTTCACCCACATGGCCGCCGCTTTCGCCACCCTCTGCAATGAGAGCTGTAGCACCAAGCTTTGTCATAAGCTTTGCCATACCCACAGAGGCAACAACAGGGATAACCTTAACGTCAGCCGCTTTCCACATATCCATATATTTTGCAGGGTTTCCTGCACCGGTTGTTACAACCTCTACCTTTTCTTCAGCAACAACTTTGGCGATCTCGTCTGCATAAGGGCTCATCAGCATAATATTCACACCGATAGGTTTACTTGTAAGACCTCTTGCAATGTGAATCTGCTCACGGACATACTCAGCAGGTGCGGCACCTGCAGCAATGAGACCAAGTCCGCCGCCTTCAGACACAGCGGCACAAAGCTTGCCATCTGCAATCCAAGCCATACCGCCCTGAAAAACAGGATACTGAATACCTAAAATATCACAAATTTTTGATTTAATCATACAAATCAACCTTTCAAGGATTTCATACAAAATTATACCATCGTGATATTGACATATCAACATTTTGATGTTATCAACAAATAAAAGCACCCGAGCAAAAACTCGGGCACTCAGGAGAAATAATAATGAAGTTCAAGAAAAATTACTAATTTATGAAATGCGTGTCAGGTACTGGCAGTAAACATAGACGTTCTGGATTTTCTTAGCCTCTACCCCGTCGTCTGCCTGAATAACAGGCTGAGTTTCAGAGGGAGTAACGTAGAGCTTGAAAACAATAGCATCCTGTCCTGCACGCATATTGCGGATACGCTTGTATTCGAAATCGCGTTTTGCACAGCCCAAGTAATCAAAGATTACGGTCTCAATATCGGGGTTAGAGAAGCAACGGAGAATATCAGATTCATCATAGATGTCAATAAGGTGCTTAGCATCCTCAAAGGGAAGATTATAGCATTTGAACTCACCTTCGTTGAGAACGGACATCATAGAGCTGTTGTCAAGTAACAGCAGGGGTAAATCCTTGTGATTAAACATAAATACAAGCCTCCTTGAAATTTTTTCAGAATTCCTTCTGTTTGAATACATTATATACACTTTTGCATAATTTGTCAACACTTCTTGCAGAATTTATATTATTTTTTTCTAGTTATTGTTATTTTTGCAAGTTTTGATATGCAGTTCCTGCATTTTAAGCGTTCATCAATCTCTTGAATATATGCACAGAATACGAAAGATATAACAAAAAAGAAGCAAATCAAAATGACTTGCTTCTTTCATTTTATGGAGCGTTTGAACTTAATAACACGAATAAAATGCGCTTGAAAACCAAGGACTTTTTTATTTGTAACTTCTATTTGTGCCATCATAATCTGTCCAAAGATACCACCAATGTTCATTAAGTCTTTCGGCTTTCATAATATTATTACCACGTATTTCTTCATATAGGAATGATTCCTTTTCACTATAATAAGCTCCATCTTGTGTATAAACCAACCCCCAATACTGACCACCAAGCATACCTTGTGCATCAATATCGAATGTAACAAAACCTTCCTCTTGGTAACAACTATAAAAGTACTCTTTAAAATCTCCCGAAATATTCTTTTTTGATTTTAAAGAATCAATAGCAATTTCTTCCATTTGAACTTGATGATTCGCAAGAATATTTTCACATTCTTTTTTAGCGGAACTATATGTTTTTGGAATGATGGATTTTATAAAAAGTCCAAGTCCAACCGTTATAATTACAAAAACTATAATACAGATTGCACTAATAACAAGAACCTTCTTTCCTTTACTCATTCAATCACCGCCTTAAGTTTATTGTAGCATACAGGTGGTGAGGGTGCAAGGGAGAAATGATGTATCGCCGTTGGCGATATGATGCATTTGCTTCGCAAAAATGATGTTCTCACTTTGTTCGCAATGAGGCGATGTTTGCTAATTCATTAGCGAAGCGACATCATTAGTGTAACGACATCATTTGCCCGACAGGGCAAACATCATTCCAAAAACAACAGCACTGCATATGCAGTGCTTTTTTTTTTGGAGGCGTCACCCGGATTTGAACCGGGGAATCAGAGTTTTGCAGACTCGTGCCTTACCACTTGGCTATGACGCCGAATGAAAAAGCACTTAAATTCTTCATAAGAATTAAGTGCCTTCCCTTCGCCTTTTTTGGAGCGGATGACGAGGCTCGAACTCGCTACCTCCACCTTGGCAAGGTGGCGCTCTACCAGATGAGCTACATCCGCATATTGGTGCCTCCGGACGGAATCGAACCATCGACACGGGGATTTTCAGTCCCCTGCTCTACCAACTGAGCTACAGAGGCAAAAAAAATGGCGACCCGGAACGGGCTCGAACCGTCGACCTCTAGCGTGACAGGCTAGCGTTCTAACCAACTGAACTACCGGGCCACATGGTGGGAACCACAGGGCTCCAACCTGTGACCCTCTGCTTGTAAGGCAGATGCTCTCCCAGCTGAGCTATGCTCCCACGTGGTTGCCATTTTTCGTGACGCGTATTATAATACAACATCCACATCAAAAAGTCAATACTTTTTTGAAACTTTTTTATAAAAATTTAAATTTTCTTTTTTATGAGGTTTTCAAGATCCTCCTGAGTGAACACATACTTCTTGTTACAGAAGTGGCATGTAGCTGATGCTACCCCTGTTTCATCAGGAAGCTCTCTTATCTCTTCCTCAGGCAGACCGATGATAACATTCTCCAGTGACTCCCTTGTGCAACCGCAACGGTAGCCTACCTCCATCTCGTCCAGCACCTCTACCTCAAAACCCTTGAGAATTTCGTGTACCATATCAATGGGAGTAAAGCCTTTGGTAAGCATAGCTGTGACAGAATCCATATCGTGGACGTTCTTCTCAAGCTTTTCGATAGTATCCTCAAAAGCACCGGGTAAAAGCTGTACAAGCAAACCGCCTGCAAAAAGCACCTCGCCCTTTACCTTATCCACAAGCACACCCAGAGCACAGATTGTGGGAAGCTGTTCGGATGTGGCGTAGTAGCTTGTGATATCCTCTGCAATCTCACCGCTCACAAGGGGCACCTGACCGATATAGGGCTCTGCACCGGGGAGCTTCTTCATAACATTCAGAACACCCTGACCAACAGCGGCACCTACGTTAATCTTGCCGTTCTGGTAGTGCTCGGTAACGCAGTTTGAGTTCTCCACATAACCGCGTACATAGCCATCGCTGTCAGAGGCGGCAATAACAACACCCAGAGGGCCGTCACCTGCAACACGCAGGCTGATTGTTGCGTCCTTCTGCTTTAGCTGTGCGCCCATCATAGAAGCCGCAGTGAGCAGTCTGCCCAGAGCCGCAGTTGCTACATTTGATGTGCGGTGTATCTTCTGTGCTGCATACACAAGGTCGGAGGAATCAATAGCTGAAGCCATAACCGCTCCGTCACTTGTGATACATCTTATAATCTTATCCATATTATATTCTCCCAAATTATAAAAATTCCTGTTCTATTATACACTAAATTTTCCGTGCTGCAACTATGAGTCGCTGTTCGTCATCCTTTGGAGCTTCAAAGGTCATATCTCCATATACAGCCTCAACCTTAAAACCTGCCTTTGCAAGCATAGCTTCAAGCTCCTCAGCAGTATATGCACGTTCCGAGAATTCCTCTGTGATTCTATAATAATTATCCCCCTCAGGAATAAAGAAATCCAGTGAAATCTTCACTACATTATCATCGGCAGGGGTATTCTGCCACACGCAGTACACCTCGTCTGTATCAAAGACAAAGACATTATCAGAAAGCACACACTTGTGCTTATACACAGTGTTCACATCAAAAAGGAAAACTCCGCCCTTGTTCATAAAGAGAGACACCCTCTGGAAGGTTTTCTGCACATCCTTGGGGTCTGTCATATGATTTATGCTGTCAAGGGTACAGATACAGGTGTCAATTGTACCGTACAAATCAATACTCTGCATTTTCTGACAGAGATAGAGTATCTGTTCCTCCGCCTCTGCTGCTTTCTGCAAGGCAACGGACAACATATCAGGTGAGCCGTCTATACCGTAGATGTCAACACCCTTTTTCTTGAGTTCAAGGGTAAGTGAGCCTGTACCGCAGGCAAGGTCAAGGGTAAGCCCTGCACTGTGACCAAGACTCTCAAGAACACTGAGGATATAATCTGCACGTTCGCTATAGCCCACGTTACCTGTGAGCTTATCGTAAAAATCCGCAAAGACCTCGTAAGCCATATCAGTTCTCCTGATTCATACGGGAGAGCACAAGGCGGTAGCCCTCTGCCCCGTACTCAAGACTTTTATTTACACGGCTTATGGTTGCAGTTGATGCACCTGTCTCCTCGATAATCTTGCTGTATACACATTTTTCGGAGAGCATTTTTGCCACAACCATTCTCTGAGATATAGTCTTAAGCTCCATTGCAGAGCAGGCATCCTCCAGAAAGCTTCTGCACTCCTCCACTGTATTAAGGGACAGAATTGCCTCACAGAGCAAATCCAACGCCTTATCGTCAATATTATTTGTCATATTTCCACCTCGAAATCTATTGATAAAAACAGAATATAATCGTAATTTGTACCTATTAATACATTTTAACACACGAAAGTCAAAAAGTAAAATCATATTTATTTTATCGTCATAAAGCACAGAGAACAGCACTTATATTTGTGCAGAATAATAAGTCTAAAGGCGTTGACAAATCGGTTTATTCGCGATAAACTAATCATAGAAGGTTTATTGTTAATAAACCAGGCAAACGCACAAAAGGAGGTATAAATATGGACGACATCAGACTTGGAGTTGTAGAATCACGATTTGCTGACTTAATATGGGAGAGTGAGCCTATCCCCTCAGGAGAACTTGTGAAGCTCTGCGAGCGTGAGCTCTCCTGGAAAAAACCCACAACCTACACAGTGCTGAGAAAGCTCTGTGAAAAAGGCATATTCAAAAACAAGAAAGGTATTGTCATCTCTCTTATTTCCCGACAAGAATTTTATGCAATGCAGAGTGAGCGATTTGTAGACGAAACCTTTGAGGGCTCTCTGCCTGCATTTGTGGCGGCATTCACACAGAGAAAAACTCTTTCAAAGGAAGAGGTAGCAGAGCTTAAAAAGCTCATTGACTCCCAAGAGGAGGCTTAACTATGGAAACTTTATTTTTACATCTTGTTAATATGAGCATTACTGCAGGGTGGATTGCCTTGGCGGTGATAATACTCAGGCTATTCCTCAAGAAAGCTCCCAAATGGATAACAGTACTCCTCTGGGGACTTGTGGGGCTGAGACTCATACTGCCTGTATCAATTGAAAGTGTATTAAGCCTTATTCCCAGTGCAGAGACAATCCCGCCTGAGATTGTATACTCCGATGCACCTCAGATTCACTCAGGAATTGACACCTTTAACCAAGCTGTGAATCCTGTAATCTCCGATAGCCTTGCACCTGAGGTTGGTGCAAGTGTAAACCCTGTGCAGGTGCTTCTGTTCATTGCAACCGTTGTGTGGATTCTTGGTATGGTTGGGATGATGATTTACACCCTTATAAGCTACCTTAGGCTGAGAAGCAAAGTTAAGGTTTCTATGTCAATTGAGAAAAACACCTACATCTGCGACGACATAAACACACCTTTCATTTTGGGTATTATAAAGCCTAAAATCTATCTTCCCTCCAACCTTACGAATGCTGAGCAGGAATATGTACTCCGACACGAAAAAGCACATATAAAGAGAAAAGACCATCTGATAAAGCCCTTAGGGTTTCTGCTTCTTTCCGTGTACTGGTTCAATCCTCTGCTGTGGGTGGCATATATTCTCCTTTGCAGGGATATTGAGCTTGCCTGCGACGAAAAGGTAATCAGGGATATGGACGTTACAAACAGAAAAGAATACTCCACAGCCCTGCTCAATTGCAGTGTACCAAGGCGTATGATTTCTGCCTGTCCCCTTGCCTTCGGCGAAGTGTCCGTGAAGCAGAGAATCAAAAGTGTACTCAATTACAAAAAGCCTGCATTCTGGATAAGCATTGTAGCAATTGTGCTGTGCATTGCTTTGTCCGTAGGTTTCCTGACAAACCCCATCGACAACAATCCTTACGGTGTAAAAGTTGTGGACTCAGGCTCTGATATAGAGGGTGTGTCCCTTGAGCTTACAAAGCTTGAGATTGCAGAGGACTTAGAGAGCAACCCCTACATAGAAGCAAAATGGAAGAACAAGAACAATGAAAGCTACACCTGCGGTGAGGAGTTCTACATCTACAAATATGTAGACGGCGAATGGGTGAACATCCGCCAAGGCGATTATGCTTATGTTACCATCGGATATATGATTCCAAAAAACGGTACCTTCAAGCACAAGTACGGTCTGTGGAATATTGAAATTGACGAGGTTGGCACCTACCGCTTTGAGAGCACATATCTCCGTGACAAAGGCGACACCTTCCCTACACAGTACAAAGCATGGATTGACTTTGAGGTAACAAAGATACCCGACTTTGACGAAAACGGCTACAAAGTAACCAACTCAAACTCTGACCGAGAGGGCATATATGCAAAGATTGTTGACCTTAACGTTACGGCAAGCAAACCCTACATCGAGGTAATGTGGTGCAACGACAACGACTATGACATCACCTGCGGTGAATATTTCTATATATACAAATTCACAAAAGGAGAATGGATAGACTGCCGTAGCGAAGACGCAGGATTCTTTGATATTTCCTTTATAGTTCCTGCAAACGGAACGTTCACACACAAATACAGTCTATATAACATTGATATTAACACAGCGGGCACCTACCGCTTTGAGTCACCCTTTTCAAGCAAAGGGGAAAAAGTGCGAATAGACTTTCAGTATCCTGTGGTAAGCACATCGGATATAACCACCACAAAGAGCGGTTCACAGCCCGGAGGAATTATGGGCGAGGTACTCAGCATCATCCGTGAAGATAACTTTGATATGAATGCAGGCACCTCAGAAAGATCCCTGTCTGTAATGTGGTACAACAAAGCTGAGAAGAACATCTCTACAGTAGTTGAAAAATTCACTCTGTACAAAAAGGTAAACAATGCTTGGATTGACCAAAGAGAGTATCCTGCATACTATCCAAATGCCAGCGAGGTAACTATAGAGGGTGCAAGCATGCAGATAGATTATCCTTTAGACAGTATTGCAAACCTTACATCAGGACAGTACAAGCTGGAGGTTGACTTCTACAGCAAGCCTGAGACTACAGACACTCACTACACCGCATACATAGAGTTCACGGTTGACAGCAGTACATTATCAAGCAACTATGAAACCTTTGAGGCAGATGATGTTGCTCATTATTACTTCAACGAATCAGAAGAAGTGCTGAAACCTCAGGTAACCCTTTACAGACGTACAAGAGAATTCAGATTTACCCTGTCAGGGCTCAGCAGTTATGTGCCCACAGGCAAGTATAGCACAGAGGAAAATATCCTCACACTCACTGCCGATGACGGCAACAAGTATGTGTTTGAGGTTATAGACTCTGAGCGTCTTAAATTCATTGCCGACAAATCTGCAGAAATCCCAAAGTACAGATACTCTGCCAATGAAGTTGCACGACATCCTTTCAATGACGGAGATATTTTCCGTACAAAATCAGACAGCACAACAGTTCACGGAAATGACCTGTACACTACCCTACATTATGAAACAGCAGACTTCGATATTGACGGTGACGGAAGCATAGAGGAAGTATCAATCACCAACAGCGACACAAGCGGTATTTTTTCATTCCGAATTATCGCCAAAGAAAACGGCAAAGTTAAATACAACTCCCGCTTTACAGGAAACCAACTCGACTTTACTTTTGAGCAGGACGAAAACGGCAAAGTGTATGTGCTTGGCACAAGAGAGGGGTATACATCAGAAGACGGCAGAACTCTGCTTCAGGCAGAAAGTCACAAATACGACATCAGAGTAATTAACGGACTTATAACCTTAAGCGAAAACGGTCTGCCCTACGGCTATGAGATGTTAAACGGAGACAGCGAGGAAATCGCTGAGCTTATCAGAGGATACATCAAGGCATATAAAACTCATGACGTGGAGCTTCTCAACTCTTGTTTCACAGAGGATAAGAGAATCAGCCCTACAGACACCAAAGCAATAGATACATTTATAAACTGTGTTGAGGATTGCCGTCTTGATTATGTACAGTTCAAGGAGGTTTCCGACTACAAAGTAACCGCCACAGTAATCTACGAGATGATTTATACCGAGGATTACTTACCTGTTGGCGACCGACAGACAGGATACAATCTGATAACCTGTGATTTTACATTTGAAGATATCGACGGCAAATTTCTGATAACAGGAATGTCTATGGAAACTGTTGCTCACAATCAGCAACAGTACTTTGCAAATCACACCACTCAGAAAGTTCCATATACATACGACGAAATCATAAAAAAGATAATTGATGCCTTTCCTTGGAAAAGAGACGGTGCATCTGCTCTTTTTCCCGATTTACCCAATTCCAGTTATATGTATCGTCGTCACTCCAAACTTTCAGAAATTGGCTACGCACTGATTGATTTAGACAATAACGGTCAGCAGGAATTGATAATATCCTCCATCGATTCTACCTTTGTATATGACTTGTATACAATATCAGATGGAAATACTGTTCATTTGTTCAGTAGCGGTGAACGCTATGCACACACCTTATATAATAACGGATATATCGAGCTTGGTTGGAGTAGCGGTGCCGCGTGTAGTGGACACGATTTTTACAGACTGACAAACGGCAAACTTGAATTTCTGCAAAGAATAACACTTGACGCTTTTTATGCTGAAGAAGTCGGCATAATAGATGAACTTACTGATGCAGGAAACGATAACACATTCTTCCGATCAAAGAGCGAAAACGAAAAGGATTATGTGCACATATCTGACGCTGAGGCTTTGGACCTCATTGATTCATACAAAAACTCAGCTGAAGAACTAAAGATAGAATACACACCGCTGTCAGAATATAACAACTAAAAACTTTTCTGAATTACATAAGACGGCGTAAACAAACAACAGGATGCAAGCCAATGCGGTTTGCATCCTGTTTTTTGAAGCTCCCTTGTGTAAAGGGAAGACTCCCTCACAGTGTGAGGGAGATGTCACGAAGTGACAGAGGGAGACAGGCTCAGTTAAGAGCTGTCAGCGAAGCTGACTGAGGGATTGTAAAGCTCATCTAAAACAAAGCCTCGATATAAAAAAGACACTCTAACAATCCTCCCGACTTTGCCTATGGCAAAGTCACCCTCCTTTACACAAGGAGGGCTTATAAGGCTCCCTCCCCGAGGGAAGACTCCCTCACAGTGTGAGGGAGATGTCACGAAGTGACAGAGGGGAGACAGGCTCAGTTAAGAGCTGGATTTGTGCGAAGCAAAAAGACTGAGGGAGTTGAATCAGACCTTTCTTTTAACTCCCTTCGTCTGTGCTTCGCACAGCCACTTCCCTCAAAGAGGGAAGCTTAAAACGCCTCTCGTTTAATTGTATCAAGGGCACCTTTTTCGATTCGGCTGACCTGTGCCTGGGAGATTCCGATTTCCTCGGCAACCTCCATCTGGGTTTTGCCTTTGAAAAACCTAAGTCCCAGTATCTTTTTCTCTCTCTCAGAGAGCTTTGCGATTGACTCTTTCAGAGCGATTTCCTCCAGCCAGTCTGCGTCTGTCCGCTTGTCCCCTACTTGGTCCATAACGTACACTGTGTCCGACCCGTCAGAAAACACAGGCTCGTACAGGGACACAGGCTCCACAATAGCCTCAAGGGCTAACACCACCTGCTCCTTGGGCACTCCCATCTCCTTGGCAATTTCCTCCACAGTAGGCTCAGAGCCGTTTTTATTTGTGAGCATTTCTTTTATCTGCATTGCGTGGTATGCAGTGTCACGCATACTTCGGCTCACACGGATAGGGTTATTATCCCGCAGGAATCTCCGCACCTCACCGATTATCATTGGCACGCCGTAGGTGGAGAATTTTACGTCCAGAGCAGGGTCGAAATTGTCTATTGCTTTTATAAGACCGATAACTCCAACCTGAAACAAATCATCAGGATTCTCCCCTCTGTTTGCAAACCTCTGAATTACCGACAGCACAAGGCGTAGATTCCCTTGCACCATTTTGTCTCTTGCCTGCTTTTTCTCCTGTTCTGTGCCGTTTTTGATTGTGAGCAACAGCTCACGTTTTTCGCTTTCTTTCAGTACCTTTAATTGTGCTGTGTTTACACCGCAGATTTCAACCTTTGTATATTGCAAAACAATACCCCCGACAATACTTTTAACTTAGTATTGACGGGGGATTTTATGTTAATTCATATTATACTTGCAGTATTCTGTATCAGCCTATGGTCTGCCATTCACAATCATAAAAATAATTCCCGATGTTTTTTGTGGGAACAAGGGCCATACCATCCTGTTCAGGCATTGCTATCATCTTTGTTTCTCGTGAGTGTTCACGGCAAAAGCTTATCATTGTAGCCTCAGCAGGGATATACGCACTCCAACAGTCTAAAAGAGCATCAAACTCCGCCTGCGTACCGGGTCTGTTTACCATATCACCATAGTCATTCCTATAATAGTAGAAGTAATACGGTCCTTCAGGACTCCAGTCAGAGCCGATTTGGGCATAGACGTGATAGTAAAGTCTCAGGTCTGTTGTATCACCTACAGGGAATTGTATAGAAATACCTGCAATATATTTCTGGATAGCGGTTGCATCCTTGATGGTAACTATGCCGTCCTCGTCTGTATCTGCAAGGTAAGCTCCGTTTGCAGAAAGCTCATCAAGACTTGCAAGGTACTTCTGGATAGCAGTAGCATCCTTGATGTTTACTTCTCTGTCTGTGTTTGCATCACCCATCTTACCAAAGCAAGCTTCGTCACGAGTAGGAACAGAGGAAACCTCATCAGAAGACGCAACAAAGGGTATGTTGTTAGCCTGAGCATACTCGTGTGCTGCAGAGCCAACTACACCACCGATTGAAAAATCGTTGTAACGCTTGTAGAAGATTTCCCAATCCTTGCTTACATAACTGTAATCACTGTATCTCTCATATCCCAGAGCATGTTCGTCAATAGAGGTTACTGTGGGAGGAATATAAATATAATTGAGATTTTTACAGTTTGCAAATGCATCCTCACCGATTGAGGTTACAGAGTCAGGTATAATAATTTCATCAAGGCTTGAGCAACTTCTGAATGAACCCTCACCGATAGATGTTATACCATCCTCAATAGTTACATCTGTGAGCACCTCACAGCCTGAGAATAAATAATCACAGATAGTCTCCATTCCTGCAGGAACAGTTGCTCTCTCAAGAGTCGTAGTGGTAAGTGCCTCAATACCCGGTACAGGGTGATTTGGGAAAACAACCTCTTTGATTACGGTATTCGTATATCGTACAGCACCCTGAGATACACAGGTTGTACCCTCACGGACAACCAAGGTCTCAGGCACGTTTCTGTCAACTGTGATAAGGTTTGTGCCTATGTACATAACACCATTATCCCAGTTATCGGGATTTTTATAATATGCTGTACTATCCAGAAAGTCCTGATACTCAATCTCAACAAGTGTTGAGGGCAGATTAATTTCCTCTGCCTCCCTAAAAGCAGAAAGTGCCTGCCAGTTAAGATAGAGTATACCCTCAGGCACAGTAAGACTCAATACTCCTGTTGAGCCTTGGATTCTCTGTGCATACGAGCCAAGCTCTGATACCTTGTAGCCGTCCACTTCTGTGGGAATTGTAACCTCTGTTTCACCCTCAGGCACACCGCAGACAGTGGCTGTACCGTCAGTGTTAAGGTAGAAAGTAAAGCCCAGCTCCTTGTAGGTAATCTGAGGCTTCACAGGCTCGGGGGAGGCACTTACAGACAGTGTAAACACCGCCGACATCACCACAAGCAACACCATAGTGAAAGCTAAAATCTTCTTCATAACAAAACCTCCTGTTGATAATTAATTGGATGTTTTTACAATTCAATTCTAACATCATAGACAATGTATGTCAATATATATTTTGGTATTATCTAATACTTATTCACACAAAAAATCCCCCGATTATACACGCCGTACAATCGGGGGAAGTTGTTATTAACATTACGGTATCTTCCACGCAGAAGTCACACCTGAACTACGGTTTCCAAAGGGTGAATTCTGATATGTATTATTGATTCCGTTGTAAGCGTGATAGTCCCATACAATCGGCTCAAAGGGGTCAACTCCACCATAGTAGTTACTATTTCCTGATGAAAAGCTATTATTGGTGAAACTGTAATTGCTTGATACTCCCCAATCAATAACGGGATTAATTGTAGGACGCTCCACAAAAATCATTGTTTCTTCCTCATACTCTTCATATTCATAATAATCATCCGAGTAATCGTAGTAGTAATCATCGGAATAGTCGTAGTATTCCTCGTAATACTCTGCCTCGGTGGGGGCTTCTGTAGCGGGAGGCTCTGTAGGCGGTGCTGTAGTTGGAGGCTCCGTTACAGGAGGCTCTGTGGGCTTTTCATACCCTGCGGTTACACGGGTGCCTGAGGTGTAGTAGTTAATCTGTGCACTGCTGACAGGGTCTGTGAGCAGACAAACAGACACAGACAGTATCATCACAACCGCCACAACTGCAATTACCTGAGCCGGCTTTTTATACTTAAGAGTCTTTTTGATACGTTCCCCGACCCCTACCTCGCCGAAAGCAAGCGGACAGACAACAACTGCGTTTTGTGATACCTTACACTCAAGCAGTGCGTGTGCATAATTTTTGCGTTTGTTAAGGGAATAATCCCTGATAACCTTTTCGTCACAGGCAACCTCAATATCACGGCAAAGAAGCACATAGGACAACCACATCAGGGGATTGAACCAGTGAACACACAGGAGTATAAATCCCAGAGGCTTCCATATATGGTCAAAGCGCTTCAGGTGTGCCTGCTCGTGAGCAAGGACATATTTTTTAGTTCTTTTATCAAGATTAAAAGGTATGTATATGAAGGGTCTGAACACACCCAATATAAAAGGAGATTTAACCTTTTCACTCTGTCTGATGTTACGCTCAAGAGGTACAGACTCCCTGACACGCAAACGAGTAAGAAGATAAGAAACCCCTCCGTACAGAAGCATTGCCCCCATACCGCCAAGCCACACCACAGCACATATTCTGCCTACATCAACTGACTCAGACTCCTGCTGAGCATTGCTGTTTGTAATACTTTGCTGTGTGTACACCTGAGCCTGTGTCACAGGTCTGCCTGAGGGAACAATCTCCTGTTCTGATGAACTGCTGCGCTGATATGCAGACAAATCAGGCATAAGTGACAGGTTGCTTTCAATAGCTACAGGGCACAGCAGTCTCAGGGCAACAAGTACCCACAAAAGACAGCTTATCCATCTGGGTGCACCCTTGAAAACAAGACGAAAAAACATAACCGCAACAGCTACCAAGCCTGCGGTAATGCTGATTTTGAGAATACTGTAAAACAGTTCTGTCATAAACAATCCTGCACTTTCTGTGCAAAGGCTTATTCCTTTGCGCCGTCAATCATAGCTCTGAGTGTATCTGCTTCTTCCTTCTTCAGCTTTCTGCCGTTTACAAAGGCTGCCATAAATGCAGGCAGATTACCCACAAACTTCTTCTCAATAAGCTCATCCATCTCAGAAATCTGAGCCTGTTCCTTGCTGATAAGGGAGGTTACAATTGTGTCCTTGTTCTGCAGAACACCTCTGTCAGAAAGACGCTTTAAAACTGTATAGGTAGTGGTTCTTGACCAGTTAAGGCGTTCCTTGCAAAGCTGTGCAAGCTTTGCACTTTTGAGAGGCTCATTCTCCCACACGATAAGACAGCAGCGATACTCGCTTTCAAAAATTTTCGGTGTTGACATAAGATTTCCCCCTGTAAATAAATTACATTATTTCCCAGTTAAATTCTAACAATTTAAAGGACATTTGTCAACAAAAAGTAAATTGACAGCCCTAAAGCTGTCAATTATCCTTACTCACCTTATTTATTATGTATCTGAGATACTTCTCGCCTATATCACAATTACACAGGGTATACAGCATACGTGCACCTACTGCGTCCTCAATCTCGTTGAGCACCCAGTGTCCGTTGTGGAGTATAAAATCAAAACCTGCATAATCTGTGCGAAGCTCTCTTTGCAACACCGATACAATCTCAGCTTGTTCAGGTGTTGGCTCAAAAAGCTCAGCATTTCCGCCTAAGGAATAGTTACTGCGAAAGCTTTCAGGTGATGACCTTTTAACTGCAGATACTATTTCACCGCCCAGTGTATAAACCCGCACATCAATCCCTGTATGTGAGCAGGGCTTCTGCAGAATATATTTTTTATCCTCGGAAAGCTTTATATTCTCAAGAGAGTCTGAGTTTTCAAGCCAGAAAACCTCACTCCCCCCATGACCGCTTACAGATTTGAGCACACAGGGAAATGCTATTTCCTGCAAAGCCTCCTCGCTGTATAGACAGGTATCCATCACAGGCACAGAAAGTGCCTTGCACAGCTCATAGGTTTTATATTTATCGTTTGCAGTCTCTACGGTTTTCAGGTTATTGAAGCAGGGCACTCCATTTGCTTCCAGCACCTTATTGACAATGCTCAGACGGCTTCTGTTGATACAAAAATCCACGTCCCCGTATTTCTCAGCATTGAAGCTATCACTGTCGTTGTAAACAGCAAGAGAAAGCTCTGCGCCCAACTCCTTTGCAACCTCAATCAGATGACCGATAAACCAACGGTTTACAACTGCGTCTTCTTTTGTATAAACAAGCAAGCCTTTCATTTTTTCAACTCCTCTGCAATGTGCTCCATAATACTGTCTGCAAGATTCACCCCCGTGCAATCAAAGGTAGTCTTGAAGTGGGTATTTGAGTTCACCTCGCAGATAATCGGCTCATCATTTTCTCCGAACATCACATCAACACCTGCAAAGTCAAGGTTTAGTGCTCTGCAGGCCGACACAGCCAAATCCGCCTGAGCCTGTGTAATAGTATAAGGCTTCATCTGTCCGCCTATGGTAAGGTTTGAGCGGAAGTCATCATCGTTATAGCGGTAAATTGAAGCTACAACCTTCTCCCCTACTACGTTTATACGCAAGTCCCTGCCTCGGCTTGAGGCAACAAACTTCTGCATAATAAACTCTTTATGTCCCAGACTTTTGATAATCTGAGCTGCCTCGTCCCTTGTGTTTGCAAGGTACACCTGCATGCCAAAGGAGCCGTATGACTCTTTGATCACAAGAGGAAGGCCTAACCTTTCAACAGCTTTGTCCAGAAAACCAAGGTTATTATACCCCACACCCTCAAAGGTTTTAGGCGAAATAATCGTTTTTGGAATCCGCACTCCTGCCTTTGAAAGCACAAGGGAAGTGAGAGCTTTATTATCGCAGGCTTCAATGGCGTCTGCACAGTTAAAAAGCCTCACTCCTGCCTGCTCCAACCGCCTTGCAAGGCACACGTCCTTATCCCAGAATATAGCAAAATCAGGAAGTTCATTTGAGCCGAAGTCCTCACCGATTACACCTGACAACTCAGAGGATGTGAAAAGCTCAAGGCTTATATTATGAAGCTTTGCAGACTCAAGAAGCAGAGCGTAAATGCCCCTGAACTTTTCCGAGTCCAGAAAAGCATTGACAACAAGCCATCCTTTCATCTGTATTCCTCCTTTGATACTTTACGATTATACTTTGATAATTACTGCTTCATTCTTTACACTGAGCATACCGAAATGCACCTCTGCAGGGTTTCCGCTAATAAGGTCGGTATAAGTGCCATCAGGGATATCTACACGGACAAGGGCACTGTTGCATTTTACAGGGAATACACCCAGAATTTTGCTGTCCTTGCTTGCGTGCATTGCAGTGAGCACACCTGTAGCAGGAGCACTGACAGTATAATCGCTGTCTGCAAAAATCCCGTCCTTGCGGATAGCATAGAGTCTGCGCATAAGAGGAGTAAGGTCTGTCTTAATCTCCCAATCTACAGTGTCCTTATCAAAGAGTGTGGGCAGGTGCTTGGCACCTACCTCCTGACCGTTATAGACAAGAGGCATACCCTTCTGGAAATACATAAAAGCTGTCCAGACCTTAAGCTCATTTTCGTCAGCTATAAGCTGATGCGCACGGGGTCTGTCGTGGTTTTCAAGGAAACGGAGCTTTACATAATTATCAGGATAAATAGTCTCCTGCAGATTCAGCACCTTTGCATAATCTGCAAGGGTAATCTTACCGAGGAGGCAATCAACAAACTCCCCTGCGGTATCATAGTCATAAGCAATATCAAAAGCCTGATAGATTTCACTGTCAGAGAGAGCTGTCATACCCTGACTGCGGATATAGCGGATAAATCCGTGCTCAATGGACTCAGAAAGCCAGATACAGTTTTCACGGACTTTTGCAACCTCTTCACGTGCTCTGAGCCAGAATTCAAGGGGCACCAAGGACGCAACGTCACATCTGAAGCCGTCCACAATCTCAGCCCACATCTTGAGGGTATCTATCTGATAATCCCACAAGTCACGATTGCTGTAATCAAGGTCGATAATATCTGTCCAGTCCCCAACGCGATTGCCAAAGGACCCGTCCTCTTTGTGATAGAACCACTCAGGATGATTTTGAGAAAGCCATGAGTCAGGTGAAGTATGATTATAAACCACGTCGATAATACACTTCATACCAAGGGCATGAATATCAGAAACCAGACGTTTCAGGTCATCAATTGTGCCGAATTCAGGATTAACCTCACGGTAGTTCTTTATGGCATAGGGACTGCCAAGTGTACCCTTGCGGGCTTTCTCTCCCAGAGGGTGAATAGGCATAAGCCAGATTATATCAACACCTAAATCACGGATTCGCTGTAAATCCTTTCTGACCCCTTCAAAGGTGCCTTCCTGTGAATAATTGCGGACAAAAACAGAATACATAACCTGGTTTCTTAAAGTTTTGTCTGTATCAAAAGCCATTGTAAAACCTCCTGAATATTTATACATATACGATACAGCTGATAAAATCAGCTTGCTAAAAATCACTTTGTTATCATATCAATGCCTATCTGAAGTGTGGCAGAGTCGATAGCACCTGATGCATATGTGACTAAGTTGCCCTGTGCATCAATAAAATATGTTGTGGGCAGAGAATACACGCTGTAGGTTATGGCGGCACTCTGAGCGGTATCGTAGTACACAGGGAAGGTGTAGCCCTGAGAGGCAATAAACTCTG
The DNA here is from genome assembly GCA_045535605.1 of Ruminococcus sp. Classification (GTDB taxonomy): domain Bacteria; phylum Bacillota; class Clostridia; order Oscillospirales; family Acutalibacteraceae; genus Ruminococcoides. The sequence goes on from JAZSLX010000083.1 coordinate 32,824, forward strand.
AGGCAATCTTCACAGTTTCCCTTGTATTGTCGGTCATATTAACCATAAGGAAATTTACCTCATCCCCTATCTCAAGGTACTTTTCTTCAAAGTCGGGCATCTCCATTTTACAGGGTGAACACCAGCTTGCCCAGAAATTCACAACTGTGGGTTTGCCGTAAAAATCAGACAGGTGTACCTCGTTGCCGTCTATATCATAAACAATAAACTCAGGTGCAGTATTTGTCGCACCTTTAGTCTCTTCGGTATCGTAGGTTTGCTCACTCTGACCTAAAAGCTGAGACGGTAACAGTTTATCCCCAAAGGTATTGTAAAGTGCAAAGGCACCCACAATAACTGCCATCAGTGCTAAAATTATAATCAGAACTTTGATTTTGTTTTTCATATTTCCTCCTCAGCTTAAAAGCCCGATAAGATAACCCATTGTGCCTGTTGCCATCATAATTCCTACAAGCACAAGGAGCACTCCGCAAATGATGTTAATAACCTTATAGTTGCGTTTTATAAAATTAAAGGTTGACTTCAGATAGTCTATAAGCACTGCACTGAGGATAAAAGGAATCCCCAAACCCAGTGAGTACACCAAAAGCATAAGCATTCCCTCAACCACGTGACCCTGAGTTGAGGCAAGCATCAGCGCTGAGCCTAAGAAAGCACCTACACAGGGAGTCCAACCCACAGAAAACACAACACCAAAAAGGAGAGATGAAAAAAATCCCATATTATCGGTTTTGAACTTACCGGAGAAGCCTTTGAATATATTCAGCTTAAAAACTCCCAAGAAACTGAGTCCGAAGAAAACAACCAGAAGTCCCGATACAATATTGACTATCACCTGATATTTTCTGAGCAGTCCCCCCAATGTACCTGCAAGAGCTCCCATACACATAAACACTACGGTAAACCCCAGCACAAAGCCTGTAGCACATAACAAGGTCTTGCCTTTTTTTCGCTCAGCCCCTCCTGCAAAGTAAGAAATATATATTGGCAGCATAGGCAGTAAGCAGGGCGAAATAAAGGTTATGATTCCCTCTAAAAAAGCAAGGACATACTGCATAAACACACCTCCGCACTATAAAAACTCTTTTTGAATATATTATACCACAAAGAGCAGTCAAGTACAATCACATTGAAACAAACAGATATATAGAAAAGTTCTCAGCTTTGTGTTATACTAAAAACAAACAACACTCAACAGGAAGTGAAAAAATGCAGAACAACAAAGAATTTCTGGGCACAGCCCCTGTAGGCAAGTTGCTTTTCAAGCTGGCACTGCCTACTGTTACAGCTCAGCTTATCAATATGCTTTACAATATTGTTGACCGAATCTACATAGGACATATGCCCGATATCGGCGACCTTGCCCTGACGGGTGTTGGTGTGTGTATGCCAATCATTATGATTGTGACAGCCTTTGCCGCCCTTGTAAGTTCAGGCGGTGCACCCAGAGCTTCCATTTTTATGGGTAAAAAGGATACAGACAGTGCAGAAAAGACCTTAGGCGGTTGCTTCTTCCTGCAGATTATTATCTCCGCAATTCTCACAGCGGTGCTTCTTATCTGGAACAGGGATTTGCTTCTTGCTTTCGGTGCAAGCGAAAACACCATCGGCTACGCCACAGACTATATGAACATCTACGCCATAGGCACTGTGTTTGTACAACTCACCTTGGGAATGAACGCCTTTGTAACCGCACAGGGCTTCACAAAGATTTCCATGTTCTCCGTAATCATCGGTGCTGTCACCAACATTATCCTCGACCCTTTGTTCATCTACGGCTTCAATATGGGTGTCAAGGGTGCCGCCCTTGCAACTATAATATCTCAGGCACTTTCCTGCCTGTGGGTGGTTATGTTCCTTTTCGGCAAGAAAACCCTGCTGAAAATAAGGCCACGCAATTTCTTTGTTTCTCCAAAACTTCTCTTCCCCTGTATTGCTCTGGGCTTTGCAACCTTTGTTATGCAGAGCAGTGAAAGTGTTATCTCTGTCTGCTTCAACTCATCACTTCTCAGATTTGGTGGTGATATTGCAGTTGGCGCTATGACAATCCTCACAAGCGTAATGCAGTTTGCAATGCTTCCCATGCAAGGCATAGCACAGGGAGCTCAGCCCATACTCAGCTACAACTATGGTGCAAAAAGCTCGGAGCGAGTCAAGAAAACCTTTAAGTATCTGCTTGTAAGCTGTCTCACCTATTCTATGATACTCTGGCTGTGTGTAATGCTGTTCCCAAAAGTATTCGCATCACTGTTCACAGCAGACTTAGAGCTTCTCACATTCACCGCAAAAGTGTTACCCATATACTTAGGAGGTCTGTGCATTTTCGGCATACAGATAGCTTGTCAGATGACTTTTGTATCCTTAGGCAATGCACCCTCATCAGTAATAGTTGCCATAGTGAGAAAGTTCGTACTGCTCCTGCCCCTTATCTACATTATGCCAAAGCTAGTTGAAAACCCAACCTTAGGCGTATATATGGCAGAGCCCGTTGCAGATGTGCTTGCGGTAACATTCACAACCGTACTGTTCTTCTTCCAGTTCAAAAAAGCCCTTAAGAAAATATCTTGACCCACATCAAAACGCCCCCTATAGCATTCCTGCTATAGGGGGCATCTTTATATTAAGTTATAAAGCTTAATATATCAACAGGTTTAAGGTTTAGTCCTGATTATATCAGTACTTAGTAGCCTCAAGGATGTCAGAGTAAACAGTCTGGAGCTCGCCATTTGCATCTCTGTACTGTACCCATGCACGACCGTACCATGTTGTACCAACAAAGCTCGAACCCTTGTTAGCACCGTAACCTGCCTGGTCTGCACTCTGTGCAGCAGTAGGAGCAGACTGTGTTACGTTACTGTCTGTTGTACCAACAACGAAGGTTGCTTCGTTATAGTTCTTAGTTTCAACAAGGAGAACACCGCCGGCTGTGAATGTACCAACCTCTTCAGGAACATACCAAGACATAATCCAGGTAATTCTGTCGCCGGATGTACTGTTATCTGCTGCGATTCCTACCAGTGCCTGCTCTGTTACAACCTCATCTTCTTCTACATATACTGCTGTAAGCTCTATATCCTCTGTGGGATAGAACTTGTAATCAGCCTTGTAGCTCTTGATGTTGCCGTTTCCGTCAATCCAGTATGCAAACTTCATTCCCTCTGCTGCTGCATCTGCAATAGCATGAGTTTCCTTGTATGCTCGGTTCTGACCTGCTTCGTTTGTTGCGAAAGCTGATGTAATTTTACCGTTGTTTACTGTAACTGTTACGTAAATAAGACGGACTGTCCAGGTTGCAAGAACTGTTACAT
>JAZSLX010000086.1:0-23553 GCA_045535605.1 Ruminococcus sp.
ATACCGACACAGCAGGAATATACTGGTGGGAGGGTACAGACGCCTGTACCGCCTGGCCCGGTTACAAGGCTCACAAAGCAGATACAGACAATGTGTATTACTACGATGTACCAAAAGATGTAGAAGTTATTATCTGGAACAACTACGTTGACGGCGGTGCTGATAAAACTCAGGATATATATAATGCTCAACAACAGACAGTTAACATCGGCACTGTATGTTACGACCCCGAAGAAAATGAGTATTATCCCGACGGAGTTCCATCTTTTGATGGTATGATATTTGTCATTGACCCCGACAAAATCTCAACAAGCGTTATGGCAGGTAAAATTGCTCGGGAGGGTGACTGGTTCTACTATTACGGCAACGGTGAATACGGTACCGAGAATATTGATATCGACCTTAAGGACTTGCCTCCTGTCAAAGAGGGTTGCAACCGCTACTTTTTCCTTATGCCTGAGGAGTTGAAAAACGAATACACAAGCACAGCCGGTATCTACTGGTGGGAGGGTACAGACGCCTGTACTTCCTGGCCCGGTTACGAGGCTCATAAGGCAGACGCAGAAAATGTGTATTACTACGACGTACCAAAAGATGTGGAAGTTATTATCTGGAACAATTACCTTGATGGCGGATCTGACAATACTCAGGACATATACTATCATGCATTCCAGACAGCAAACATTGGTGCAGTTTGTTATGACAAAGGAGAAAACGAGTATTATCCCGACGGAGTTCCTTCTTTTGATGGTATGATATTTGTCATTGACTTTGACAAAACCTCAACAAGTGTTATAGCAGGCAAGCTCTATTTGAAAGGCGACTGGTTCTACTACTACGGAGGTGGTGAATACGGCACCGAGGAGCCTCTGGTTGACTTCGAGGATTTGCCCGAGGTTGAGATTGGTTGTTACCGCTACTTCTTCCTGATGCCTGATGATTGGTACAACGAGCATACAAATACTGCAGGTATCTACTGGTGGGACGGCTCTGCAACTCCCGACGAGTGGCCCGGATATAAGGCACACAAAGCAGATGCCGAAAATGTGTATTACTATGATGTTCCCAGAAGTGTATCAACTATCATCTGGAACAATTTTATAGACGGCGGTGAGAACAGAAACAACCCCTTGTATGACTTTGCAAAGCAGACAGCAAATATTGGTTCGGAATACTACGAGCCCGGCGAGAACGAAAACTTCCCTGAGGGTACAGGTAACTTCAATAAAATGATTTGTGTTATTGATACCGACTGGTATGATCCTAATATTTTTGTAGCTAATCAGAAGCCAAGCTGTAGTTGGTACTACTACTTCGGAAACGGCGAGTACGGCACAGATGTTGACAAGGATGCAAGAGCACTAAAGGCTATGTACCCTGACAATAACTATGACTATATGACTGATGTTGTGCCTTACTTCTATCCTGAAAGATTTGAGGGTAAGGCAGGCTTACCATGGCATATGTATAATACTCTGTATGTACACAATGAGTCTGCAGATTCAGCTCCTGATTATGTGGTGTTTGAGGCTTGTGTGGGCGGTGCAGACCAAGCATTTATCACAAAGCAGTTTGGTGATTATTATGTAACTCACCAAGAAATCCATAGCCTTTATGAGCTCAGCCACTTTGTATATGTGCCCTCTGAGCAGAAGGTCTATACTCTCAGAGAAGCATGGGATAACGAAGACCTTGATGTTCTTCCTGCATTCGAATCAGGCAAAGTCGGCAGACACAGAGGTGACGCAAACCTTGATAATAGTTTTAATATTAAGGATGCAACCTATATTCAGAAATTCTTAGCTCACTTTGACGGCTTTGAGAATACAGGTTTTATGAATTACGATGGTGATAATGATATTACTATCAAGGACGCAACAGCTATCCAGAAAGCTCTGGCAGGAATCAAAGATTAAATATTAACTAGTAAACAATGAACAGCTCCGAGTAAATCAGTCGGAGCTGTTTGTATATGCATTATTGTAAGCCTGCATTAAAACTCACAGATTATGATTGTTATGGGTATTGTAAATTGTATTTTACTATGCTAAGCTAAAATTATACAGAATAATGCATTGATATTTCAGGAGGAGTTTGTATGATAAAAAGAAAGATAAGCCTTATATTGGCGGTATTAATGCTGTTGTCTGTCTGCATTGTTGGTGCAGGTTCAGTTTCAGCAGATACCGCAGACCTTCCTGATGTAAAGGAAGGTTGTAACCGTTATTTCTTTCTTGTACCAAGAGAATGGTATTTATACACCGACGTTATAGGTATTTATTGGTGGGAGGGCACAGACGCATGTACCGCTTGGCCCGGCTACAAAGCACACAAAGCAGATGCAAACAATGTGTACTATTACGATGTACCAAAAGATGTAACTGCTATTATCTGGAACAATTTCATTGACGGCGGTACTGATAAAACTCAGGAAATTTATTATTCTCAGAAGCAGACAAATCAAATCTGCACAGAATTTTATGCTCCCGGCGAGAATGATATGTATCCTGATGGTATAGAATCCTTTGATGGTATGATTTTTGTAGGTGACCCTAATATGGATCCCACATCGTCTTATGATGGGAAAAAGACTCTTTATGGTGAGTGGTACTACTATTATGGTAATGCTGAGTGTGGCGTTAATCCGGAGAAAACAAAGGGAGATTATACCATTTCTCTGAACTACCTGAAAAATATTTTCCCCAATAATAACTACCGTTATTATCTGGAAATTGCTCCTCATTTTTATCCTGAAAATTTTGATGAGGATAGCAATCTGCTATTAATACCTTGGAAAAACTACGATATGCTTTATGCTCATTTTGAGGATTCCTTTGCTGCTCCCGAGTATATTGTGTTTATCGGATGCTACGGTGCCTCTGCTTATGCTTATACATCAGAGCGGTTCGGAGATTATCTTGTAGTTCACCATGAACTGGATTGGATTTATGACAATTCACATTATGTGTATGTACCTGCTGAGCAGAAGGTTTATACCCTGAGAGAAGCCTGGGATAGTGAAGATATAGACATTATGCCTGCTTTTGAGTCAGGCAAGGTGGGTAAACTCGTAGGTGACGCAAATACGGACGGAAGTCTGAACATCAAGGATGCCACCTATATTCAGAAGTACCTTGCACACATAGACGGATATAGGTGGAATTATTATATGGATTATGATAATGATGGTTATTTTACAATCAAAGATGCCACCGATATCCAGAAATCCCTTGCAGGAATCAAAGATTAATAATCATTAAACAATAAAACAGCTCCGACTCTAGATTCAGTCGGAGCTGTTTGCTCGTTTTATCAGGTCTTTATTCTCTTAATCACCTTTGTAAAGAAAAACACAAGTATAGTCTCAACAGGTACTGCAATCAGGCATTTTACGGCTCTGGTGCCTGCCATTACCCAGAATGCCTTACCGTACTGTATCATAAGCCACAAAGAACCTAAAGGCACCTCAACTGCAAAGTTTATCAGCACCTCACAGATTATAAGCCTTAAAAGTATCTTGCCGTCAGCTTTGTACAGAAACAGTCCGTACAGCATTCCGACTAAAATTCCGTTGAGAGTCCAGCCGAAGAAGTACCCTCCCATAGGTGCAAGCAGGAAGCTGATTATATCACCAAGTCCTCCTACAATCATACCGCATACAGGGCCGAAAAGCATAGATGCTATGGCAATGGGCAGAAACGCAAAGCCTACCTTTGCATTTGGTGTGATTGTCAGGGTGAAGTTTGCAAAGTAGCCTACAACTACACGCAGGGCAAGGAGCATCGCACAAAGTGCCACACCCTTAACCTTTGACAGCTCCTTTGCTGAGTCTCTGAATTTAGCGACCAAAGCGTTCATTATATATGTAACCTCACTTTTGATTCGCCGTTCTGATAAAGAAAAAAGGACAGAACACAGAGGTCCTGTCCCGTAAGTTTCTTCATAAACAGCGGGATGCGAAAGCTGTACCGCAGATTTTTTAATAAAATCCTTCGTCCTGCAGGCAACTCCCCGTCCCGCAGGCACTTCACGCACAGCTTCTACTCTGTATTATTTAATGTATCTATTATATCACTAAGTTTTGATTTGTCAATTCAGACCCTTGATAAGTACGCTCAGGGGCTTGTAAATGAAGATTGTTATAACCGATACCACAAAAGCCTTGATAAGGTTAAAGGGCAACACACATACAAGGCAGAAGTCAAACATACTGTCCACAAAGGGGAAGATAGCCGAGCCCATATCTATGATTGCTTCCACAGGCATATTGAAAAGCCCTGCATACAAAGGAATCATCACAAATGCATTGAGGAAGGTCGCAAGTATTGACATAGCAAAACCTCCGATAACAAGTGAGATGATTGCCATACCCTTTGTCTTTTTGCGTCTGTAGATAAGGGACGCAGGTACTACGAATATACAGCCCAAAACAAAGTTGGAAAGCTCACCTACACCCATAGTGTTGGTGGATATAAGCTTTACAAGCACCTTGATAAGCTCAATCACAACTCCTGCCACAGGCCCCATAGTGAATGCACCGATAAGAGCAGGAAGCTCAGACAGGTCAAACTCATAGAAAGGAGGTGCAATGAAAGGTACTGCAAACTCAAGCTGCATAAGTATAACCGCGCAGGCAGAAAGCATAGCACAGCTTACTATGTTTCTTGTAGTAAAAAATCCCTTCTTGTTCTTTTCCTTTGCCATTTCGCTCATAGCAAACCCTCCTTATAAAAAATAATCCCTGCGAAATCCGCAGGGACTAAGCTTTAAGATAACTGCAAGATTTATTATGATATGCTATAAAAATCTTGCCTTTCATCTTTTCTCATCCGGACTTTACCGTCGGCACAGGAATTTAACCTGTTCGGCACTGAACCTCTCAGTGCTTGCGGGCTATACCGCCGGTGGGGAATTGCACCCCGCCTCAAAGACTTCTAATATATATTATTACTATAAAGAATATTTGTCAATAGTTTTTTGAATATTGTTTTGTAGGGACGACCATCGGTCGTCCGTTGAATTATAGTTGAGGTCATAGGAGAACTGCTCGCTCCTACGCAAACAAAAAACAAGCCCTGCATCATCTGCAAGGCTTGTTCAGTTCAAGTGATATAATATCGTGGTGAGGAACACGCTCCTCCTCAGGAGGAAGCTCCATATAATTCCCAAAAGGAATTTTTAGATATTCGTCATAGTTTTTCATTGCAAGGAAATCCCTGCCTTCAAACTCAAGCTCTACAGTACCGCCTTCGTATACGTGTCGGGGATAAACCTTCTTCATAAAGTAAAAGCCAGCACACAGCTCAGCCACATTGGAGCTTTCATAGAAGCTGTAACGTGTCATCCGCTTCTCAGCATAACGCCAGATTTTGTACCTTGTCTTGTGACGTCTGAAGAGTCCAAGGAGAATTTTGCTGCCTGTTGCAAGCATTCCGCCTTGATTTTTCGGCACAATCTGTGAGCGGAAAAGTGAGTAAACCATAGTCCAGAAATACTGCACATACCGAGCCAACTTACCCTCAGCCAAGCCGTCAATAGGGAAGATGTCAAGGGGCAGACCGTGAGGCATCTTAAGGTCTGCCTGGTATTCCTTAATAAGTGTGTGGTCGGTGTCGCTGATAACTGCGAAGATGTTGCCTGAGTAGCTTTCAATGTCAGAATCATCCACAAGCACAAATCGTTCACTGGGATTTTCCTGCCTGTAAAGCTCAAGGAATCTTTCATAGTCAGGTCTGGGCATCAGCACATCTGCGTCATCATCCCAAGGAATAAAACCCTTGTGCCTCAGTGCACCTATCAGGCATCCTCCGCAAAGGTAGTATGTAAGCCCGTGTTTACGGCAGAATTCATCAAAGAATATAAGACCATCAAGCTCGCAAAGCTGAAGCTCACGAAGCTTCTCAGGTGTGAGTTTTAACATCTCTGCCATGAAAATCACCCGATAGTATCTTCTGCCTTCTCAGGCTGGCGTCTGTTATTTATCATAGTCTGGCGAACTTCCTCAATCCGCTTGTGGGGCTTGTCTTTGAGTTTTCTTTTCCAAAAAGGCATTTTGATAAGTCCTACCAGTGTTCCCACACCGTAAGCAAGGTGCAGAATGGGGAACAGCACAGGAAGTATAAAGAACTGAGGCTGGAACTTCTTTGTCATAAAACAGCCTACAGTATTTGTAAAGTCAAACATTGCGTATGCAAGGCACAGGAACATAAGGGGATAAATATAGCCGAAGCAGGCAATAGCTGAGAACAGAATAAGTACCATAAGAAATACAAAGGGCACAAAGTGGAAGTAAGAAAGACACCCTCTGCAGACACCCAAGGTAAGACCAATCCAGTAGCCGTTGCCGTACTTCTGTTTTATCATATTTCTCAGGTTGTTTCTTGTGTGCTGGAAGGAAATAATGTCAGGACAACTGCACATTTTATATCCTGCTTCACGGATTCTGTAGTGAAGCTCATTGTCCTCGGTTCTGCCCAAAGATTCGTTGAAACCGCCTACCTTTTCAAACACCTCACGTCTGTATGCGGCGTGGAAAAGTGAATCGTGGTATTCCTTCTTTTCGGTAGGACGTCTGTATTCAGCAATTGAACTTCCGAACAGGGATTCCTCAGCCGCCAAAAGGGTCAGCTTCCAAGGAGTCTCATTGTCAACAATATTGGGTCTGCCGCCGCCTACAATATCCTCGCCCTCTTCAAGGTTGTCCACACATCTTCTGATGAAGTCTCTGGGAATCTGAGCATGGGCATCAATACGGATAATTACGTCGCCTGTAGCCTCACAGAGTGCACAGTTCCAGGCACTAGCTTGTCTGAGCTTGCTGTTACTTACAATAGCTACACGTCTGAACTTGTAGTCGGTGTTTTTGAAATCCTCCATCATAGAGCGGGTGCTGTCGGTAGAATTGCTGTCTACAAGCACAACCTCAATGTCCTGATGGGGATAGGTCTGATCTGCAATATTGCGGAACAGTCCGTTAAGAACTTTTTCTTCATTGTATGCAATTACGCACAGTGAAACCAACATACTATTACTCATCCTTATTTTCTGATTGATGATACAGTGCAATTATCCACTTGGCTGATGTAGAAAGGCTTGTGAGCACTATAGGGAGCACAAACAGACAGGGGATAATCAGGATACAGCTGAGTATCCATGGAAAAAGGGATAAAATCAGTTTCATAACACTGCTTTTAAACTTCTCCATATAAGTGCTGGAGAGTTCGCAAAGCTCACGAACACTGAGATTTTCATTCTCAAAATAAAGGAAAAAGCTCAGAAAATATCCCGTGCAAAGCTTTGTAAAAAGCAGTATTCCGCCAAAAAGCAAGGCGTAACTTATAAAATACCATAAATTGTCGGAAAAAGCAAGTTTATCTTTATCTGCGGTGTTGACAGCAAGTATAGTCAGCGCAATGTAAGAGGGTGCAAAGCATACTATTGCCTGCCACAGACAACGGACAAGTACACCGAAGAATACACCCAGAGAGCGGAAAAATCTCCGTCCCATATAGTAGAAAAGCTCTGAGAAAGCAACCTCATTGTTCTTAGTCATCAGATAAAATAATCTGATGCATCCCATAATCAGCGGTATAAGTAAAATCAGCAGAGGTATGGGAATTATCATTATGCCCGATGTGCTCTCTGAAGTTATATCTTCTCCGATAAGCTGTGAAAAATCAATGGTCTCCAGAAGCTGTTCAAGCAGAGAGGTCATCAGCATACTTATACCTGACATGAGGTATAACCCTGCCATAACTACTGCCAATACGAACAACACTGCACCCACGGCTATAGGCCAGTTATTATTTCCCAAAGTGTTTCTTGCCTGTATTTTTATCTTTTTTTCAGGACTCATAATAAAGACTCCTTTGTGTCAGGATATTTGCAGATTACTCTGCGGTGTACATTCTGTACATAGCCTCAAGGCAAATCTGGGCATGCTTCCAGAAACTTTCCTCGTTGATTCCTTCGTTTGAGTTGTGAAGTCTTGCGTCCTCACCGGGGAATACAGGACCGAAGGCTACGCCGTTACCGCCCAGCTTTCTGGCATAGGTGCCGCCGCCTGTGGAGTACATAAGGGGCTCTTCGCCCATAACCTCTTTGTAAGCCTCCTGCAGTATGCCGATAACAGGCTTTGATTCGTCAAGGCACAAAGGCAGTGTGTGGGAGAGAATCTTAACATCTACGTTCTCAAGCTCTGCGGCTTTCTTTACACGTCTGATAAGTTCTTTACCGCCAAAGGTGACAGGATAGCGTATATCAATAGTAGTCTTAGCCTCAGTTGCGTCAATGTTAATGGTGGAGAGACAGGCAGTCAGCGCACCTGACTGGGAGTCACGCATTTTCATACCAAGGGAAGTGCCGTCATATTCCAGCTTGATGTGAGTAGAGATAAAAGAGCATAAGTCACCCAGTGCCTCTAAAGAGAAGTTTGAAGCCAGCAGGTCAACAAGCTCTAAAATTGCATTTAACCCCAGGTGAGGCTCACAGGCGTGTGCCGCCTTACCTCGGCTTATAATCATCAGACCGTCAATGGTGTAGCGGAACTCAAAGTCGCCTTCCTTTGCATCTGCAAGACGCATAAGCTGATGGTCGTCGTTTTCGTTGCAGTAGAGCAGACAATAAGCACTGTCGGGTACAGCGTTTGTAGCAGTACCGCCCTTAAGTTCTGTAAGCAGAGAAGCGTTCTGATTCTTAGAACTTATCTCAAGCTGAAGAATACCTTTCTCAGCTGCACAGATACCATAGCCTGAATCAGGTGTAAAGGACATATCAGGCATAGCTTCTTTACCGAAGTATGCAATAACGTCGGTCATACCAACCTCTTCATCAGTGCCGAAGATTGCACGGATTGTATTGTTGCCGATAACGCCCTCGTCCTTTAATATCTTAAGGCAGTAAAGGGTGATAAGTGCTGCACCCTTGTCATCAGCCACACCTCTGCCAAGGAGCTTGCCGTCTTTTACAGTCAGCTCAAAAGGCTCACAGTCCCAGTGCTCACCTGCAGGTACTACGTCAAGGTGAGTAAGGGTTGCACACAGCTTGCCGCCTTCTCCAAGCTGAGCGTGGCCTGCTTTGTTGTCGATATTCTTTGTAACAAGTCCGAAGCTATCAGCCTTTTTGAGCATCCACTCAAGGGCTTCTCTGCACTTTGCAGGGTCCTCGGAATATACAGAGCGGATATGCAGAAGCTCATCCAAATCCTTCAGGATATCCTCTTTATAATCAAGTATTTTTGCACCGAAATTCATATTACGCCTCCGAAATTAATGTAAAATATCTTTACCAATTTGCTTATTTAGTATATAATACTCTATAGTATAACACATCTGATTACAAATTGCACCATTTATTTTGATAAGAGGTAATTTTATGAGTAATTTTTTTGCAATGCTCTCCAGAATGAGATACATCAACCGCTGGGGATTAATGAATAACACAAGGGAAGAGAATATCAGCGAGCATAGTCTGGAGGTTGCAATGCTCTCACATGCCTTAGTCACCATTGCCAATGAGCGCTTTGGAGCTAACCTCAGTGCTGACCGTGCTGCAGTAATGGGAATATTCCACGATGCAGGGGAGATAATCACCGGTGATATGCCTACTCCAATCAAGTATTATAACGACGATATCCGCAGTGCTTATCAGCAGATAGAGGTTGTGTCAGAACAGCACCTTCTGAAAATGCTCCCTGAGGACTTACACTCTGTGTATGAGCCCCTCATAGATTCCTCCAAAGCAGACAAGGAGCTTGTGCCTTATGTTAAGGCGGCAGACAAGCTCTCAGCCTTAATCAAGTGTATCTGTGAAATCCGAATGGGAAACATAGAATTTACAAAGGCGGAGCGGACTATCCGTGAAGCTCTCAGCAAGACCGAGCTTTCTGCTCTTAAGGTTTTTATGGAGGAATTCCTCCCTGCGTACGAGTTGACACTAGATGAGCTTGAGTAAAATTATGTGATGTGAATGTGAGGAATAGATGACAGGCTTCTAAAGAATTCTGCATAAACCTTATATTTCCGCACAAATACTGTTTATAATTCTAAAATAGAACAATAACTCGAAAATACGGCTGTATAATATTATGAGGTTTTGTTAGCAAGCAATCAACTTTTCCTATGTTTTTTCGGAGGTTTAGCTTTGGCAGATAATAACCATCATAACAGAGATGACTACTACGACGATTACGGTGATAACTACGGCTCATCTTCACGCAGAAAAAAGAGCTACTCAGACCCCGACGAGGAATATCCCGTAACCGCAAAATATGCACCATACTTCAATAACTACGGCGACGGCACGGAAGAGGACAATGACAGCACAGTGATTTACTCTCATAGCAACCATTCCTCTGCAGGCCGTCACAGCACACAAAAAAATGCAAAGCACAAGAAGAAATCAGGCAGATTCAAGCGTGGCTTCTGTGTTTTTCTTGCTCTTTTGTTCCTTTTGGCAGGGGGAGTGTGCCTTGCGCTTTATACAATGCTCGACCCTATAAACTACGTGGAAATTGACACCTCTGACGGATTCCTGTCTGAGGGTGCAGAGGGGACAGCAGGGGAGCTTCTAAGTGATAACAAAGTGCTGAATATTATGCTTTTCGGTGTGGACGAGGATTCCTCGGAATACGGCAGAAGCGACACCATGCTCCTGCTCTCTATTGACAGCCGACACAAAAAGCTCAAGATGACCTCTTTCCAGAGGGACACCTTTGTGTATGTACCTGACCCTGACGGCTCTTATTACACTAAGCTCACAAATGCCTTCAGCTACAGCGGAGTACCTCTTGCAGTTAATACCATAGAGGCTAATTACGGCGTGCAGATTGACCGCTATGCTACGGTTAATTTTGAAACCTTCAAGGCTATTGTTGACATTTTAGGCGGTGTTGAGGTAGAGCTTACCGACAGAGAAATTCTGTATATCAACTGTCAGATTGCCCAGAATAACCAGACCGAGTATCTGGATGCAGTTGCGGGTCCTGTAACACTTAACGGTCAACAGGCTCTCTGGTATGCCAGAAACCGAGGCGGCGACGTTATTAACGGAGTGGAGTTTTACGAGGGTGATGACTGGGACAGAACAGAACGTCAGCGTAAGTTTCTCTCTGCCGTTATTGACCAGATGAAGAACGCAAGTATAGGGGAGATACTCTCTATTGTCAACGAGGTTGGCCCCTATATTACCACAAACCTGAAGAAATCAGAGCTTATGACTCTGGTTGCAAATTCACTGACTTATCTTAAATACGATATCGAGCAGTGCTCCATGCCCTCAGAGGGTACTTGGGGATATGAGGATAACTTTGCAGGCAATGTTATCTATGTCTATGATTGGGACACTGTACGCCGTGATCTTGCTCAGTTTATTTATGAGGATTCGGTGGCACAGTAAATATAAATTACGAAAAACCTTTTCAGTAAAAGGAGTGTAGTATATGAATAATAAGGAAAATATGGATTATGTAGACATCAACAGCCGAGGCTCATCAGGCGGTGATTCCCGCAAGGGAAGCATTGGAGGACGTCATGCTTCCAAGAATCAGAAAAAGCAGAAGCAGACTACCCTTACAATCAGAATAGTTTCTGTTGTACTGGCTGTTATCTTTATTCTGGCAGGCAGTCTGTGTCTTTACGGCTACAATACTCTTAACTCCTTCGGTTATGAGGATTTACCCGATAAGCCCAAGGCAACAACTCCTCAGGACGCAACAGGCGAGCCCTCTACAGAGGATTTACAGTTCAACAACGAGTCATCAGGCACACTGCTCAATGACCCCTATGTGTTGAATATTATGCTTTTCGGTACAGACAGATACGGTGATGAGGGTCTCAGTGATACTATGATTCTTCTCTCAATCGATAACCGTCATCAAAAAATCAAAATGACATCCTTCCTCAGAGATACCTATATCTCTATCCCCGGTGTCACCTCACATAAGCTCAACTACGCTTACGCAGTAGGCGGAGCGGCACTTTCTATCCAGACAATCGAGTCTAACTATGGTATTCAGATCGACCGCTATGCAACAGTAAACTTCTCCACATTTAAGGAGATTGTAGATATTATGGGCGGTGTAGAGCTGTATGTGACCGGTGCTGAGATTGATTACATCAATGCTCAGATTGCCCACAACGGCCAGTCCGAGTACCTTTATGCATCTGAGGGTATGGTAACTCTCAACGGACAGCAGGCACTCTGGTATGCCAGAAACCGAGGCGGATACTACAACGGAATGTCCTTCTCAGGCGATGACTGGGACCGTACAGACCGTCAGCGTAAGTTTATCGAGGCTGTTATCACAAACCTCAAGGAGGATGCAAGCCTTACAGAAATCGTTCAGATTGTAAACAAGGTAGGTCCCATGGTTACAACTAACCTTAAGAAGACAGAGATCCAGTCCCTTGTTGCAAACGCAATGACATATCTCACCTACGATATAGAGCAGTGCCATATGCCCTCTGACGGCAACTGGAGCTACGGCTATAATGAGGCAGGCTCTGTTATCCTTGTGGATAATTGGTATCAGGTACGCCGTGATTTAGCTACCTTTATTTATGAAGATCTTGTATCAACCCCCTAAAATTTAAATGTACCTTAATGCAACCGATGGTGAAAGCTGTCGGTTGTTTTTTATGCAAAAAAATCCTCCCTTGATATAAGGGAGGAGGTTGAAGGCTGTAAATTACACCAGTGTGAATTCCAAGTGTGCGGGTACCGCATCAAGGACTATTTTTTCTGTGCCGATTTGTTTTATGTTGCCGTATAGTTTTCCGAAAATAAGGAACTTCTGGCCGCATTTCTGACTCATAAGCTTACCTGCTTTGATCTCAGGTCTGAACACTATATCCATTGCACTGCTGCCTGCGGTGAAACGCCAGGGTTTATCAGGTCTTTCCTCATTGCCTTCAGCCTTTACAGAGGCAAATTTGTGTACTATACCGTCCAGTAAATAACAGTTTTCTGTACCTTGTGACGGGTCGCCTAAGCCTCCTGCAAGGCACAGTGAAAACTTTCTGCCGTCAATGGTGCTGTCTGCATAAAGTGCATGGTAATAAGCCTTGTCGTTTATAGAAAATCTCTGCCAATCAAGGAATGCAGTGGTCTTGTCTGCTGTCAGGTTGTACTCAGCACCTCCGCAGCGGACAACACCCGATGCACTCATAGAGGGCATAAATCTTTTCAGGAAAAAGCCCCGTCTGTTTTGCTTTGTGGGGATAAGCACATTGAGGCTTTCTTCTATAGTGTCCTCAAGCATAATGTTGATGTAAAGATTCTTGTCCTTGCAGAAGTTTACAAACTCGCAACGGATGTATCTTTTCAGTGCTGTATTGGAAAAATTCATACCCACTCTTGCATCTGTAAAAGTAACATCTCCGTTTTTGCTTGAAGAGGGCATATCAAGACGTCCGAAGGACATATATTTCTTTAGTGTACGTGCGTCTATTGTGCCAGTGACGTGGTCGGCAATAACAGCTGTCACCTCGCAGGTAACACCAAGCTCTGCAACTGAAAGGTAGATTGAAACCTCGTCATTTACAATCATATAGCTGTCTCTTTCGCATAGAGAAAACCTGTTTTTGCACAGGGCTTTATCAAAGGTAAAAAGAGGAAGTCTGCTCCAACCGGGATTTTTTACATAACCTGCCGCATCAAATACGGCAGACTCGGTTTTAATCTCGTTTTGCATATGCCTCACTCCTTAATGTTTGTTGAAATTATCGGGTGTTTTCTCAAAAAAGACTATAAAAACCCAATCTAATTATTAATTATACATTATTTGTGCGGTAATTCAATAGTTTTACATAAATCTACCCAATACTTTTCTCAGAAGGTGAAATATGAAACGCTCTGTATTCATAATTATTGCTTTGTTTTTTTGTATTACACTCACAGCCTGCAAAAGTGTAATTGTCACATCTGCCGATGAGCTCACATCTCGCAACTGGCAGACAGAAACCCTGTCGGGGATGAAAGGAAGTCTTACTTTTTCAGGCGACACAGCAACTCTTATTGTTACCTCATCTCAGGATGAAGCTACCCTTTCAGGACACCTGAGCATTGACAGCAAAAACTTTTACATAACAAGCATGGAATTCTTCAGAACTTATACCTTTTCCTATTCGGTTTTTCACAACAGAGCAGAGATAACATATGGGGGAGACACCTTGATTTTCTATCCCGTAAATGCAGATGTAACATCAGCTCCCGCCACAGAAAATCCTGTATAAAACTTATACTTCTGTGCTTTGCTTAAAAGACATAAAAAAGTAAGAAAAAAGCCTGTAAAAAAGTGTAAATCTTTTGTGAATATACATTGCTAAATTTGCATTTATATGTTATAATACTTTATTAGTGAAATTATAGTCAGGCAGTATGCCGTTAGGGAGGGAAGCACAGTGGTAGTTCTTGGAATTGACCCCGGTTACGCCATAGTCGGCTACGGAGTTATTTCGTATCAGGGCTTGAGCTATAAGGCCCTGGGCTGCGGTGCAATCACCACTGATGCCGATACACCCTTCTCTGAACGTCTGCGGATTATTTATGACAATATGAACGACCTTATCGAGAAGATTAAGCCCGACGCTCTTTCCATTGAATCCCTGTATTTTCAGAATAACCAGAAAACAGGTATTATGGTGGCAGAGGCAAGGGGAGTAATCCTTTTGTGTGCAAACCTTGCAGGTATCCCTGTTTACGAGTACACACCCCTGCAGGTTAAGACAGCAGTCACAGGCTACGGCAAGGCAAAGAAACCTCAGGTTATGGAGATGACAAAACGCCTCCTGCACCTTGCAAAAATGCCAAGGTATGACGATACCTGTGATGCACTGGCAGTTGCTATCTGTCATATCCACGCAGCAGGCACAGCTTCAAGGCTTAAGCTTCGCACAGAAGGTATAAAATAGATTCCAATTAAAAAACACGAGGTAGTATATGATTTATTCTGTCAGAGGTACTCTGATTCACATGGAGCCGGGTTTTGCCGTTATAGAGTGCTCAGGTGTGGGTATGAGATGCCAGACCACAGTGAATACACAAAGAAATATAAAGTTTGGCAGTGAGGTAACACTCTATACTCACCTGAATGTCCGTGAGGATGCAATGGAGCTTTTCGGCTTTTACAGCCAGACGGAGCTTTCTACTTTCCGTATTCTCATAGGAGTTACAGGTGTAGGCCCCAAAATGGCGCTGTCAATCCTCAGCGAGCTTTCCACAGAGCAGGTTGCAATGGCTGTTGCTTCCTCTGATGTAAAGTCTCTGACCCGTGCATCGGGTGTAGGCCCTAAGCTTGCACAGCGAATTATCCTTGAGCTTAAGGATAAGCTCAAAGGCTTTGCTTCCTCGGAGATTTCAGTGGAGTCAGCAGGGTCGGTTATCACAGACACAGGCAATATCCCCAAGGCTGTGGCCGCACTTGCAGTGCTCGGTTACTCATCAGCAGATGTAACACCTGTGCTGAGTACCCTTGATCCCTCACTTACAGTAGAACAGCTAATTGCTCAGACCTTAAGAAGAATGGGTAGATAATTATGAGTGCAAATGTATTTTCAGACGATTTTGATTTTGAAAACAGAATAGTTGATACAGCAGAGATTCCAACCGACACTCTGGATGGGGATAACCCCTTAAGACCCAAAACCTTTGATGACTATATCGGTCAGCAGAAGGTTAAGGAAAATCTCAGAGTTTACATTGAAGCCGCAAAGCTCAGAGGAGAGCCTTTGGACCATGTGCTTCTTTACGGCCCTCCCGGACTTGGTAAGACAACCCTCTCCAACATCATAGCAAACGAGCTGGGCGTCAACATTCGAATCACCTCAGGCCCGGCAATCGAAAAGCCCGGTGATTTGGCAGCCCTCCTTACAAACCTTAACCCCGGGGACGTGCTCTTTATCGACGAGATTCACCGTATGAGCCGTGCAGTAGAGGAAATCCTCTATCCCTCAATGGAGGACTTTGCCATTGATATTATCACAGGCAAGGGCCAGATGGCGGCATCATACCATCTGCCACTGCCTAAGTTCACCCTTGTGGGTGCAACCACCCGAGCAGGACAGCTTTCAGCACCTCTGCGTGACCGATTCGGAGTAGTTTTAAGACTTGAGCTTTATAAGCCTGAGGAGCTTGCGGAGATTATCAAACGTTCAGCAGGAATTCTGGGTATCGGCATTGACTCAGGTGGAGCAATGGAGCTTGCCTCCCGTTCACGAGGTACACCCCGAATTGCCAACAGACTTTTAAAGCGTGTTCGTGACTTTGCTCAGGTTATGTCCGATGGCACCATAACCTGCGAGATTGCAAAGACCGCCCTTGACAGACTTGAGATTGACTCTCTGGGTCTTGATAACAGCGACAGACGAATGCTACTTGCGATGATTCGCAACTACGGCGGAGGCCCTGTGGGACTTGATACTATAGCCGCCGCAATCGGTGAGGAAGCGGTAACAATCGAGGATGTGTATGAGCCATACCTTATGCAGATAGGTTTCTTAAGCCGTACACCCCGAGGCAGATGTGTAACCGCCTTGGCTTATGAGCATCTGGGAATTTCCACTGATGGCACAGGCTGTAACACCTGCCACCCCACACTGTTTGATTAAACCTGACCACAACCGTGTAGGGACGTGCACTGCACGTCCAAAATAAATTTATCAACCACCAGACTTTACATAAAACGGAGGATTATTATGGGAAGATTATTCGGAACAGACGGCGCCAGAGGCGTCGCTAATACAGAGCTCACCTGTGAGCTTGCTATGAATATCGGCAGAGCTGCCGCAATGGTACTCACCAGTGAGGAGGTAGCACATCCTACCTTTGTTATCGGTAAGGACACACGTCTTTCAGGCGATATGCTTGAGGGTGCACTTATTGCAGGTCTTTGCTCTGTTGGTGCAAACGTTAAAATCCTTGGTGTAGTGCCTACTCCTGCAGTTGCTTACCTTGTTTCCAAGTACAAGGCTGATGCAGGTATTATGATTTCTGCATCCCATAACCCCTATGAATTTAACGGAATCAAGCTTTTCAATGACGAAGGCTTCAAGCTTCCCGATGAGCTTGAAGAACAGATTGAGTCCATTGTACTTGATAATTCCATCCCCTACAGGGTATGCAGCCGTGATGAGCTTGGCAGAGTTGAGTATGTAACCACTGCCGCTGACGAGTACATCGACCATGTTGCAAGCACAGTTTCCTATGACCTTAAGGGTATGCGTATTGCACTGGACTGCTCCAACGGCTCTGCAAGTACCACAGCAAAGAAACTTTTTGAGAAACTGGGTGCAGAGTGTCATATGCTTTTTGACCATCCCGACGGTATCAACATCAACGCAAACTGCGGTTCAACTCATACAGAGACCCTTATGCGTTTTGTCCGTGACAATAACCTTGATGCAGGTCTTGCTTTTGACGGTGACGCAGACAGATGTCTTGCCGTTGATGATAACGGTGAGCTTGTAGACGGCGACTTTATCATTGCAATCATTGCTGCAGATTTCAAGAGCCGCGGTATGCTCAAGCGTGACACAGTTGTAGGTACAGTTATGACCAATATGGGCTTCCAGAAGTTCTGCGAAGTAAACGGTATGAACTTTGTTTCCACCAAGGTAGGTGACCGCTATGTGCTTGAGGCAATGCTTCTTGAGGGCTACAACATCGGCGGTGAGCAGTCAGGTCACGTTATCTGCCTTGATTATTCCACCACAGGTGACGGACAGCTTACAGGTGCTCAGCTTCTGAGCCTTATCAACCGCCGTCAGGCTCGTCTTTCTTCTATTGCAACACTGATGGAGCGTTATCCCCAGATTCTTATTAACGTAAAGGTTTCCAACGAGAATAAGAATAAATTCTACACAGATAAAGAAATCAAGGAAGAAATCAAGAGAGTTGAGGATATCCTTGAGGGCAGAGGCAGAATTCTTGTAAGACTCTCAGGTACAGAGCCCATCATCAGAGTTATGCTTGAGGGCGAGGACTATGCAGAGATTTCACGCCTTGCAAACGAAACTGCCGCAGTTATCAAGGAGAGACTTACCTGATGAGAGTAGCAGACAGATTCAAAGATTATGAGCTTCTTGATACCTCAGGTGGAGAGAGGCTTGAGCGTTGGGGCGATATTGTCCTTATCCGTCCCGACCCCCAGATTATCTGGAATACAGAGAAAAAGGATAAGCGTTGGCACAGTGCCCACGCACGATATATCCGCTCCCAGAAGGGCGGCGGAAACTGGGAGGTCTACAAAAACCTTCCCGACAGATGGAACATTAAGTACGACAATCTCTCCTTCAATGTCCGCACTATGGGCTTCAAGCACACAGGTGTTTTCCCCGAGCAGGCTGTAAACTGGGATTTTGCCACCGATATTATCCGTAAATCAGACCGTGAGCTGAGTGTTATTAACCTCTTCGGCTACACAGGCTGTGCAACTCTTGCTTGTCTTGAGGCTGGTGCTCGTGTGTGTCACGTGGATGCCTCAAAGGGTATGGTTCAGTGGGCAAGGGATAATGCTTATGAGAGCGGACTTTCTGATAAGCCTGTCAGATGGCTTGTAGATGACTGCATCAAGTTTGTAAAGCGAGAGCTCAGACGTGGCAACAAGTATGACGGTATTATTATGGACCCACCTTCTTACGGCAGAGGTCCCGGTGGAGAAGTATGGAAGCTTGAGGAGGAGATTTATTCTTTCATAGAATTAAGTGCTCAGCTTCTTTCTGATGACGCAAAGTTCTTCATCCTCAATTCCTATACAGCCGGACTTTCACCCTCTGTAATGCACTATATCCTCAGCAGTATTATCGTACCTAAAATGGGCGGTAAAGTTACCTGTGACGAGATTGGACTTCCTGTCACCTCAACAGGACTTGTGCTTCCCTGCGGAAGCACCGCAATCTGGCTGAAGGACTAATTTTTAAAATTTTACTTTTACTTAATTTGGAATGAAATGTATATGAAAATCCGTAAAATCACAGGAGCGTATAAATGGACTTTATAAAAGCAGAGCACCTGTCGTTTTATTACGAGCAGGAGGACGAACAACAGAATACTCCTATAGATGTCCTGCGTGATGTATCACTGTCGGTAAAAAAGGGTGAGTTCCTTGCTATTATAGGCCACAACGGCTCAGGCAAATCCACACTCTCCAAGCATATGAATGCTATTTTGCTTCCTACAGGGGGCAAAATGTTCGTAGAGGATATTGACACTCAGGACGAAAACCGCATATATGAAGTCAGACGTAAGGTAGGGCTTGTACTTCAGAATCCCGACAACCAGCTTGTTGCAAGCATTGTTGAGGAGGACGTAGCCTTCGGCCCTGAAAACCTGGGTATAGAGCCTGCACAAATCCGCCGTCGTGTGGATGAGTCATTAAAGGCTGTTGATATGTACGAGTACCGACTCCACGCACCCCACAAACTCTCAGGCGGTCAGAAGCAGAGAATTGCCATTGCAGGTATACTTGCAATGGAGCCTGATTGCATTGTCCTTGACGAGCCTACCGCTATGCTTGACCCAAAAGGCAGAGAAGAGGTAATCTCTGCAATTACCAAGCTCAACCGTGAGCAGGGTATCACAGTTGTCCTTATTACACACAATATGGACGAAACCGTAAACTGCGACCGTGTTGTTGTAATGGACAAGGGCAAGGTTCTCACTCAGGGTACACCCCGTGAGGTTTTCTCTCAGGTACAGCTTATCAGAAGCCATCAGCTTGATGTGCCTCAGGCAACAGAGCTTTGTGCAAAGCTCTCTGCGTGCGGACTTAAACTTTCATCACTCCCTCTTGATACGCAGGAGTGTATAGACGTTCTTTCGGAGGTGCTGTTATGAGTAATCCGATATTAAGAACAGAGAATTTAAGCCTTGTTTACGGCAAGGGTACTCCCTTTGAAAAACACGCAGTAAAGAATGTTTCCATAGAGATTAACCGAGGCGAGGTTATCGGCGTTATCGGTCATACAGGCAGTGGTAAATCCACCCTGATGCAGATGCTCAACGGACTCATCAAGCCTACCTCAGGCAAGGTTTACTTAGACGGAGCTGACATTCACACAGATAAAAAGAAACTCCGTGATGTAAGATTTCGTGTGGGACTTGTGTTCCAGTATCCCGAAAACCAGCTTTTTGAAGAAACAGTCAGACGTGATATTGCCTTTGGTCCCCGTAACATGGGGCTTCCTGAAGAAGCAATAGAAAAACGTGTGAAGCGTGCCGCATCCTTTGCAGGTCTCAAGGACGAGCTCCTTGACCGCTCACCCTTTGATTTGTCAGGTGGCGAGAAGCGTCGTGCTGCTATTGCGGGTGTTATTGCAATGGACCCTGAGATTCTCATTCTGGACGAGCCTACAGCAGGACTTGACCCTATGGGCAGGGATGTGCTTCTTTCTCAGATTGAGGCATACCATAAATCCCGTAACAACACAGTTCTTCTTGTATCCCACAGTATGGAGGATATTGCAGGCATTGCAGACCGTGTCCTTGTAATGAATCACGGCGACTGCGTAATGCTTGATACAACTCAGAAGGTATTTTCACGTTCTGAGGAATTAGAGGCAATCGGCCTGCGTGTTCCCCAGATTACCAAGATTACAACAGAGCTTCGCAAGAGGGGAGTTCCACTTTCAGAGGGAATCCTCACCGTAGATAAAGCTTTTGAAGAAATCTGTGCCATCCTGAAGAAGGAGGGCAGAATATAATGAGAGATATTACCCTCGGTCAGTATTACCCATCAAACGGAATACTCCACCGACTTGACCCCAGAATCAAGGTACTGCTTCTTATAGGAGTAATTGTGCTTATATTCTGCACCTTTAACTTTTACGCCTTAGGCGTTGTGGCACTCTTTGTAGTTGCCTCTGTCATACTCAGCAAAGTACCCGTTAAGCTGTACTTAAAGAGTATGAAGGCAATTATCTTTGTTATCCTCATCACCTCAGTTCTCAACCTGTTCTATGGTACTGGTGAGCCAATAGTTCAGTGGTGGATATTCAGGATAACACCTGACGGTATCAAGAACTCAATCTACATTGCTGTCCGTATTATTTCATTGGTGATGGTCAGCTCAACCCTCACCTTTACCACTTCACCTACAGATTTAACCGATGCTCTGGAGCGGCTTATGAAGCCCCTGAGCCTCATAAAAATCAAAACCCACGAAATCGCAATGATGATGACTATCGCTCTGCGTTTTGTGCCCACACTTTTGGAGGAAACAGACAAGATTATGTCTGCTCAGAAAGCACGTGGAGCAGATATGGAAAGCGGTAATCTCATCAAAAGAATAAAAGCCCTCATACCAATCCTTATTCCTCTGTTCGTGTCTGCTTTCCGCAGAGCCTACGAGCTTGCAATGGCAATGGAATGCCGTTGCTATCAGGGGGGAGAGGGCAGAACAAGAATGAAACAGCTTCATATGAGTGCCCGTGACTTTGTAGCCTTGGGTATTCTGGCTGTAGCAGTAGCAGGAGTAGTATTATGCAACATCTTCCTGTAATCCCCGATATTGCAAGCGCTGAGCGTAATCTCCTCTTTACACTTCGGTTTGACGGCAGTGTGTTCCATGGCTGGCAGATTCAGCATAACGCAATCACCGTACAGCAGGTGTTTCAGGAGGCAGTGGCAAAAATTATCGGCAAATGTCCCGATATCAAAGGCTGTAGCCGTACTGACTCAGGTGTTCACGCCAATATGTTCTGTATCAGTATGCGTGTCCACCATCCCATTCCCTGTGAGCGATTCTTGGCGGCAGTGAACTCTCATCTTCCTGAGGAAGTAGTTGTAACAAATGTCCGTGAAGTGCCTCTGGATTTTCACGCACGCTACAGTGCTTTGGGTAAAAGATACATCTACAAAGTCCACAACTCTCATATAAGAGATCCATTTTTGCGGGGCAGAGCACTTCATTACCGCAGACCCATAAATGCAGATATTCTCAATACCGCTTCAAAGGCTTTCATCGGTGCACACGATTTCACATCCTTCTGTACCCTTGATAAGCGTGAGGTAGGGGACTTTGTCCGTACTGTTACCAATTTCTCTGTGTGGCGTGAGGGTGATATGGTGTACTTCTCTGTCAGCGCAGACGGCTTCCTTTATAATATGGTGCGTATTATGGTGGGTACCCTCCTTTATATCAACGAAGGCGGCACAACCCCTGATTCAATACCTCGTATTTTGGATGCACTCAACCGCTCAGAAGCAGGACCTACAGCTCCTGCTTGCGGACTTTATCTTGACGAGGTTTTTTACGACCTCTGATAAAATATTATCAAAGTTTACAAATTATCCATACATTATTTTTACAGTGGTGTATTATTGTAGAAAGGAGGACTCCCCATGAGTTTGTTTGGAAAGAAACCAAACCATTACCGAAATGATAAAAAGAAAAAAGACGACCGAAAGGTTATGAGCTTTGAGGAATTACCTCTTGATGAATACGAAAAAGAGGATGAATCCTCCATAAAGCTTGACAAGAAGAAACTACTCATTGCCTTGGGTATTATAGTTCTTCTGGTTCTTTGCGTGGTGTTGTATTTTACAAGGGGAAATATCTCCTCCTGTGTAGACAACTTAGCCAAGGGTAAAAGCTTCACATCAGCTGTGTCAGGCTCCAATGTGGACGCAGGCAACTTCCGTGTGTTCTCTGATGGTCTTTGTTACGCCTCAGATACAGGCTTTATTACCCTTGATCGTGACGGTAATGAAACATTCAGCACTCAGCACGGCTTTGCAAGACCTGTTATGAAAACAGCAGATGACGTAGCCCTTGTTTACGATTTAGGCTCTACAGGCTTTATGCTTGCAGACAACACCCGTGTAATACACACAGCAGATGCAGAAGATAATATATATCTTGCTGATGTTGCCTCTGATATGAGCTATGCCCTTGTAACCGAAGAAAGCGGTTATAACGCAAGACTGAGTGCCTATACTGCAGAGCACAAAATCCGATATTCCTACTCATTCTCTGAGTATTACATCACCTCAATGGCTATAAGCCCTGATGGTTCAGGTGCAGTAGTTTGCGGTATATCTGCAGATAAAGGCAGCAGTGTGAGCATTATATATGTAGTGGATTTCTCTAAAGAGGAACCCATAGCCAAGCACCTTATAACAGGTGATATGCTCTTTGATTGCGACTACTTAAGTCGTAACTCAGTTTGTGCTATTGGCTCAACATCCTCTTATGTTGTAAACGGCAGCAAGTTCTCCGGTCTTAACAAAAAATCCTACAGCCAGATGACTCTTACTGCTTACGATATAAACACAGATGTTGGCGTCCTTGCACTTTCTCTTTCACGTAGCGGTGACGGCAGAAACTGCAGTGTTGAATATGTTAATTCCTCTGGTAAAACAGAGAAAACAATAGAAACCGACAAGGCTTTAATCTCTGTCAGCACATATAAGGACAGACTTGCAGTGTGCGATACTCAGGGTGTTCATCTTTATCGCTACAATGGCGACCTGCTCTCAAGTGAACAGGTTAATGCCGATTGCAAACAGATTCGCCTTGCAACAGCAAACTATGTCTACATCTTAGGACTTTCCGATATT
>JAZSLX010000116.1:0-15682 GCA_045535605.1 Ruminococcus sp.
TGTTTCAGCAGCCAAAGATGACCTGGCAACTACAGGTGCTGATACAGAGGCTGCAGGCATTACTGTATACTACAAGTGCGAGGGCACTACACCCTACATCTACTATTGGAACGCACTTCCCAAAAATATAGAGACCGCTTATCCCGGTGTTAAGATGACACTGGATGCATCCCAGGAAGGTGGAAACTGGTACAAGTATACATTTAAGGATTCCACAAAAATCAATTTTATGTTCACAGACGGCACATCCGAGCTGGATGGTCAGCTGTCTCCTGAGCTTACACGTACATCAGGTGAGTGGTGGTACAAAAACGGCAAGTGGCGCGGAACAAACCCCGACCTTCCCGATGATTACGACCCCTCTGATATGCGTGAGGATACTATTTACTTTGTAATCACAACCCGATTCTACGACGGTGACACAGGTAACAACGTTCATTGCTGGGATGACGGACAGGCAGGCAACCCCGACTCTGACCCCGCTTGGCGAGGCGACTTCAAGGGTCTTGCCGATAAGCTTGATTATATCAAGGCTCTCGGCTTCTCTGCTGTTTGGATTACTCCTGTTGTAACAAACGCTTCAGGCTATGACTACCACGGCTACCATGCTATGGACTTCAGCTCTGTTGATGTTCGTTACGAATCCGATAACTTCACATACGAAGACCTGATTCAGGCTGCTCACGACAAGGATATGAAGATTATTCAGGACGTTGTATGGCAGCACACAGGTAACTTTGGCGAGGCATTCTTCTGTCCTGTATTTGAGAAGGACGAAACTGCAGACCTTTCAAATCTTGAGGAGTGTATGATTCCTACAGATTATCTCCTTGAGGCTTGCGGTGTGTCCTCTCCGGAAGAATACTGGGCACTCAAGCCCCAGCAGCAGTATGATACTCGTCTTAATCTGATGAAGAATACTGCTTCTGCTGCAGGTGCAAACAACTCTACAGGTACACATCCGTCTGCTGTTGACTACGGAATGGAAAAGGTGTCCACAGACCCCAAGTTCAATCCCAACAACTACTATCATACAGGTTACTTCCAGAGCCTTAACTGGGACGACTGGACCTGTAAGTATTGTCAGATTGCAGGTGACTGCGTAGACCTTAACACAGAGAATCCTGCTGTTGCAGATTATATTGTCAAGGCTTACTCCAAGTACCTTGATATGGGCGTTGACGGCTTCCGTGTTGATACAGTACGTCACATTTCCAGACTTTCTCTGAATGCAATGTACAACGATGCTATCAACGATGCCGCTAAGGACGCAGGTAACAGCAACTTCTATATGTTCGGTGAAATCTGCTGTCGTTACAGTCAGGTATGGTACCGTGACCACGCTTGTGAGTCTGCTCAGTTCTATACATGGGATGAGCCTGATAACACTCTGCTCTCTCAGTGGAATATGAACACCAACGCAACCGCTGAGCAGATTAACGAGAATATGAACCTCACCTTTGACCACTACAGCAAGTACGACAATGTAAACAATCAGCCTACTTCTACCAATGCGTTCTTAAACGGCATTACATACCACACACCTGATTACTCACAGTCCTCAGGTATGGGCGCTATCGACTTCCAGATGCACTGGTGCTTTGACAGCGCAGGCGGCGCTTTCGGTGTTGCAAAGGCTGAGGATAAGTACTACAACGACTCTACATGGAACGTTGTTTACGTTGAGTCTCACGACTATGCTCCCGACCGCGGTCAGAGCAAGCGTTTTGCAGGCGGTACTCAAGCATGGGCAGAGAATCTTTCCCTTATGTTCACATTCCGCGGAATCCCCTGCCTCTATTACGGCGGTGAGATTGAATTCCAGAAGGATGTTCTCATTGACGTTGGTCCCAATGCACCTCTTGCAGAGACAGGCCGTGCATACTTTGGTGACCACCTTGAGGGTACAGTTACTGCAACTGACTTCAGTGAGTACACTGCATCAGGCGAGGTTGCAAAGACTCTGAACTCCACACTTTCCAAGCATATCACAAAGCTCAATGCTGTTCGTCGTGCTGTTCCTGCCCTGCAGAAGGGTCAGTACACAGTTGACTCCAAGTACGTATCAGGTAATATGGCTTACATCCGCCGCTTTACTGATGCTAAGGAGGGTGTTGACAGCCTGGCACTGGTAACAGTTTCCGGCGGTGCAACCTTCAAGGGTATCCCCAACGGCAAGTACATCGACGCTGTTACAGGTGATGTTCAGAACGTTACAAACGGAACACTTACTGTTCCTTCCATTGGCACTGCAAATGCAAGAGTTTATGTTTGCTGTGCCCAAGGTTTCACAGGCATCAATGGTGTTGTTGGTGAAACAAACCTTACTTACCTTAAGTAATTAATTAATTACCATAATTATTAATAATACAGAACACCGCTGACAGGTGTTTGCGGTGTTCTGACTACGGTATTGCTTTTAAGCACAAAGATAAATTTTCAGAAAAGGAGGATTGATACTGATGAAACGTATTAAGTCAATTGTTGCACTTGTACTGTGTCTGGCTATGTGCCTCGGCGTTGGTGTTTTCTCTGCTTTTGCAGCAGAGGAGGAAATTGCTGAGACAGGTGCCGCAGGTATCACTATCCATTTTTACCACGAGGGCGGTACTCCTTCTATCTACTACTGGAATGCTCTTCCTACAAATCTGGAGACCACATACCCCGGTGTGAAGATGACTGCAGATAGTGCATCCGGTGCTAACTGGTACAAGTACAGCTTCCCTACATCTACAAAAATCAATCTTATGTTTACAAACGGTACAAGCACCCTTGCAGGTCAGCTCTCTTCTGAGCTTACCCGTCAGACAGGTGACTGGTACTACAAGAACGGTAAATGGAGCAAATCTCCCAATCCCACTCCCGCAGAGCGCGGTGACTTCCGTGAAGAGTCCATCTACTTCGTAATTACAACCCGTTTCTATGACGGTGACAAGGGTAACAACGTTCACTGCTGGGACGACGGTCAGGCTAACAACCCCGATTCCGACCCCGCATGGCGCGGTGACTTCAAGGGTCTTGCTGATAAGCTGGATTACATCAAGGCTCTCGGCTTCTCCGCTATCTGGATTACTCCCGTTGTAGAAAACGCTTCAGGCTACGACTACCACGGCTATCATGCCTTTGACTTCGGCAAGGTTGACCCCAGATACGAGTCCTCTGACTTTACATATCAGGATCTTATTGATGCCGCTCACGAGAAGGATATGAAGATTGTTCAGGATGTAGTTTGGAACCACACAGGTAACTTCGGTGAAGCATGGCTTGAGCCTCTCTTCACAAAGGAGTATGACAAGATTCAGGATCTGGGCACAGCTGACTGTATGACAGTTCTCCCTGGCTCTGCTCTTGCACAGCATTATCCCAACTATGACAACCTTGATCCCGGACTCCAGTTCCAGGCAAGACTTGACTGCCTGAAGTCTCACCAGAGCGGTCCCAACAGCCAGCTTAACAAGAACGAGCACTATCACCGTGAGACAGGCATGGGCTACGAGTCTCCCATTGAGCAGCAGGGCTCCATGGCAGGTGACTGCGTTGATATCAACACAGAGAACAACAAAGTTGCAGAGTATATCACAAATACATACCTTGAGTATGTAGATATGGGCGTTGACGCTTTCCGTCTTGATACAGAGAAGCACATCAACCGCTGGACTCTCAACAGCGCATACTTCCCCAAGTTCCAGAATATTGAGGACTTCTACATCTTCGGTGAGGTTTGCTCACGTGTTCGTGAGACATGGAACCACAACATTCCTTCTTCTTCACCTGCTTTCTTCACATGGAAAGAGCTTGACTCTGCCTGGATTGGCAACTGGGATACATCAAGCCCCACAGCTAACATCCAGAAGTCTATCAACCACTATGAGGCTTACAACAATCCCTCAGGTGCTCCCACCTCTACAAATGCATTCCTCAACGGTATCAACTACCATACTCCCGACTACTCCAAGTCCAATGGTACAGGTGTTATCGACTTTACAATGCACTGGAACTTTGAGAATGCTTACAATGCTGTAAGAGCAGGTTATGCAGAGGACCAGTACTTCAACGATTCCACATGGAACGTTATGTACGTTGACTCTCACGACTACGGTCCTGACGGCATGGAGAAGACCCGTTACAGCCAGGGCACACAGGCTTGGGCTGAGAACCTTAACCTCATCTTCACATTCCGCGGTATTCCTTGCGTATACTATGGCACAGAGATTGAGTTTGCTAAGGACCTTCCCATTGATGTTGGTCCCAACGCACCTCTTGCAAATACAGGCCGTGCATACCTTGGCGACCACCTTGAGGGCTCAGTTAATGCAACAGACTTCAGCCAGTACACTGCATCAGGTACAGTTGCAAATACTCTGAACTCTACTCTTTCCAAGCATCTCCAGAAGCTTAACGCTATCCGCCGTGCTATCCCTGCTCTCCAGAAGGGTCAGTACACACACGACGGTGCTTACGTTCAGGGCGGTGAGATGTCATACATCCGTCGTTACACAAATGCTTCCGAGGGTATCGACAGCCTCGCTTGCGTAGCAGTTACAGACGGCGCAACATTCAAGAACCTTCCCAACGGCAAGTACATCGACGCTGTTACAGGTGATGTTAAGAACGTTACAAACGGCACACTCACAGTTTCCTCCACAGGTAAGGGTAACATGAGAGTATACGTTTGCTGTGCATCAGGCTTCACAGGCATCAGCGGTGCAATCGGACCTTCCGGTCAGTCTTACCTCAAATAATTCCTTTTCAGATAAATACTGAACAATTCGAGCAGCGTATTGAGTGT
The DNA here is from genome assembly GCA_045535605.1 of Ruminococcus sp. Classification (GTDB taxonomy): domain Bacteria; phylum Bacillota; class Clostridia; order Oscillospirales; family Acutalibacteraceae; genus Ruminococcoides. The sequence continues at coordinate 4,790 of JAZSLX010000116.1, forward strand.
AAAAGCTCAGTACGCTGTTTTTTTGATTTCATGCTCTGACTTGGTCGGCGAAGCCAACTGAGGGCTTTTGTGTTTTGTCAGACACAGATATATTGAATTATCATGGTGATTTTGCACAAGGGGTTGATTATTGTAAAATTAGCAATACCATTTTTGTGCAATTCGTTAATACGATTATTTGTAAAAAGTATTGCAGTTTTGAAACTTTTGTAGTATAATCATTGATGACGAGAAGAATCTCGAACGAAATTTTTAGGAGGTAAAATCCAATGTTCAAGAAAATCCTTTGCCTTGCTATGATTCTTGTAATGGTAGCAAGCATGGCTGTTATCGGCGTTTCTGCTGCTGACACCAAAATCTATTTCGAACTTCCTTCCGACTGGAACAACGTTAATGCTGTTTTCTGTCATGTATGGCCTGTTGGCGGTGAGGCTTTCTTCAACTGGCAGTCCAAGAAGGAGAAGTGCACAGACGAGGGTAACGGTATCTATTCCTATGATACAACTAAGCTCTCCGGCTTTGGCGCAGGCACATACTGCGTAATCTTCTCTGCTGACACAGGTATGCAGACATATGACACAGTTTTCTCCACAGCTTGCCTTGGCGACACAGTTTACTGTGACGGTACAAAGTTTGAGAACCCTGAGGATAGCAACAAGACAGCAGTAGCAGCTTACTGGAAGAACCAGTCCAAGGCTGCTTACGGCCCTGTTCTTGCTATCACATCTATCGGTAACGTTGTAGGTAACGTTCCTGTTCAGGATGTTCAGACTATGTTCACTGATTTCATCACAGGCACAAAGCTTGACAGCGCAAGAACTTACTCCGGTAAGACAGATCAGGCTATCATCGACGATACTGCTAAGGCTCTCGGCCTCGGTCAGGATTCTGTTGAGAAGCTCATCAAGGATTCCGGCGTTACAGGTATCGCATGGACAAAGGCTGAGTCTGCTGCTCCCGAGAAGGATGACACAACTAAGATTCCTAATCCCAGCACAACAGCAACAGGTCAGGAGACAACAATCGTTTACATTGCTATCTCAATGATGCTCGCAGCTGCAGCAGTTGTTTTCTTCGCACGCAAGAAGAGAGTTACTGAGTAATCAATAACCTTTGATTGCAAATTCTAATTTAGAATTACTTAACCTCCCAAGGAAACTTGGGAGGTTTTTGTATATGTGTAGGAATGGGGCTTGGTCCTGCCTTAATATGATTCCTTGTTGAGCCTCCCTCATAGAGGGAGCCTTTAAAGCCCTCCTTGTGTAAAGGAGGGTGGCTGTGCAAAGCACAGACGGGAGGATTGTCAGACCTTTGCCTTGAGCAGAAACTTTGGTTGAAAGGATATCTTCTCTGCTACAATCCCTCAGTCACCTGCGGTGCCCCCTTTACACAAAGGAGCCTTGCGGACGACCGTTGGTCGTCCCTACGCGGTGGAACGTGGCATTTGCGTTGTAAATGACGGAAGGAGTAAAAAAACAGGACGTTCATTTTTGAACGTCCTGTTGCTGTTTATTAATGCTATTTTGTTTATTGTAAAGTGCTTATCAGAATGCACACTTCTCTGTGAGATACTGTGCAAGCTCGGAAATAGGCATTCTTACCTGTTCCATGGTGTCACGGTCACGAACTGTAACACAATTGTCCTCAAGAGAATCGAAATCGTAGCAGATTGAGAAAGGTGTGCCGATTTCGTCCTGACGACGGTATCTTTTACCGATAGAGCCTGCATCGTCAAACTCAACGGGGAAGTGCTTGGAGAGCATATCTGCAACTTCCTCTGCCTTCTCAGAAAGCTTCTTTGAAAGGGGAAGCACTGCAGCCTTGAAGGGAGCGAGTGCTGGGTGGAGTCTAAGCACAACTCTTGTGTCACCCTCAGAAACCTCCTCCTCGTCATAAGCCTCTGTGATGATTGAGAGGAAGAGTCTCTCAACACCCAGTGAAGGCTCGATAACATAGGGGATATAGCGGGAATTGTCTGTGGGGTCAAAGTACTCCATAGACTTGCCTGATACTGTCTGGTGCTGAGTAAGGTCATAGTCTGTTCTGTCAGCAATACCCCAAAGCTCACCCCAACCGAAGGGGAAGAGGTACTCAAAGTCTGTGGTTGCCTTGGAGTAGAAGCAAAGCTCCTCAGCGCTATGGTCACGAAGTCTCAGGTTTTCTTCCTTGATACCCAGAGAGTACAGGAAGTCACGGCAGAAGCTGCGCCAGTAGTCAAACCACTCTAAGTCTGTGCCGGGCTTGCAGAAGAACTCAAGCTCCATCTGCTCGAACTCACGAACACGGAAGATGAAGTTACCTGGTGTAATCTCGTTACGGAAGGATTTACCGATCTGAGCAACACCGAAGGGAACCTTCTTACGGCTTGTGCGCTGAATATTCTGGAAGTTTACAAAGATACCCTGAGCAGTCTCGGGACGGAGATAAATCTCACTCTTGCTGTCCTCAGTAACGCCCTGGAAGGTCTTGAACATAAGGTTGAACTGACGGATGTCGGTAAAGTTGTGCTTGCCGCAGTTGGGACAGGGGATGCTGTGCTCTCTGATGTACTGCATCATATCCTCGTTGCTCCAGCCTGCAACATTAGTGCCGTCAAAGTCCTCAATAAGGTTATCAGCTCTGTGACGTGTCTTACACTCCTTGCAATCCATAAGGGGGTCAGAGAAACCGCCAAGGTGTCCTGATGCAACCCAAGTCTGGGGATTCATAAGGATAGCAGAGTCAAGAGCCACGTTGTATTTGTTCTCCTGAACAAACTTCTTCATCCAGGCATTTTTGATGTTAGCCTTAAGCACTGCACCCAAGGGGCCGTAGTCCCAGGTGTTTGCAAGACCGCCGTAAATCTCAGAGCCGGGATATACGAAACCTCTGCCTTTGCAAAGGGCAACGATTTTTTCCATTACTTTTTCTGTGTTTTTCATAACAGGTCCTCCCTTTTATTAGAAAATCCTATACCTGAATATAGTAATACATTAATGAAAACTTGTCAACCGAAATGGGGAAATATAACGGGAATATCTGTATTTTAAGATATATTCTTGCTGTATTTTGTGTATACTTATGAGTGCTGCAGCCTGTGCGAAAAATGTTGACTTGATATACCGCCTGTGCTATTATTGAGGTGTAATAAAATATCTTTAAATGCGGTACAGCGATACCCACAAGATATGAATTTATGCTTTCTTTGTGACTCGTCTGTTTTACGCAGGCGTTTTTTATTTGCCCTTATGAGGTGATTTTATGAATTTCAAAGCAAAGATACTGGCTGAGTCGGATATTGACAGAATCCTTATCCGAATTGCCCATCAGATATGTGAGAAGAACAACGGCATAGAAAACCTGTGCCTTATCGGTATCCGCACCCGAGGTGTGCCTTTGGCACACAGACTCTCAGAGTACATCGGCAGGATTGAGGGTATAGCTCCTGAGGTGGGCGCCCTTGATATAACCTTGCACCGTGACGATATTGCAAAGGGCGGTGCTCCTGTGGTTTCCTCCACAGATGTGCCTTTCTCTGTTGAGGGCAAGACCGTAGTGCTGGTGGATGATGTTATCTACACCTGCCGTACAGCAAGGGCGGCACTGGACGCTGTTATGTCCCTTGGCAGACCTGCACGTATTCAGCTTTGTGTGCTTATTGACAGAGGTCACTCAGAGCTTCCTATAAGGGCTAACTTTGTGGGCAAGAATATCCCCACATCTCATGAGGAGATTATTGCAGTAAGACTCAGAGAGCTTGACTGCGAGGACTCTGTCAGCATTTACGGCAAGTGATGGTTTCATCTTCCGCAAATTGTACTTGACAATCAAGCTTTAGTAGTTTACAATTAAATCAAACAAAACAGGGGTGCTGACGGCAAGTCGGCTGAGATTGAGAATTAATGTGCTTCTCTGACCCTATAACCTGATACGGATAATGCCGGCGTAGGGAGTAGATTCACTGATTTTATCAGCACTGCAGACCGGTATGCAGTGCTGTTTTTCTTTGCAGGAAAATATCTTCTGTTTTGTTGAATATAATTTTATGAGGTGATTTTGCAGTGAAAATCAATTTTGTACGCAGACTCACAGAGAGTGCAATTATGCTTGCGGCAGCAACAGTCCTCAGTATGATACCGCTGATTGATATGCCCTTTGGCGGTAAGCTGACTCCTCTGTCTATGCTTCCTGTGTTTCTGATCGCTTACCGTTACGGTATGGGCTGGGGCTTTGTCACAAGCTTTACCTACGGACTTATTCAGATGGTGCTGGGACTTGATAACCTGAGCTATGCTACCAACTGGGTGGCAGTGGTTGCCATTATCTTCCTTGATTATCTGATAGCTTATGGTGTGCTTGGCTTTGGCGGAGTTTTCAGAGGCAAGCTCAAACACCAGTGGCTTGAGTTCTCTTTAGGTGTGGGCGTTGGCTGTGTGCTCAGATTCCTGTGCCATTTTGTAACAGGTATTACTGTGTGGGCAGACCCCTCGGGCGAGCTTCCCATTGCTCTGTTCTCTCTTGCATACAACGGCTGTTATATGCTTCCTGAGATGGTACTTACAATCATTGTGGGCGTGGTGCTTACTAAGGTTTTTGACCTGACAGATCCACAGCTCAGAAGAGTGAAAAATAAGTAAAAATTAAGAGGGAATATGTTACTCCCTCAGTCAAACCCTTGTGGCTTTGACAGCTCCCTCAAAGAGGAAGCTTATGAAAACAGGCAACGCCGTAAAAAGCGTTGCCTGTTGTATTTTGTTTCATATTCTGAGTTTCCGAAAACAGATTTATCAGTCCAGCTTATTCATTACCATACCTGTTATCATCTTGGGGTAGAAGTATGTGGATTTCTGAGGCATTTTCTCACCCTCAGATGCAACATCACGGATTTCCTCTACCTTGGTGGGGTTGAGAACAAAGGAGCACTGAGCTTTGCCACAGTCAACACAGGAGATAGCCTCCTCAAAGAACTTGGTGTAGGTAAGGTTAATCTGCTGTGCCATATTCTCCTTGTCAATGCCGAAAATCTTCTCAAGAATAAGTGTGTGCAGAACAGTAACGTCAAGCTGTCTGGAAGCTGTGGATAGCTCAGGCAGAAGCTCATCCATAATGCTGAGGGACTTGAGGGTGAGGAGATACCACTGACCCTTGCCTGTGTAGAAGCCGAAAGCTTTCTTGCCCTCTTTATCATTATCTGCAAGGACTTTCTCCATATTTTCTGTATCAGTTCTGCTTTCAACTTCAAAGAACTCGGCACACTTTGCAAGGACCTCCTGCTTGTTGAAGTTGTCAAGGTCGCGGACAAGTCTGTGTGTTGGGAATACAACGAGTCCGGGGTGACCCATATCGCAGAGGAAAATCATCTGGTAGTCGCAGGCATCTCCCTCTTTGGCAATGCCCTGTTCTCTGCACCAGTTGCGGTAGTTAAGAGCGGTTTCATAGCGGTGATGTCCATCGGCAATATAAATCTTTCTCTCGTCAAAATCAGCACACAGCTTCTCTATTGCCTCTTTATCAGTTACAATCCACAGACGGTGGGTGATGTTGTCATCATCTGTGAACTCAAGGTCAGCCTCACCCTGTGAGAGTGCGTCGATAGTGGACAGTGAAGTGTGCTCCTCGTCCATATAAAGACCGTAAATCTGGCTGAAGTTGCAGTTTGTAGCCTTCATCAGGTTGAGTCTGTCCTCTTTAGCCTTGGAGAGTGTGAACTCGTGGGGAAGAACAACACCCTTTGAGAATTCCTCTACCTTAAGACGGCAGATAAGACCCTTGATGGACTTTCTCTCTCCGTAGGCAGTGAACTCCTCCTCGTAGATGTAGAGAGCCTCCTGAGCCTCACGGATAAGTATTCCCATATCCTCCCACATCCTGAGCACGTCGCTTGCCGTGGCGTAGGGATTCTCACCCTCTTTTGGAAGCTCCAGACGGATGATGTTGCTTTCGTTGTTGCAAAGGTAGCATTTTCTCTGTTCCTCGCTGATAATATCGTATGGGGGACAGCAAAGGGATTTTATACAGCCAGCCTTGTCGCAATTGAATCTGAGTCCCTTGAATGCTTTAATCTGTGCCATAGTTTACCTCCATTATAGCAAATAATAATATACATATACAGTATATCAGTGATGAAAGGCTAATGCAACAGAATTAAGACGAAAAAATACCGCTCAGGGTTCGAGTGCCTGAGATGATTCTATGCAAAAAAAAGAACAGACACCATATGGTATCTGTTCTTTGTCTGGTGGGCCATCAGTTTGTTTTGTTAAGAGGGTAGCACCCACCTCGTTTGATGGGGCGTGTGAAAAATTAAAACAGCATCAACGCTCTCCTTAAAAATGATTCCCCGAATCATTTTTACCTGCGGAAGAATTGCAAGAGCATTTCTTCCTTGGCACAGTCGCCTCGAGCCCCTGATGTCACCACTACGGGAAAAATAATACGGCAGTAATACCGGTTGGTATTACTGCCGTATTATATGGTGGGCCATCAGGGACACGAACCCCGGACCAACCGGTTATGAGCCGGTTGCTCTAACCAACTGAGCTAATGGCCCTCATTGGTAGCAACAGTAATTATATCAATTCGCTTTTGTTTTGTCAATATTATTATGCTGATATTTTCCTGTGTTTTCAATAATTATTTATTGCTCATCAGTTTTATCCGTGATATAATATTATATATGTTTATATAAGGAGATATGAGCTTGGCGGAGTTTATTACCCAATTTGATTTTAATATCCTGTACTGGATACAGGAGAATATACGCACACCCTTTCTGGACTTGGTTGGGGCTTTTCTTGACCGTGCTTTTTATGCAGGGCTTTTCTGGATTGTGCTTGGAGGAATGCTTCTTATATTCCGCAAAACCCGTGTGGCAGGTACGGCTTTGCTTGCGTCTATGCTTGTGGCTTTGGTAGTGGGTGAATGGGGACTCAAGAACATTATTTGCAGGGAACGTCCTTGTGTAATTGACCCCTCTGTACCACTTGCAATTTCTGCACCATCCTCTTACAGCTGTCCCTCAGGACACACAGGCTCATCCTTTGCGGCGGCAGGGGGAATATTTGCCTATAATAAGAAACTTGGTATTCCTGCACTGGTGGTGGCACTTATAGTGGGACTTTCACGGATGTACCTGTTTGTGCATTTCCCTACAGACGTGCTCTTTGGTATTGCGGTTGGGCTCTTGTCAGCTCTGGCTGTTTACCTTATATTTAAAAAATTCAACATTGACAGACGGCTTCAGGGTATAGGGAAAAGATCCTGAAAGCCTGTACATAAATATTCAGGAGGTTTTGGTATGAATGAACTTAAATCTGTAAATCTGTTTGACTTTTCAAAGACAATTGCAAGGGAGCTGTTTGAGTCCAGGGAGTATCCTTGGGAGCTTCTGCCCCTTATCTCTGATTACATAATGAAGCTGGGAGAAACTCTCAGTGCTGATAAGTTCGACAAAATAGGGGAGAATATCTGGGTTGCGAAGAGTGCAAGGGTTGCTCCTACTGCTTCTCTCACAGGTCCTCTGATTATTGACGAGGAGGCAGAAATCCGACACTGTGCATATATAAGAGGTAACGCTATTGTAGGCAAGGGTGCTGTAGTAGGTAACTCCACAGAGCTAAAAAACTGTATTCTCTTTGATTGCGTGCAGACACCTCACTATAACTATGTAGGTGACAGCATTTACGGCTACAAGGCTCACACAGGTGCAGGTGTTATTGCATCTAACCTTAAGGCGGATAAATCCCTTGTAACAGTAAACTTCCGAGGTGAAAAGGTGCCTACAGGTGTTAAGAAGTTCGGCGCTATGATTGGCGACTTCGGCGACATCGGCTGTAACACAGTTATGAATCCCGGCTCCGTTATCGGCAGAGGCACAAATGTTTATCCTCTCTCTTTTGTAAGAGGCTACGTTGAGGAGAATTCAATTTATAAGAAGCAGGGCGAAGTTGTGCAGAAGGTTTAACCGCGTAGGGACGGGCACTGCCCGTCCGCATAAGTATAAGTTCAGGTGATAAGAATGGAATTGCCTAAACGAAAGATCATACGTCTTAAAGAATATGATTATAGCAGTCCCGGTGTGTATTTTATTACCGTATGTACTTCCGGGCATAAGAAGTATTTTTGGGATACTTCAAAATGCAAAATGCCTGTAAGAAACTATAATGAGGTTGTTTTGTCCAGGATTGGCAAATTTGTTGAGTGTGCTATCAAAAATATATCGGAACACTATTTTAATGTCTCTGTTGATAAGTTTGTGATTATGCCAAATCATATTCATATGCTGATAAGGGTTCTTTCTACAGAGGACGGACGACCAATGGTCGTCCCTACGCGTGATGGCGGTTGTGCTCCAACGTTGTCACGTATCGTTCAGCAGATGAAAGGTTTTGTCACGAAGCAAGTGGGTTTTTCTATTTGGCAGAGTAGGTTTTACGACCATATAATCAGAAATCAAAAGGATTACAACGAAAAATGGTCGTATATTGAGCATAATCCCATTAATTGGGAAAGAGATGATTTCTATGTTGATTAACACCGCGTAGGGACGGGCAGTGCCCGTCCGCAAATGTCTCATATCGAGGCAGGACTTACAAGGTTTCGGATGAGCAATGCTCATCCCTACAAGCATCTAAAGAGTCCGTATGCGCGGGAGAATTACTCAATTTTCATAAAAATCTATAAAATTTTATAAAAACGGGCGGTTTTTTATTGAGCCGTCCGTTTGAGTTTTCTTTATTGCACTAAATTGATTTTAGTGAATTTGTGTTTTTGTTACGGAAAAACCACAATATATAGGGTAGCTACAAAAATAAACACAAAATTTTGTATTGTGCACTTTCAACAAAATTTCACTTAAAATTTTTCTATATTTCTACAAGAAATTTCCAGAGAAAAATCGCCCAAAACCCTTGATTTTGCCCTATATATAATATATAATTAGCGATGCGTGACTGCAATAATGATATGCGATGAAGCGGGAGGTTGCGGCTTTTCAGCCGGTTTTTCCGTGGAGTATGTCCGATTTCAAACCGGGCGAAAGAAAATTTGAATGCACAAACGGACATTGGGGTTGCTATGCCCGAAGTGTGCACTTTTGCTTTTCAAGACTTCCCGGTTAACAGAAAAGTTAATCGGCTTTTTTAATGCGGGGTGATGAAACACCCGGCCGTGTGTAATGAAAAAGCCAAGGAGTCTGGAAGGCATCAAAGCCCGCCAACTCAAAAATATTTAAGGAGGCGTTTTTATGGCAGTCAAGGAAAAAATCAGAATCAGATTAAAGGGCTACGATCACCAGCTGGTAGATCAGTCTGCAGAGAGAATTGTTCAGACAGCTAAGCGTACAGGTGCCAGAGTTTCCGGTCCTGTTCCCCTTCCCACAGAGAAGCAGGTTGTTACAATTCTTCGTGCGGTTCATAAGTATAAGGACAGCCGCGAGCAGTTCGAGATGAGAACTCACAAGCGTCTGATCGATATACTCAGACCCTCAAACAAAACTGTAGATGCTCTTACTAATCTTGAGCTCCCTGCCGGCGTTGAAATCGAGATTAAGTTCTGATAGGACTTAAGGTTCGGTTATCAACCTACAAGCAGACAGGGTCAAGTCGGCGGATGACTACATCGCCACCGACCAATAACCTTAAAAGGAGGAAAATAAAATGCAGAAAGCATTAATCGGCAAGAAGATCGGTATGACTCAGATCTTCGACGAGAAGGGAAATGTAGTTCCCGTAACTGTTGTAGAAGCAGGCCCCTGCGTTGTTTCTATGAAGAAGACAGTTGAGACTGACGGCTACACAGCTGTTCAGATTGGTTTTGGTGACATGAAAGCTAACAAGGTTACCAAGCCTATGCAGGGTCATTTCAATAAGGCAAATGTTGCCCCTAAGAAGGTTCTCAAGGAGTTCCGTTTTGACGATTGCGACGCATACAGCGTTGGCGACATCATCAAGGCAGACGTTTTTGAGGCAGGTATGAAGGTAGATGTTACCGGTACCAGCAAGGGTAAAGGTTATGCAGGCGTTATCAAGCGTGGGAACTTCGGACGCTTGAAGGAGACTCACGGTTCCGGTCCTGTTGCACGTCACGGCGGTTCTATGGGTGCTTGTTCTTCTCCCTCCAGAGTATGGAAGGGCAAGAAGATGGCAGGTCACCTTGGCGCAGAGAAGGTTACCGTTAAGAACCTCACATTAGTAAAGATTGATGCTGAGAACAACCTTATCGCTATCAAGGGTGCAATCCCCGGTGCAAACGGCGGTTATGTTGTTATCAGAGATATCAAGTGATAGGGAGGAGGAGTTATAAATGCCTAACGTAGCAGTATTAGATATGGCAGGCAAGAAGGTTGGCACAATCGATCTTGCAGATGCTATTTTCGGTATAGAGCCCAACGAGGCTGTTATGCACGACATGGTAGTTAACTACCTTGCAAACCAGAGACAGGGCACACAGTCCGCTCTCACAAGAGCAGAAGTTTCCGGTGGCGGCAAGAAGCCCTGGAGACAGAAAGGCACAGGTCGTGCTCGTCAGGGTTCAACAAGAGCTCCCCAGTGGACTCACGGTGGTGTTGCTTTTGCACCCAAGCCCAGAAGCTATCGCTTCACAGTTAACAAGAAGGTAAGAAGATTTGCTATGAAGTCTGCTCTTTCCGCAAAGTGTGCAGCAGAGGAGATCATCATTCTTGATTCCCTCACAATGACAGAGTTCAAGACAAAGACTGTTGCAGACATGCTCGCAGCAGTTGGCGCTCAGAAGAAGACACTCATCGTTCTTCCCGAGGTTTACAACTTTGTTATCAAGTCCGCAAACAACATTGCAGGCGTTAAGACTGCACAGGTAAACACTATTAATGTATATGACATTCTTAATGCTGACAAGCTGGTTATCGTTAAGGATGCTGTTGCTAAGATTGAGGAG
>JAZSLX010000077.1:0-17761 GCA_045535605.1 Ruminococcus sp.
TTCAACTCTTGCGCCAACCAGATTGCGGTCGCCGAGCTCTTGTTTACGTAATCTCATACTGTTGATCTCCCTCAATTAATATTCCGAAACCTAAAATAATTCTTCAAGAAAATTCTAAATTGCAATTAAACTTTAGTGGAACTTAATTATAATACCTTAATCGAAAAAAAACAACCCCTTTTTGTAAATAAAATTAAAAAAATGATATATTTTAGCAAAGAGAATTACAAATTCGTAAAATCAAGGGGTATTATCTGTATTTTTAACAAAAATTATAATATATACTTTCATCTTAGATTAAACAATGATATTATAGTATTGTATATTAAACACAATGAGGAATATTAATCAGGAGGAAATACCATGAGCAACAAGCTGAGCGAAAGAAATCTTACACTTCTGACTGACTTTTATGAACTGACAATGGCAGGCGGATACTTTGAAAGCGGACAAAAAGACCGCACTGCATACTTTGATATGTTTTACAGAAGCAACCCTGATAAGGGCGGTTATGCTATTATGGCAGGTGTGGAGCAGATGGTTGAATACCTGACAAACCTGCATTTTACTGATGAGGATATTGAATTTCTGAGAGCTAAGAATTGTTTTTCTGAGGCTTTTCTTGAATATCTGAAAGATTTCAAGTTTGAATGTGATGTATGGGCAGTGCCTGAGGGAACACCTATCTTCCCCGGTGAGCCTATTGTTACTGTAAAAGGTCCTATAATTCAGGCTCAGTTTGTTGAAACAATGATACTGTTATCTATAAATCATCAAAGTCTGATTGCTACAAAAGCCAACCGCTTAAGCCGTGCTGCCAAGGGCAGAGCTGTTATGGAATTCGGCTCAAGACGTGCGCAGGGCTACGACGGAGCAATATATGGTGCAAGAGCAGCATATATCGGAGGTTGCTGTGGTACAGCCTGTACAATCTGCGAAAGAGATTTTGGTGTGCCTGTGTTGGGTACTATGGCTCACTCCTGGATTCAATCCTTTGACACAGAATACGAGGCTTTTGCGTCTTATGCCAAGCTGTATCCCAATAACTGCACACTCCTTGTAGATACCTATAACACACTGAATAGCGGTGTACCCAATGCAATCAAGGTATTCGATGAGGTACTTGCTCCTATGGGATACAGACCCAAGGGTATCAGAATTGACAGCGGTGACATCACATATCTTTCAAAGAAAGCAAGGAAAATGCTTGACAATGCAGGCTATGCGGACTGTAAAATCTGTGCCTCCAACTCTCTTGATGAGTTTATTATCAAGGATATGCAGATTCAGGGTGCACAGGTAGACACCTATGGCGTTGGTGAAAGACTTATCACCTCTTCCTCCTCCCCTGTTTTCGGCGGCGTGTATAAGCTTGTGGCTACAGAGCAAGATGGTGTTATGACTCCGAAAATCAAAATAAGCGAGAATGTAGGCAAGATTACAACCCCTTGCTTCAAGCGTCTTTACAGACTTTATGACAAAGAAACAGGAAAATCCATTGCTGATATCATTGCTCTGCAGGATGAGGTTATTGACGACACCAAGCCCTATGAGATTTTTGACCCGGTGAACACATGGAAAAGAAAGACCATTGAAAACTTCCGTGCTGTGGATATAAGAAAGAAATACATTAAAAACGGCAAACTCATTGAGAAAATGCCTGATATTGATGAAATCAAGGCTTACTGCGAAAGCCAGATGGAGACACTATGGGATGAGGTTACAAGATTTGAGAATCCTCACACATACTATGTTGACCTTTCTCAGAAGTTGTGGGATATTAAAAACGACTTGCTTAACAAAGGTAAACAATAAACCTAATAACTTATAAAAAAAGAACCCGTCAAGAAGTGACAGGTTCTTTTTTTATGCGAGTGAATCTATAAGCCGAGTTCTGTTGTAAGCAGTCATCTATCTTGGCAGGATGTTGCCATCACTGCTCAGTGCCACCTCCATAAGACGCGCCGAGCAGACGCTATGTGTCTCTCCACGGTGTTGCTCCGAATAGGGTTTACAGGGCAGTCGGGTCTCCCCGACTCCGGTGAGCTCTTACCTCGCCTTTCCACCCTTACCTGATAAATCAGGCGGTATATCTCTGTTGCACTATCCCTAGGGTCGCCCCCGGCGGCCGTTAGCCGTTATTCTTGCTCTATGGAGCTCGGACTTTCCTCGGATACAGCCTTTCGGACTTATACCCGCAACTGCTCAATCCGCTCGCACAGGTAATTTTATATCAACAATTAAAATTTGTCAATGAGTCAGAATTTAAATTCTGCTTATTCTCTGGGCAGAGAATTGGCCATAAACAGAAGCTCTTCACGGGAATTTGTGACCTTACCCTTAATAACAAGGCGCAAAAGCACATTTAGCGCATGTCCGATAGCCTCACCCTTGAAGCCCATAGAGATAAGGTCAGGACCTTTCACCACAAGGTGAGAAAGTGTGTAGCAATCTCCTCTTGCAATTATCTCTTTTGCTACCTTTATAACAGCTTCTCGATGAGAAAGCTTTTCTTCTCTCTTATACATTGACTGGGAAAGTATATCCGCAAGACTTACATCCATAAGCTTCCAGAACAACTCCTCACCTATATCAGAAAGCACACGCCTGATATCCGCATCCATAAGTCTGAAGCGTTCATCGTGATGATGAATAAGAGAGCAAACCTTATCAATAAACTTATTAGGAAAACCGAAACGTCTGAGTATATCCCGTGTCATCTGTGCACTTACAAGCTGGTGTTTCTTGAAATGGTCTGTGCCTTTATCGTCTGTGGTTTTTACTGACGGCTTGCCGATATCATGAAAGAACACAGCAAAACGGACAAGCTCATCAATTGGTGTGTTTTTAAGTGCAGTAAGTGTATGTTCCCACACATCATATTTGTGATGAGGGTTTACCTGAGAAAGGTCAAACATAGGAGCAATCTCAGGTATTATTACAGCTAACACATTTCGGTGTTCACGTAGGATATCTGAAGCATTCTCTGCCATAAGAATACCTGTAAGCTCTTTGCGGATTCTCTGGGGATGTACGGACCTGAGATTATCCTTGAGAATATGCATTGCTTCTTTAGTGGAATTCTCAATGGTAAAGCCTAATCTGGCGGCAAATCGTACGGCACGAAGCATACGCAGAGCATCCTCACTAAAGCGTTTATAAGCAACACCTGTACAGCGGATTATTTTATTCTCAATATCCTGTCTGCCGTTGTAGGGGTCTATGAAGCCTTGGCTTTCTGAATAGGCAATGGAATTGATTGTAAAATCCCGTCGTGCAAGGTCCTCTGTCAGATTACGGGAAAAGCTGACAGAATCGGGATGTCTTGAGTCAGAATACACTCCGTCAAAGCGGTATGTTGTAATCTCAAAGGGCTCTGAATCAATAACAACGCAGATTGTGCCGAATTCCCTGCCTATGTCTATGGTTGTGTAGTCACAAAAGCACTGACAGATTTCATCCGGCAAAGCATTGGTTGTAAAGTCCCAGTCATGGGGCTCATTACCCATTATAGAGTCACGGACACAGCCGCCTACAGCGAAACACTCAAAACCGTTTTCTTCCAAAATATTAAAAATCAATTTGCATTTATCGGGAATATTTATCAAGATTTTCACCTCAAATATATTATAACACAAGGTGTAAATTTAATAAACCCTTGAAAATATTAGAATTAAACAGCAATTCTTCAATAGATAACTATATACTCTGGCAATATTAATTTTTCAAAGCTTTGTTTCCACTTTAAATATATTTGTAAAGCAAAAAATATAAATGTCAGAAAGGAGGTGGAGAATGAAAAAGCAAAAATTTTATTTAATATTAATAACAATTATTTTTTCGGTGCTGAGTTCAGGCTATGCCACAATATCAGCAGCAGAAAGTACCGAACAAACAGTAATACTTGGCGGTAATCCTTTTGGTATAAAAATGTTTTCTGAGGGTGTAATGGTAATAAAAACAGAAAAGGTCAAAGGTGATATAAACCAAAGGTGTCCCGCTGAGGAAGCAGGAATAAAGCCCAACGATATTATTATCTCTGCAAATAATCAGAAATTGCGTAGTAACGAAGAATTATCTGAAATAATTGAAAATTCACAAGGTGAAGCAATTAATTTAACTTTTAAAAGAGAAAACGAAACTTTTAACACTATGCTGACGCCATGCAGAAATACTCAAGGCATATACAAGGCGGGTATGTGGGTTAAAGACAGTGCAGCAGGTATAGGCACTATAACCTTTTATTCAAAAGATTTAAACTCATTCTGCGGTTTGGGACACGGAATATGTGACAAAGACACAGACCTTCTGATTCCTATTGCCTACGGCGAAGTAAACAAAGCATGTATTGCTACAGTTACAAAAAGTTGTGACAGCAAGGTTGGTACACTGAACGGATATTTTACTGCTGAATCAATAGGAACAGCTATTCTTAATAATGATGACGGAATATACGGAAAAACTGAAACTCTGATTACGGGAAGTGAAATTGAGATAGCTGAAGAAAATGAAGTAAAAACAGGTGAAGCACTTATATATACAACTGTAGAAGGGCAAACACCTGAATATTATGAGGCAGAAATATTGAGGATTAATAAAAACAGTAATGACACTGATATTGTCATAAAAATTACTGATGAAGAGCTGCTTGAGGTAACAGGCGGTATTGTGCAAGGTATGTCCGGCTCCCCTATTGTTCAGGACGGCAGGCTTGTAGGCGCGGTGACACACGTTATTGTAGACAACGTGGATTGCGGTTACGGAATCTTTGCACAAAAGATGATGGAAACTCTGAAAGAATCATGCAATTAAAAGTCGAAAATTGCTGTCAAATTTTTAATCCAAAGTTATTATTTAAATTTATGAAAAAAATTTACTGGTAACTATTGCTATTTTTACCACTTTGTGGTATTATTTCACCATCAAATAAAATCTATTGGAGGATTGAAGATGGACAGCAACATTAAATTATTAATTACCGAAGAAGAGTCAGAATTCACAAATGAAAACCTGAAGGCATTTGAAGAATCAGGCTTTGAGCCAATTTTCTGCCAGAGAGACGGTGAAGAGGTTATAAGACAGATAAAAGCTCACAAACCCAGCGTTGTATTTATGGATGTTTTTATGTCAAAGCTTGACAGTATCGGGGTTATGCGGAGTATAAGCAAAGCAAGCTCGAACGAGAAGCCTTTGTTTGTTATATCATCCACATTCAACAGCCCTGCCCTTGAAAGAGAAATTATGAGCAGTGGTGCTTCTTACTTTGTTATAAAGCCTTATAACCTTGAGAATCTGCTGGAAAATATCAAACACCTTATCAAAGCAGAAAAAGCCGCAGGAGCTATTAAGAAGTTTGATTTATCCGGTGGCATTGAACTGAGAGTTACCGAGATTCTTCATCAGATTGGTGTACCTGCTCATATCAAGGGTTATCATTATCTGAGAGATTCTATAATTATGTCTGTGGAAAGACCTGAGGTTATCAATGCTGTAACAAAACAGCTCTACCCCTCTGTGGCTAAGAAGTACGAAACCACCTCATCAAGAGTTGAACGTGCCATAAGACATGCAATAGAGGTTGCGTGGGACAGAGGCGACGTGGATGTGCTGAACTCTTACTTCGGATATACAATTCACATCAGCCGTGGCAAACCCACAAACTCAGAATTTATTGCTATGATTGCTGACAAATTAAGATTACAAATGAAAAACGCAAGCTGATTATAAAGGTGACCTCTGCCACAAAAATGACAGAGGTCACTGTTTTTTGTATCATTGACTTTATCTCAAGGTATGATAAAATATTTACATAGTATCAGGAATGGAGGTATAGTGTGAAAAGCGAATTTTTTGATATTAAAGGTATGTCCTGCTCTGCCTGCAGTGCCGCAGTAGGCTCTGCTGTGGGAAAACTTGAGGGTATTGAAAAAGCTGATGTGAATCTGCTGACAAACACTATGGCTGTTATATATGATGAAAGCAGGCTTTCTTCAGAAGATATAATTAAGGCTGTAAGAAATGCAGGCTATGATGCAAACATAAAAGCACAGGAAGATACAAAGCAAAAGCAGGAGAAGCTTGATAAAGACGCTAAGAAGATACTGATAAGACTTGTATTGTCCACTGTGTTTCTATGCTTGTTGATGATTGTATCAATGGGACATATGGTGGGTATTCATTTGTTTACTCACGAACAGAACCTTCTTAAGGGTTTTGTAGAAATTGCACTTTTACTCCCTGTTGTGGTGCTTAACTTTAAGTTCTTTGTATCAGGTTTTAAGGCACTGTTCAAACTAAATCCAAATATGGACTCTCTGATTGCCATTGGTGCTACAGCCTCAATAGGCTACAGCATATGGCAGATGGTAAACGGCGGTGCTGACCACTATTACTTTGAGTCTGCCAGTATGATACTCACCTTCATCACTATAGGCAAGTACCTTGAAAGCAAATCAAAGGCAAAGACCACAAGTGCAGTTACAAAACTGATGGATTTATCACCCAAGACATCAATTATACTTGTGGACGGAGTGGAAACAGAAATTGAGTCCAAGGACATAAAGCAAGGTGATATTGTTATCGTAAAGGGCGGTATGACCTTCCCCGCTGACGGAATTGTTATAAACGGCACAGGTACCGCTGATGAATCGGCAATAACAGGCGAAAGTATTCCAACTCAGAAACACACAGGATCAAAGGTTACGGGAGGTACTATCCTTTTAAACGGATATGTGCACTTCAGAGCCGAGAAGGTTGGAGAAGAAACAACCCTTGCAGGTATTATAAAGCTTGTGGAGGAAGCAACCCTGACAAAGCCGAAAATTGCAAGACTTGCTGATAAAATCAGCCGTATATTTGTACCTGCAGTTATTCTTATTGCAACGATTACAACTATTATTTGGTACTTGGTGACAAAGGATTTTGAGCTTGCACTGAACTTCGGTATATCTGTGCTTGTTATTTCTTGCCCTTGTGCACTGGGACTTGCTACTCCCACGGCAATTATGGTAGGCACAGGCAGAGCTGCAGAGCTGGGAATTCTCATAAAATCTGCTGAAGTGTTTGAAGCAGGCGGCAAGGTTAAGACCGTTATGCTTGACAAGACAGGTACCATCACTAAAGGTAAACCTGAGGTTACAGATGTTATTACCGAAGCTGCAGACGAAGGAGAAGTTTTATCAGTTTGCAGAGCTATCGAAAGCATGAGTGACCACCCACTTGCACAGGCAGTTGTAGAATACACTTCAAAGGCTGAAGCGGTTACGGCAGAAAATTTTGAGTCAGTTACAGGCAAGGGTGTCAGTGCTACTGTTAATGGCGACAGATATTCAATCGGAAACCACTCCTTCGTTGCTGAGGGTAAAATGAGTGAATTCCTCAAAGAAGCAGGCGAAAAATTATCAGGTGAGGGCAAAACTGCACTGTATGTAAAGAAAAATACTGATATTGTGGCAGTAATTGGTATTGCAGATACTATTAAAGAGTCTGCAAAAGAAGCAATTAAAATGCTAAAAAGCGACAGCATTGACACAGTGATGCTCACAGGCGACAACAGAAAAACCGCAGAAAGCATCAGGGCTCAGGTTGGAATTACAGAGGTCCGTGCAGAGCTTATGCCTGCAGAGAAGAATGAGATTATCAGACAGTATCAGTTAAACAGCGCTACTGCTATGGTAGGTGATGGAATTAACGACTCCCCTGCTCTGGCGGCAGCTGATGTGGGTATTGCTTTGGGAGCAGGCACAGACATTGCAATGGAATCTGCAGATGTTGTGCTCATAAAAAATGACCTGAGAGATGTACACACTACACTGCATATCTGCAAAAGAGTTATGCGTAACATCAAAGAGAATCTGTTCTGGGCACTGATTTATAATTCTATCGGTATTCCTGTTGCAGCAGGTGTGCTGTATAATGCAATGGGAATACAGCTATCCCCTATGATTGGAACAATTGCTATGAGTTTAAGCTCTATATGTGTTATTTCAAATGCATTGAGACTTAAGAGAATAAAGCGAGGTTATGAAACTCAAAACAGAAAGGAGAAATGCACAATGAAAACTGTATATATCGAAGGTATGATGTGTCCTCATTGCTCAGGGCGTGTTACAGAGCTTCTGAAACCTTTGGATGCAAATGTAATAGTCAGCCATGAGACAGGCACAGCAGTTATCTGTGACAGTGCTGATGATAACGCAATCAAAACAACAGTTGAGTCAGGCGGTTACAAGGTTATCTCTATAAAATAATCAAGCAGATATAGAAAAAAGGAGACGTAAATTAATACGTCTCCTTTTTTTATTAAATAAATTATTATTCTTCTGTAGACTTAGGTGTATCGGTTGCAAAAATCTCTTTGAAAGAGGTTGCAAGACCTGCAAGACCCTGAATTTCTGAAGGAATGATAATCTTTGTAGCCTTGCCGTCAGCAGCTTTCTGGAAGGCTTCAAGACTCTTAAGAGCAATTACCTGCTGTGTAGGCGCTGCCTCGTTGAGCATTTTGAGAGCATCTGCATACGCCTTCTGAACTGTGAGGATAGCCTCAGCTTCACCTGCTGCTTCACGGATTTTGGACTCCTTAACGGCGTCTGCTCTGAGGATTGCAGACTCCTTGAGACCTTCTGCCACAAGAATCTGACTGCGCTTCTCACCTTCTGCGTCAAGAATCTTTGCTCGACGCTCACGTTCTGCCTTCATTTGCTTTTCCATTGCGTCCTGAATCTCACGGGGAGGAATGATATTCTTGAGCTCTACTCGGATAACGCGGATACCCCATGCATCGGTTGCCTCATCAAGAATGATTCTGATTTTATCGTTGATAGTATCTCTTGATGTAAGAGTGTTATCAAGCTCAAGATCACCGATGATGTTACGGAGAGTTGTTGCTGTTAAATTTTCAATTGCATTGAGGGGACGCTCTACGCCATAGGTATAGAGCTTGGGGTCTGTAATCTCAAAGTAAACAACAGTGTCAATCTGCATTGTTACGTTATCACGAGTGATAACAGGCTGAGGAGGAAAGTCCACTACCTGCTCCTTGAGGGAAACTTTCTTTGCAACCTTGTCAATGAAAGGAATCTTCAGATGAAGACCTGTTGCCCATGTTGCATGATATGCACCAAGACGCTCAACAACAAAGGCGTGAGCCTGAGGTACAATCTTGATATTTCTCACAATTACAATCAGAACAAAAACTATAATTGCGATAATCACTAAACTACCTAACCATCCCATAAATTAATCCTCGCTTTCAAAATTTGCTGTGGGAGTTACAATAAGCTTGACTCCCTGTATTTCTTCGACCATAACAGTCGTGCCTGCCAAGATTTTGTCCCCTGTCTTTGAACGTGCAGACCAACGTGAACCGTCAACCTCTACAAGTCCTGTGGCAGTGGTGTTGTCAATATCTGCAATAACAATTGCGGTTTTTCCTATATTCCTGTCGGAGTTAGTCTTGGTTTTATTAAAGCTTTTAAGTCTTTTCACAATAGGATTTGTAAGTATTAGTGCCAAGGCTGACACAGCTATGAACACAATAACCTGAAGGAAAATATAGTCCCTGAGGAAAGTTGCAGAGCACACAGCAGTAACAAAGGCACCGATAACAAACCATATAGACACAAGCTGAGCTGTGCAAACCTCAATTATACCAAGGACTACCGCTAAACCTAACCAAAGAAAAGGCATAAACTGTTCCATACATATCACCTATCCTTAAAACTACATTTCTATGTTTATCCCTTTAAACTCATAATACTATTTTTGCGTGTTAAAGTCAATGATTTTAGGGGTACACAAGTGTAAACATTTATGGTATAATATAATAAATAAGTGTGAACGGTGGCGAATGTAATGGCTTTTGATACATTTGATGAAGGAATAAGCTTAGGCGGAGTAAGAAGTAAAACAGAGGTACGTATTCTTATCTGCTATTTATTTACATCTGTGAAGCAGCCTATGTCAAAGGAGACAGTAGTAGATGCTTTGCTTGAAAAAGGACTTACAAATTATTTTGAGGCAAGCTCCTGCTTTGATGACCTTGTTAAAAGTGGCAACCTGAGACCTCTTGAGGATAACAAGAGACTTTATGAAGCAACTGCAAACGGCAGGATGATTTCTCAGCAGCTTGAGAATAATCTGGCACTTACTGTGAGAGAACGAGCATACGAATGTGCTATGTCTTTGCTTGAAAAGGAAAAGATTGAAAAAGAGAACAAGGTTATTATTGAGAAAAACGAGAACGGATATACAGTAAGATGTACTATTTCCGGCGGAGATATGGAGCTGATGTCTGTATCTATGCACTTAGCTGATGCAGAGCAAGCACGGGCAGTTACAAAGAATTTCTATAAAAACCCTCAACTTTTCTACAAGGTTATGCTTGCAGCCATGACCAGAAACAAAGGACTTATCAGGGATACACTAGAGGACTTAGAGGGTCTGGGATAACCTTATTATTCACATAAGCCAACTGATTATGAGCATTGCTGCAACTGCAGGCACTCCCCCGCAGGCAGATGCAGTAACAGATAAAGCTGACACAGGCAGATATACACCTGTATAGATTGATGCTACATCCACTAATATCAACAATACAATACCAAACAGCATTGTGAAAAAAGCCCTTTTGAAGGGCTTTTTCTTTTTGCACAATTTATATATCAGAGCATAAAGAAAAAAGGTACAGAAGATAATGAGAGTATACTGCCACAGCTTCATAAAATTCACCTGCAAAAAATAAGGACTGTGGGACAAACCCACAGTCCATACTATGCAGATGCATTTGTGATTATTCGGTAAATAATCAGTTAGTAGTTGTGCCTGTTGTGAAGTAAGCAATAACATTCATAGCAAGAACGAGCACGAAGAATGCGATTGCAAAATACTTTGTCCAACGGCTGAGGAAAGCATCGATAGAACGAGCCTTGTTCTTGGAGAAGAATGTATCAGCACCGCCGCTGACAACACCTACACCCTTAGAATTGCCTTCCTGAAGAATAACTACGATAATAAGTGCGAGAGCTGCTATAAGTGTAACAGCACCGATCAGGTAAAAATACCATGCCATTTCTGAAACATTCCTTTCGTCTGAAAGCCTTTCGGCTGAAAATTCAATAACATTAGTATATTAACACAAGAATACAAATATTGCAAGTATTTTTTTATTATACAGCGAAAAAACTTGTGTACATAATTATAAACAGAATTTGCAATCAGATGATTGTAAGCTGTTCTGCGGTATCATCTGCTGCAGGAAGTGCACCCAGAGCAGGAAGTGAACGGGTACGATAGCGTGAAGGTTTAGAGAATGTTCCCTCAGCATAGGGAGAAATACTCATAAGCCTCTGCCCCTTCTTAAGCTTCATAACAGCTACACCCTGAGTTGATCTGGAGGTCTTAAGATTGACGGCTCCTGTGTGCAGGAGAAGCATTCTGCCTGCTGAGGACTGCAGGAGATATTCTTTATCTTCCAAAGTAAACTCAACACCAACCAAAGGTGACTTATCGGAATAAGCACCTGTGAGGCGTTTGCGGTTTGTTTTGGTAGCATAGGAATTGAGAGGTACCTTTGCAACCTTACCATTTTCAAAAGCAAAGATAAGCATTCCCTCGTAATCCTTGGTGACTACCATTGCTACAGCCTGCTCTCCCTCATCCATTGAGAGTTTAGCAGGGATGTAGTCGCCCAGAACACTTGCCTTTGTATCTGCAAACTCAGAGGCCTTTGTCTTGTAAACCTGTGCTTTATCTGTAAAGAACAGCAGATCGATATTATTGGAGCTTTCCATTGCAGTTATGATGGCATCTCCGTCCTTGAGCTTATGCTCGGAGCTCATTCGCAGTGACTGAGGTGTTATCTTCTTGAAGTAGCCGTCACGTGTAAAGAACAGGTGAACGGGATAATCGGGTACTTCCTCAACTACATCCTCGAACGCCTCATCCTCAACATAGAGAATCTGAGACTTTCTGTCCTGACCGTATTTATCGCCAACCTCTTTAAGTTCCTTGACAATGATGGTCTTTATACGTGACTTGCTTGCAAGGATAGCTTCAAGCTCTTTGATGTCTGCTTCAAGGTCTTCGATATCTGCAGTACGCTTGAGAATATACTCGCGATTTAAATGACGGAGTTTGATTTCAGCTACATATTCAGCCTGAACCTCGTCGATACCGAAGCCAATCATCAGGTTAGGTACTACTTCTTTCTCCTGCTCTGTCTCACGAACAATGCGGACTGCCTTATCAATATCAAGGAGAATCTCACGCAGACCGTAGAGAAGGTGGAGCTTTTCTTTCTTTTTATTGAGCTCGTGGTAAGTTCTGCGGCGGACACACTCGATTCTGAAACCTATCCACTCCTTGAGCAAATCCTTTACACCCAGCACCATAGGAGTACCGCCGATGAGGATATTGAAGTTGCAGGAGAAGGAATCCTCCAAGGGAGTTAAGCGGTAGAGCTTCTTCATTAAAGCATCAGGGTCAACACCGCGCTTGAGGTCTATTGTAATTCTGAGACCATTAAGACCTGTTTCGTCTCGTATATCAGCAATTTCTTTAATCTTGCCGGCTTTTACAAGGTCGATAACTTTCTCAATGATTGCTTCGATTGTAGTTGAGGGAGCTATAGAAGAAACATCAATGCAGTTGTTTGCCTTATCGTAGGTATAGTCACTGCGTACTTTGATACTGCCTCGACCTGTTTCGTAGATATCCTTGAGAGCCTGCTCATTATAGACAATCTGGCCGCCGCCTGAAAAGTCAGGTGCAGGGAGAGTTGAAAATACATCGTGGCTGTCGTCACGGATAAGTGCTGCTGTAGTCTCGCAGATTTCACGAAGGTTGAAGGAGCACACAGAGGATGCCATACCAACAGCAATACCTGTGTTAGCATTAACAAGCACTGACGGGAAAGTAACAGGCAGAAGTGTAGGCTCTTTCATTGTATTGTCGTAGTTATCTACAAAGTCTACAGTTTCCTTGTCAATATCTCTGAAAAGCTCGTTACAAAGAGGCTCAAGCTTTGCCTCGGTATACCTTGGAGCCGCCCATGCCATATCACGGGAATAGAACTTACCGAAGTTACCCTTTGAAAGAATAAAGGGATGAAGCAGTGCCTCGTAACCGCGGGAAAGACGAACCATAGTATCGTAGATAGCGGCGTCACCGTGGGGATTGAGCTTCATTGTTTCACCCACAATGTTGGCAGATTTGGTAAGGTTACCTGTGAGGAGACCTTTTTTGTACATAGTATAGAGGAGTTTTCTATGAGAGGGCTTGAAGCCGTCAATCTCAGGGATAGCTCGGGACAGAATTACGCTCATTGCGTAAGGCATATAGTTGCTCTCCAGAGTATAGACGATTTTCTGTTCTACTATCTCACCTGCACCCTCAATAACACCTGTGGCTGTAGGCTGAACCATTACTCTCTCGTTCTTTTTCTTTGCCATTATTCTCTCCCCCTTTCTTAGCTTAAATCAAGGTTATCAATGTAATTTTCGCCGTACTGAACAATATAGTCCTTTCTACCCTGAAGGTTATCTCCAAGGAGAATATCGAACATCTCAGCGGTACGCTGAGCGTCATCAGGCATTACCTTGATAAGTCTTCTTGTGGCAGGATTCATTGTAGTTAAGTTCATCATATCTGCCTGGTTTTCACCAAGTCCCTTGCTTCGCTGAACGGTGAATTTAGCACTGCCGATTTCTGCAATAAACTTGTCCTTTTCCTGCTCTGTATATGCAAAATATGTTTTATCCTTAGATGTAATTTCATAAAGAGGTGACTCGGCGATAAACACCTTGCCCTCTTCAATAAGTGTAGGTGTAAGGCGGTACATCATAGTAAGGAGAAGTGTGCGAATCTGATAACCGTCCACGTCAGCATCGGTACAGATAATAACCTTGCTGTAGCGCAGATTATCAAGATTGAAGGCAGACAAATCCTTGTTTGATTTGGAAGAAACCTCTACACCGCAACCTAAAACTTTGATAAGGTCGGTGATAATGTCACTCTTGAAAATTCTTGAGTAATCTGCTTTAAGACAGTTGAGAATCTTACCGCGAATAGGCATTACAGCCTGAAAATACGGGTCACGTGCCTGCTTACACGAGCCAAGAGCAGAGTCACCCTCTACGATAAAGAGCTCACGCTCTGATGAATCTTTGCTTCTGCAGTCTACAAACTTTGCCACACGATTGGTCATATCCATTGTGACAGTGAGTTTTTTCTTGAGATTCTGCCTTGTTTTCTCTGCGTTTTCTCGGCTTCGCTTATTGATGAGCACCTGATTGCAAATTTTCTCTGCGTCAAGAGGATTCTCGATAAAATAAATCTCAAGCTGATGACGGAGAAACTCTGTCATTACGTCCTGAATACCCTTATTGGTGATGGCTTTTTTAGTCTGATTTTCGTAAGAAGTGACACTTGAGAAAGATGAAATTACGATTACAAGACAGTCCTCAACATCAGCAAAGAGAATTTTTGACTCATTCTTGTTATACTTTGAATTAGATTTAAGCCAACTGTCAATCTGATATACAAAGGCGTTACGGACTGCCTTTTCGGGTGCACCGCCATGCTCAAGCCAGCTTGAGTTGTGATAATACTCTGCTATTGAGTGTTTGTTTGAAAAAGCAAAAGCAAAGTTCATCTTGCACTTATACTCAGGTCTGTCCGCTCTGTCCCTTGCCATACGCTCTGTCTGCCAGAACTGAGGAAGTGTGAGCGACTCCTCTCCTATCATTTCCTTTACATGGTCAAGGATACCGTTCTGATACAGGAACTCTGTTGTTTCAAACTTATTGGCACCAATCTGATTTTTGAAAATAAAGCGAATGCCCTCGTTGACAACAGCCTGTCGCTTGAGAATATCAAGGAAATATGCAGGCTCGATATCAATATCGGTGAAAACCTCAAGGTCAGGCTTCCAACGGATAACTGTACCTGTGTCCTTCTTTGCATATTCTTCCTTCTGCATTTTGCCTGATATCTTACCTTTTTTGAAGTTAAGGCTGTAACGGAAGCCGTCACGACGGATATCAGCTGTCATATATTCGGAAGCATACTGTGTTGCACAAAGGCCAAGGCCGTTGAGGCCCAGAGAGTACACGTAACTACCGTCGTCGTTGTTGTTGTATTTACTGCCGCCGTACATCTCACAGAATACAATCTCCCAGTTGAACTTCTTCTCCTTGGGGTTGTAGTCAACAGGCAGACCTCTGCCGTGGTCCTCAACCTGAATTGAATGGTCACTGAAAAGGGTTACTGTTATTTCCTTTCCGTAGCCTTCACGGGCTTCATCAATGGAGTTGGAGATAATCTCAAAGGCAGAGTGCTGACAGCCCTCGATGCCGTCAGAGCCGAAGATAACCGCAGGACGTTTGCGAACTCTGTCTGCTCCTTTCAGGGTTTGTATACTTTCGTTACCGTATTCATTCTTTACTTTCTGTGCCATACGTTCATTTCCTATCCTTTAATTTATTAATTTTATCCCTTAAGAAAGCGGCATGTTCAAACTCAAGGAGCTTGGCGGCGGCTTTCATTTCTCTTGTAAGCTGGTCTATAAGTTCAAGTCGCTGAGCCTTTGTAAGACGGCTGAAGTCATCATCACTATCTTCATTATGAGTTGAAATCTCCAGTACATCGGCAACCTTCTTGACGATTGTCTTGGGTGTAATGCCGTGAACCTCATTATATTTCTGCTGAATCTCACGGCGTCGGTTAGTTTCTGTGATTGCTTTGCGCATTGAGTCAGTAACAGAGTCTGCATACATAATAACATAGCCCTCGGAGTTTCTGGCGGCTCTGCCGATAGTCTGGATAAGAGACCGCTCAGAACGAAGGAAGCCCTCTTTGTCTGCGTCAAGGATTGCAACCAGAGAAACCTCGGGAATATCAAGACCTTCACGAAGGAGATTGATACCAACTAAAACGTCAAATTTGCCCAGTCGCAGGTCACGAACAATCTCCATACGTTCAACGGTGTCAATATCATGGTGCATGTAGCGTACCTTGATACCTGCTGTGTCAAGGTATGAGGTCAGATCCTCTGCCATTTTCTTGGTGAGAGTTGTAACAAGAACACGCTCTGATTTTTCAACCCTTATATTAATCTCTGAGATAAGGTCGTCAATCTGACCTTCAACAGGACGGACGGATATCTCAGGGTCGAGAAGTCCTGTGGGACGGATAATCTGCTGTGCAACAGTGTTACTCTTCTGAAGTTCAAAGTCACCTGGAGTTGCGCTGACAAAGATAGCCTGATTAAGATGTCCGTAGAACTCGTCAAAATTGAGAGGTCTGTTATCAAAAGCTGAGGGAAGTCGGAAGCCGTACTCCACAAGAACTTCTTTTCTGGCTCTGTCCCCTGCAAACATTCCTCTGACCTGTGGCAGAGTTACATGGGACTCGTCAATAAAAAGAAGAAAATCATCAGGGAAGTAATCGAGAAGCGTTGTGGGCATACTGCCCGGTGCTCTGCCTGAGAGGACTCGTGAGTAGTTTTCTATACCTGAGCAGAAACCGATTTCTCTGAGCATTTCTATATCATAGCGGGTTCTCTGTTCAATTCGCTGAGCTTCGATAAGCTTACCCTGTGATACAAAGAAAGCAATTCTTTCTTCAAGCTCACGTTCGAGCTCCTTTGTGGCAACCTCGATTTTATCGTCAGAAACAATATAATGAGAGGCAGGATAAACTGCAGCGTGCTTGACGGTTGCAAGGAGTTCACCTGTTATGGGGTCAATCTCTGTTATGCGGTCAATTTCATCCCCAAAGAACTCAACACGTATTATACGGCTTGTGGAATACGCAGGGTAAATCTCAACTACATCTCCACGCACTCGGAATTTATTACGGATAAGGTTTACGTCATTACGTTCATACTGGAGCACAACAAGCTTTTTAAGAAGGTCGTCACGTTCCATTATCATACCCGGACGCAGAGAGATTACCATTGAGCGGTAGTCGATAGGGTCGCCTAAGCTGTAGATACAGGAAACAGATGCAACTATGATTACATCCCTGCGTTCAGAAAGTGCCAGAGTTGCACTGTGGCGGAGTTTATCTATCTCATCATTGATAGATGAGTCTTTTTCAATATAGGTATCGGTGTTGGGAATGTATGCTTCGGGCTGATAATAATCATAGTAGGAAACAAAATATTCCACTGCATTTTCAGGGAAGAATTCTTTAAACTCTGTGCACAGCTGTGCCGCAAGAGTTTTATTATGTGCAAGAACTAATGTAGGACGGTTAAGCTGTGCAATGATATTCGCCATTGTAAAGGTCTTGCCTGAGCCTGTAACACCAAGGAGAGTCTGCTCACGGTTGCCGCTTTTAATGCTGTCTACAAGTTCTTTAATTGCCTGAGGCTGATCTCCTGTAGGCTTATATTCTGAATTAAGAATAAATTTATCCATAGCTTACCTCCCCTTTCCATAGGATTTATGTAAACAATTATATACTAAGATTGATCAGTTATATATTATTAAAAAACCACAACACAAGTATATAACAATAACATTCTAAGTATAACATATTAAAGTTTTACATTACACATACAAATTACTTCTCATTTTATATTATAACATGGAATACTTAATAAGTAAACATAAGATCAAATACTAAATATATACGTTCTTTAATACTTTATCATGTTTTTATACTTATTGTTAACTATACTTTTATCGTTTTAATTTCAGATAAATATACTACAGCTAATAATCGAAATTTCATTTTAGTCTATTCATAATAAAACCAC
>JAZSLX010000121.1:0-4753 GCA_045535605.1 Ruminococcus sp.
CGACTTGGTAATACTGTCAATCCTGATGGTAGTTTCTGTTATGCTTACAGGTATAGTCACTATCTCTGCAGCAAGTGCAAGCATCAGCTACACTTACTCACAAAGCAAAGCAGGCTATGCTGAGGGTACAATCACCATCACCTCAGAAGAAAACGGAAGCAAATTCTACCTCTACTGGGCAGATGACACAAAGGCCCTTGCAGGATATCAGGAATTAGGCGCGGTGACTATTTCTTCAGGTAAAGGAACTATAGTCCTTCCTGCTCACACAGTTATCCCCCCTGATGCCACAAAGATTATTGCAATAAAGGCAACTTCAGAGCCTTCCGTATCAAGCTGTACTGTTTCAAACGCAACAGCCGTATACTCTATTCCTGAAAACCGTCAGCTTTCTTTTAATACTGAGGACGCACTCTACACCTTTGGTGCAGTCAGCGACCCTCAGATTGCAAACGACTCCTATGGCTCAAACTCTTATCCCAATGATGAAACTCACTGGAAGGCTGCTCTGGAGACTATGGCTCAGAGAGACGTAGACTTTATAGTCTCCTCAGGTGACACTGTAAACGACCAGGACGGCAATAATACTTACGCTGCCGAATACAAGGCATATCAGAAGATTCTTGCTGAATCTTCCTATGCAAAGCCCATCTACGAGGCAAACGGCAACCATGATGTGCATATTAAATGGCATCAAGTATATAGCAACAATAACAAGCCTTTCATTATTGGCACAGGTCTTGACTCAACTGCAAACACTATCAACGCAGGCAAACCCTACTATGAGATTACAGAACCCACCACAGGCGACCACTTCATCTTCATGGCACTGGAAGGCGGATTCGACACAGACCAGAACACTCAGTTCTCCACAGCTCAGCTTGACTGGCTTGAGGGACTCCTGAAAAAATATTCCACCGACGGCAAGAACATCTTTATCCTAGAGCATGCCAACATAAAGGGTTGGGGCTCAGGCGACAAGCTCACTCCCCCCTACTACTATGACCTGGGTCTGAACAGAAACAGCGCAGATGTTAAGCGTTTTATAGGTCTTATGGAAACCTACAAAGAGTGCGTTATGATCACCGGTCATACTCACCTTGAGCTTTCTGCTCAGTATAACTACTCCGACAACAACGGCACATCTGCTGTTATGATGCACAACTCCGCTATCGGCGGTGTAAGACGCCTTGTAAACGGATCTGTTGACAGAAGTGATGTTCTTGGACTTTCTGAAGGCTACATTGTAGAGGTATACGAGGATTGCATTATCTTTAATGGTGCTAACCTTTATTACAATGAGATTATGCCCCTGTGCAGTTACATCATTCCTTTTGACACAGAGGCTATAGATAAGTCCGAAGAACCTGACACCTCAAAACCAGCTACATCAGAGCCTACTACAACAGAGGATCCTACAGAAGCTCCTGTAACAACCAAGCCCACAGAGAGCACAACTGCTCCCACAGAAGAGCCTACTGAAACCTCTGATGTGATTCCCACAGAAAAAGTTACAATCACACTTAAGTCCAGCGGCTCTGCAACAGATTGGGTGCTCAACGATGTAGACCGTGTAGTTACTCTTATTGACAACGCAACAAATACAGAATATACTGCAACTCTCGGCACAGCAGGTTGGTCTGTAGAGATACCTGCAGATGTTCTGGATATCACCTTCCACAGAGTTAAGAACGGGGAAGTTTCTCACACATGGCTTGCAGGAAACAGAGGCAGTGACACAAACTACTTCATCACAGGTGATGCACGCGGTCACTGGGAAAACGAGGATGTTCCCGAGTATGTTGATGTATACCTTCCCGGCTCCTTCAACAGTTGGGACCAGAGTGACGCATTTGAAAAAACACCTGACGCAAACGTAGTTACACGTACCCTTGAGCTTAATGCAGGCACATATACATTCAAGGTTATGAAAGGTTCCACTTGGCTCGGCAACGGCGGTACAATCCAGAACACAACAACTACCTCCTCAAGCGGCGGCTGGTTAATGTCCTCAGGTGAGGGAGATTGCACACTCAAGGCTACAGGCGGTGTTTACACATTTAACTTTAACACAAGCACAAACAAGCTCATTGTTCTTCACAATGCAAAAGCAAAATCTATTGCTTCAGTAGGTGACAATATTCGCTTCTACGGCGATGTAGACCTTGATAATTATGTTACCATCAAGGATGCTACTGCAATTCAAAAACACACTGCACTACTCATCATCCTTGAGGATGAGCTTGCTCTAAAACAGGCTGACGTAACTGTTGACAATGCAGTCAACATCAAGGACGCAACTGAAATTCAGAAGTTCGTTGCAGGACTTATTGACAAATTCCCTGCAAACGAAATTATCCCTACCACAGCACCTACTGAGGAGCCTACCGAAACATCTGCTCCCATCCCCACAGCTACAGAAGAGCCTACGTCTGCTCCTGTTCCCACTACCACAGCCCCGGAAGAGCCTACATCTACCCCTGCAGAAGAGATTACATCTGATCCCGAAGAGGACACCACTGCACCTCCTGTTCCCGATATAGATCAGGCAAGGAAAATTCTCTCTGCATACTACACCTACAGCTCCTACGACCAGTATATGGCACTCAAATATGCCCTCACAGTTGCCGAAGATTATGAAAATATTCCGGAGCTTATAGAGGCTTTGGAGGATATAGTGCTCGCAACAGGCGGAAAGCTGATTGACCCTGATGCACCTGTAGTAAGCAATGACATCACAGTTTACTTTACAAATAACGATAACTGGTCTGCAGTCAAAGCCTATGTATGGGGCAGCGGCGGAAAGAAGGCTGAATGGCACGGAGAGGACATGACATACGCAAAGACCAACAGCCAAGGTCAGAAGATTTATTCTATAACCTTCAGTTACGATGATTATCAGAATATTATTTTTAACGACGGCTCCAATCAGCAGACTGTTGATATAACCCTGACCGGAGAGAACAACATCGGTTACTACATCTCAGGCGGGTCAGGCAAAGCCTTCACCTGCGCAACCTACACCTACTCCTGATAAGAAATCCTAAGTAAATTACCAGCAAAGCCGTGACGGTTTTATCCGTCAGATCTTTTTTTATACAAGAAACAAGAAAAACGCTATGCAGGAAATAATCTTGCATAGCGTTTTGTTTTTATTAAAATATTACCGATTAATAAATCAGTTTGTCTGTCCTGCTGACTTGAGCATAACGTCATGGTAGCCGCCCTCAACGATAGATGTAGAGGAAACTACTGTGAGCTTTGCGTTCTTCTGCAGGTCGGGAATGTTTGTAACACCGCAGTTGCACATTGTGGACTTAACCTTGTAAAGGCTCTTTGCTACGTTGTCCTTAAGGGGACCTGCGTAGGTTACATAAGAGTCAACACCCTCCTCAAAGGAAAGCTTTGTCTTACCGCCAAGGTCGTATCTCTGCCAGTTACGTGCACGGTTGGAGCCCTCGCCCCAGTACTCCTTAACGTAAGTACCATTGATGATGAGCTTGTTTGTGGGAGACTCGTCAAATCTTGCAAAGTATCTGCCAAGCATCATAAAGTCTGCACCCATGGCAAGTGCAAGAGTCATGTGGTAGTCATGTACGATACCGCCGTCAAAGCAGATGGGAATATAGATACCTGTCTTCTCAAAGTACTCATCTCTTGCTGCTGCAACCTCGATAAGAGCTGTAGCCTGACCTCTGCCGATACCCTTTGTCTCACGGGTAATACAGATTGAGCCGCCGCCGATACCAACCTTGATAAAGTCTGCACCAGCCTCTGCAAGGAACATAAAGCCTTCACGGTCTACAACATTTCCTGCGCCAACCTTAACTGTGTCGCCGTACTTCTCACGGATAAAGTCAAGAGTCTTCTTCTGCCAGCAGGTGTAACCCTCGGAGGAGTCGATACAGAGTACATCTGCACCGGCCTCAACAAGAGCGGGAACTCTCTTTTCATAGTCGAGAGTATTGATACCTGCACCTACAACGTATCTCTTCTGGCTGTCCAGAACCTCGTTGGGGTTCTCTTTGTGCTGAGAATAGTCCTTGCGGAATACAAAGTAAAGGAGTTTGCCCTCACTATCCACAATGGGAAGAGAGTTGAGCTTGTGCTCCCAGATAATATCGTTTGCTTCTTTAAGTGTTGTGCTCTCAGGTGCTACAACAAGGTCTGCAAGGGGAGTCATAAAATCTACAACCTTCTCCTCAGCAGACATACGGCTTACTCTGTAATCTCTGCCTGTAACAATACCAAGAAGCTTGCCGTTTGCTGTGCCGTCCTCTGTAACAGCCATTGTGCTGTGGCCTGTAATCTCATAGAGAGAGAGAACATCAGCCAGAGTTGCGTCAGGAGTAAGGTTTGAATCACTTACAACAAAGCCTGCCTTATAACCCTTAACACGAGCAACCATTGCTGCCTCATCCTCGATTGTCTGAGAACCATAGATAAAGGATACACCGCCCTCTTTTGCAAGTGCGATTGCCATTGTATCGTTGGAAACAGACTGCATGATAGCAGAAACCATAGGAATATTAAGCTTGATTGCAGGCTCTTCCTCGCCCTTTCTGAACTTTGTAAGAGGTGTGCTTAAGCTTACGTTAGCGGGGATACACTCCTCAGAAGTATATCCGGGAACAAGCAGATATTCGCTGAATGTACGTGAAGGCTCACTGTAATAGAATGCCATAATTTTGTCCTCCTCTTTCATTACCATCTTTTATAGAAATAAATATTTTTACTATGTTACTGCAAAAGG
>JAZSLX010000098.1:0-2809 GCA_045535605.1 Ruminococcus sp.
GAGAAGCACGCTTCGGTAATCCTACTCCCAGAATTGCTGAGTGTGATTTCGGTATGATAAATGCCGTAGGCTTACAAAACCCAGGTGTTGATGAAGTTATTGCTACTGAATTGCCTAAGCTTAAAAGATGCTTTAACAAGCCCGTTATGGCAAACGTCAGCGGCTTTTCGGTAGAGGAATACTCCGAAACCTGCGCAAAGCTTGATAAGGAAGAGCAGATTGGCTGGTTTGAGGTTAATATCAGCTGTCCCAACGTACACGGCGGAGGTATGAGCTTCGGCACATCTCCTGAAGCTGCCGGCGAGGTAACCAAGGCTGTTAAAGCAGTTACTACAAAGCCGGTATTTATAAAGCTTTCACCTAACGTTACAGATATCGTATCAATCGCAAAGGCTTGCGAGGAGAATGGTGCAGACGGAATCAGCCTTATTAATACTCTTCTTGGAATGCGCATAGATCTTAAAACTAAAAAGCCCGTAATTGCTAATAAAATGGGCGGATTTTCAGGACCTGCAATCAAGCCGGTTGCACTCAGAATGGTGTATCAGGTGTATGATGCAGTCAAGATTCCGATTATCGGTATGGGCGGTATTTCTACTGCAGAGGATGTAATCGAAATGATGCTTGCAGGTGCAACTGCAGTTCAGGTAGGTGCACAGAATCTTGTTGATCCCTATGCCTGCAAGAAAATTATAGAAGACTTACCTGCCGTAATGGAAAGATACGGCATTACAGATTTAAATGATATTATAGGAGGCGCACACTAATGGGTAAAGACGTTATAATCGCTTGCGATTTCGCAGGCAAGGACCAGTGTCTTGCATTTCTTGACAAGTTCACAGATTGCAAGCCTTTCGTAAAAATCGGTATGGAGCTGTTCTATTCAGCAGGTCCCGAGATTGTAAAAGAAATCAAGAGCCGCGGTCACAAGATTTTCCTTGACCTTAAGCTCCACGATATTCCCAATACAGTTATGAAATCTATGTCAGTGCTCAGAAACCTTGACGTAGATATGACAAACCTCCACGCATCAGGCACAAAGGCTATGATGGAGGCTGCACTCAAGGGTCTTACCCGTGAGGACGGCACACGCCCTATCCTCATTGCAGTTACTCAGCTTACATCCACAAGCGAGGAAGCAATGCGTGAGGACCTGCTCATCAATGCTCCTATTGATGAGGTTGTTATGCACTACGCAAAGAATGCAGCAGACGCAGGACTTGACGGTGTAGTTTGCTCACCTCTTGAGGCAGGTAAGGTGCATGAAAAATGCGGTAAGGATTTTGTAACAGTTACTCCCGGTGTGCGTTTTGCAGACGGTGACGTTGGCGACCAGAAGCGTGTTACAACTCCTGAGCGTGCAAAGGAAATCGGATCTGACTACATTGTAGTAGGCAGACCTATCACAGCAGCAGATGACCCCGTTGCCGCATACAAGAGATGTGTCAAAGAGTTCGTAGGCTGATATAATTTATCAAACTAAATGTGCCCCCCTCGCCGAGGGAGGTGGATTTTGCCAAAGGCAAAAGACGGAGGGAGTTATCTCTTTGCGTTGCCTTCAAATAAAAACATAGTAGTTTATTTAGAAAGGACATAAAGATTATGGAAAAGAAAGTTGCAAAAGCATTACTTGAGATTCAGGCAGTATTCCTTCGTCCCGATGAGCCCTTTACATGGGCAAGCGGTATCAAGAGCCCCATTTACTGCGATAATCGTCTTATCCTCACTTCACCTGAGCAGAGAGACATCGTTGAGAACGCAATCGCAGAAACAGTAAAGCGTGAGTACCCCGATGCAGAGGTGCTTATGGGTACATCCACAGCAGGTATTGCACATGCTGCTATTGCTGCAAGCATCCTCCAGATGCCTATGGGTTATGTTCGCGGTAGTGCTAAGGACCACGGCAGACAGAACAAAATCGAGGGCAGACTGAATGCAGGTCAGAAGGTAGTAGTTATTGAGGACCTTATCTCCACAGGCGGTTCAGTTATCGACGTTGTAGAGGCACTCAGAGAAGTAGGTGCAGAGGTACTGGGTATCGTTTCTATCTTCACATATGGTATGCAGAAGGGTCTTGACCGCCTTGCTGCTGCAAACGTAAAGAACGTAAGCCTTACAAACCTTGACGCAGTAGCTGCAGCAGCTGCAGAGTCAGGCTATATCAAGGAAGAGGACGTTGCACGTCTTCTCAAGTTTAGAGACAATCCCTCTGACGAAAGCTGGATTACAGCAAAGTAAAATATAAATTTATAAACATAATTGCCTCCCCTTGAAAACAGGGGAGGCTTTGTGAAGCAGAAATAAAACAGAGGGATAGATTACCGTTACTCCCTCAGTCTTTCGGCTTTGCCGAAATCCAGCTCCCTCAGTGAGGGAGCCTGAGACAAATTCAGGTGGTGTAAAGTATGAGAGGACTTATTGATATAAGCGAACTTACAATAGAAGAAATCGAATCCCTTATGGACACTGCTGAGGATATTATCGAAAATCCTCAAAAATACGCTGAGAGCTGTAAGGGCAAGAAGCTTGCAACACTTTTCTTTGAGCCTTCAACCAGAACAAGACTCTCCTTCGAGGCGGCTATGCTTGAGCTTGGCGGTTCTGTTATCGGCTTCAGCGACGGCAGTAATTCCTCTGCTGTTAAAGGCGAGAGTATTGCCGATACAGCAAGAGTTGTAGGCTGTTATGCAGATATTATTGCAATGCGCCACTTTATTGAAGGTGCACCCTTTGTAGCAGACCGCAACTGTGTTGTGCCTGTTATCAACGCAGGCGACGGCGGACACAACCATCCAACCCAGACACTTGC
>JAZSLX010000066.1:0-3042 GCA_045535605.1 Ruminococcus sp.
AATTCCTACGATACAATCCTCATTGTAGGCAAAGGCGGTCTTACAGATACAATATACAAACAGGCTTCAGATGCCCTGAAGGCCAGAGAACTTATTAAATGTAAAGTTCTTGAAACCTGCGAGTTTACCTCCCGTGAGGCGGCAGATACTATCGCAGAGCAGGTAGGTGCAGATGTTGTTCAGGTGATCGGCTATAAATTTATCCTTTATAAGCCCAATCCTGACGAGCCTAAAATCAGACTCCCCAAGGCAAACAAAAAATGAGCAAGGTTGCAATGTTTGGCGGTAGCTTCAATCCTGTGCATATAGGCCACAAAGCACTTGTGCTCAGAATGATAGAGGAGTTTTCTCTTGACACTGTCTATGTAATACCTACTTACTGCACACCTCTTAAGGATAACACTCCTATGATAACCCCACAGCACAGACTAAATATGTGCAGGCTTACATTTGCAGATGTTCCTAAGGTTTCGGTAAGTGATACAGAAATTCTCAGAGAAGGCAAAAGCTACACCGTAGATACTCTCAAAGAAATCCACACAATGCACCCCGATGATGAACTGTTTCTCATAGTAGGTGCAGACAGCTTTATGCAGCTTCCTTTGTGGTACAATGTATCAAAAATCTTCTCTCTTGCCACAGTTTTAACAATTGCAAGGGGAGAGGTAGACTACACCGAACTTACTGCTCAGAAGTCAAGGCTTGAATCCGAATATGGTGCCAAAGCCTTTGTTATAAGAGAGCCTGTAGTGCAGGTATCTTCAACTCAGATAAGAAATCTCATATCAGCAGACAAGTCTTTCACCCACCTGCTCTCACAGGGAGTAAGTGAGTACATTATAGAAAGCGGGTTGTATGGTTATGGAAATTAAATCTTATTATGAACTGGCGCAGAAGCGTCTTGGCGAACGCCGATACATACATAGCAAAAACGTAGCAACAGCGGCAGTCCGCCTTGCAAAAAAATACGGCGAAGACCCAATAAAAGCAGAAATAGCAGGTATACTTCACGATATAACAAAAGAAGTTAAAACAGAAAATCAGTTGCAAATAGTAGAGTCAGGTGGTATAATACTTGACGATATTTGCAAAAAATCTCCTCAGCTTCTTCACGCAATTACGGGAATGATATATTGCAGAGATACCTTAGGTATCACCGATATAGATATCCTAAACGCTATCAGATATCACACCACAGGTCGTGCCTCTATGTCACTTCTTGAAAAAATCATTTTCATCGCTGACTTCATCAGCGACGAGAGGGATTATCCCGATGTGGATATTATGCGTCGTGAGTGTGAAAAATCCCTTGAGGACGGTATGCTTTACGGCCTTGGATTTGTAATCCCCGACCTTGTTGCAAGGAAAAGGGCAGTGCACCCTGACGCCATAGCTGCATACAACGAGCTTGTGCTCAATAAATAACAGAAAGGAATATTCATATGACACCCTTTGAACAGGCAATAGAATCTGCAAAGATTTTATCAGATAAAAAGGCAAGAAACTTAAGTGTTATCAAGATAGGGGAGGTTTCCTCTCTTGCGGACTTTATGGTGCTTGCAACAGGTAACAACTCTACTCATGTTAAAGCTCTTGCCGATGAGCTTGAATTTCAGCTTAAGGGTATGGGAGCAACTGTACATCACATTGAGGGACATCGCAGTGAGTCTTGGATTCTCATGGACTATACCGATGTGATTGTTCACGTATTCTCTGACGAAGCAAGAGAGTATTACAGTCTTGACCGACTCTGGCAGGACGGCGAGGCTGTTGACCTTTCAGGCTATATTACAGAAGATTAATCAGTAAATTATTGATGAGGAGGACTCATTTTGAGATACGATCATAAGAACGTGGAGCCCAAATGGCAAAAAATCTGGGAAGATAAAGGTGTGTTCGAGGCACAGGATAATTCTGATAAGAAGAAGTTCTATGCTCTTGTAGAATTCCCATATCCCTCAGGTGCAGGTATGCACGTTGGTCACATTAAAGCTTATTCAGGTCTTGAGGTTGTTTCAAGAAAAAGAAGAATGGAAGGCTACAATGTGCTTTTCCCCATAGGCTTTGATGCTTACGGACTTCCTACAGAAAACTACGCTATCAAAACCCGTATTCACCCCAGACAGGTTACAGATACAAACATCGCAAAATTCACAAGCCAGCTCAAAAAAGTAGGTTTCTCCTTCGATTGGAACAGAGTTATTGATACAACTGAGGAAGACTACTACAAATGGACACAGTGGATTTTCCTCAAGATGTTTGAAAACGGCCTTGCATTCAGAGATAAGACTCTTGTAAACTACTGTCCCTCCTGTAAGGTTGTTCTCTCCAACGAGGACTCTCAGGGAGGCAAGTGCGATATCTGCCACAGCGACATCGTTCAGAAGTCCAAGGATGTTTGGTATCTCCGCATTACCGAATATGCAGACAAGCTTCTTGAAGGCTTAAAAGAGGTTGATTATCTTCCTAACGTAAAGCTTCAGCAGGAAAACTGGATTGGTAAATCAACAGGTGCATTTGTAAACTTCACAGTAAAAGATACAGATGAAACTCTCAGAATCTACACCACACGTCCCGATACTTTATTCGGTGTAACCTTTATGGTTATGGCACCTGAGCATACAATGCTCGATAAGTATAAGGATATGATTAAGAACTTCGACGAGGTTGAGGCTTACAGAACAGAATGTGCCAAGAAGACCGAGTTTGAAAGAACACAGCTCGTTAAGGATAAAACAGGTGTTAAGCTTGACGGCTTTGTTGCAATTAATCCCGTAAACGGAAAAGAGATTCCCATTTTCATTTCCGACTACGTAATGATGGGTTATGGTACAGGTGCAATTATGGCTGTTCCTGCTCATGACCAGAGAGACTACGACTTTGCCAAGAAGTTCGGCATTGATATTATCAAGATAATCAACTTCGTCAAGTCCCTGAAGGAGTCTGTCGGCATACTCGGTTATTCTCAAATACCATACATCCTTGGACTTCTGAACTATATCGCTGTGGCAGATATCGCACTTGCCGCCCTGAGAGTCCTCG
>JAZSLX010000090.1:0-23863 GCA_045535605.1 Ruminococcus sp.
GAAAAATTTTGGCAAACGAATTTTAAGCTTAGTGCTTACACTTTTGCTGGTGCTGAGTTTAGTTCCTATGTCAGTCTTAGCGGATGATACTCTGGCTTATTCGGCTTGGGGTACAAAAGACGGAATTACACTTCGTGTGGATAATGTTTTTTGTGAGCAGTGCGACATTAATCTTAGAGGATGTAGAGTTGTAATTCAGGAAATAGGCGGATTTGGCTCTATACTTAATATCGATTACGTTTTAGAAGGACATTGGCATTTTTTAGATATGTCTGCTAAAACCGTTACAATTGAGGATTTCGATTGTACACTTAAGTATTCAGACTATCCTGTTTATCCTCGTTATACTTTGGGCGATGAGGAGCCTGAGGCATATTTCAGTCATCAACCGGGACACGTATTGGAGAATCCTTTTACAGA
This sequence comes from Ruminococcus sp., assembly GCA_045535605.1. GTDB lineage: Bacteria > Bacillota > Clostridia > Oscillospirales > Acutalibacteraceae > Ruminococcoides. The sequence continues at coordinate 421 of JAZSLX010000090.1, forward strand.
CACTTTGTTAAATCAACATTCCGGAAGATGCTCTTTTTGCCGTAGAAATGTAACAGAGAGATGCTACGGAGGAGAGACTACATGTGTAGCGTCTGCTGTATGTGTTGTTTGTTCAAATGAATATGAAAGTGCAGATAAAAAAAAGCATTTCTATACAAACGGAATTTGTACTCTTTGCGGGGCTGAAATGCCTGATGACGGAGTAGGCTGGGTACAGGATGAGTCCGGTAGATGGTCTTATTATAAAGAAGATGGCACACTTGCGTGTAATCAGTGGTTACAGATAAACGGAGAATGGTATTATTTCTTTTCTGACGGATTCTTGGCAACTAACCAGCTTGTTGAAACTGACGGTTTTTATTACTATGTCGGTGATGACGGTTTAATGGTTAGAAACGAGTGGGTGTTTGTGAACGGAGAATGGTATTTTGCTTCGGGAGATGGCATTGTTCATATAACTCAGAAACATACCCATACATACGATAACAATTGCGATACAGACTGTAACGATTGCGATGAAGTAAGGGAAATTACTCATAATTTTGTAAACGGCTTCTGCATAGTTTGTGACACTTTTGAGCCTGCTACAGATGAAAACGACGATGGCGTTTACGAAATCTCAAACGCAGGTCAGCTTTATTGGTTTGCAGAATTTGTAAACTCAGGCAACACATCTGCAAACGCAATCCTTACAGCAGATATCGTTGTAAATGAAGGCGTAATGGATGAAACTTGTACAGACGCAAGAGTATGGACACCTATTGGTAATGAGTCACAGCCGTACACCGGTATCTTTTATGGCAACAACAAAACTGTTTCAGGTTTTTATGTAAGTGACGAAAAAAAGCAGAATATTGGATTTTTTGGTTATGCAGGTATTGGTTGTGAAATTAAAAGCATCGGTATAATTAATTCTTATTTCAATGCTCTTATGTTTGTTGGCGGTGTGGCAGGTTATGCTGAGGGCGCCACAATTACAAACTGCTACAACACAAGTTCTGTTAATGGTCAGAATTATGCCGGCGGTGTGGCAGGTTTTGCCTATGAAAGTACAGTTGCAAACTGCTATAATTCAGGTAAAGTCGATGGTAATGATGGCATTGGTATGTTAGGTTGGATCTTAAATGTAAATGTCAATAATTGTTATTATTTAGACACATCTTGTTATATCGGTATTGGCAACGGTTCAGATACTGAAGGCTCTATAGAATCAAAAACAGCCAAAGCTTTTGCAAGCGGTGAGGTTGCTTACCTTTTGGGTGACGCCTTCGGTCAGAAAATAGGCACAGATGAACTCCCCGTACTCGGCGGTGACAAGGTTTACTCCGGCTATAGTTCCTGTGCAGATGATGCACAGCCCTATAGTAATAAAGCAGATGCTCCAGCTGAAAAGCCTGAACATGATTTTTTAGATGGTATTTGTACGGTGTGTTCAAAACCTGCACCCAAATATCCTGTAGACTATATTTACGGCGAAGTTAATTATGACAGATATTATTATTCTCAGCTGACAGACGATGAAAAACAGCTGTATGAACTGGTTGAAACCGGCATAAGAGAATTATCAGCAAAAATAGATTTAGAAAACCCGCTGGACTTTGTTGCTTATAATAATATGCTGACCAAAGTTATATATAGTGTACTTAATGACTATCCCGAATACTTCTGGTGCACAGGCAAATTCAGCCTTAATGTTACAGGTACACAGGTAACATCAATTGCACCTGTATATAATAATCTTAAAAACGATTTAGATAATAATAAAAAGCTTTTTGCTGCTGCTGTAGAGGAGATTCTTGAGCAAAATGATGATGTGAACGGATATCTGGCTTTGCTTGATTTATACGATTCACTTATACTCAATGGTATCACAAAACTCGATGAATCAACTGATAACACTTCTAACGCATTTGCCGCCTTGGTTACAAAGGAAGCAGACGCAAGCGGTATTTCAAAAGCATACAGCGTTCTTGTAAATGTTCATCCTGATGATAATATATCTTCATTTGGTGTTCGTGTTATCGAAATAGAAAACTCAAAGAATACCCTGATAAGCGGTGTATGCTATACTGTTGACGGTAAAGATAACTATATGCTTACAAATGTAGGTAATTGTATTTTTGATACCGGGGATATATATCATACTTTTCTTAATAGAACAAAAGAATATATGTCTGAGTTTTATACCTTTGATTCAGAAGATATGCTTCCTGCATTTGCTGATGACAGCTTTGACTTCTGGTCGATGGGTATCAAGAGTAAGTATGTTGACAATGGTATTTTTGTTTTTGATTCCTACGATATTACAGAATTGCCAAAAGAGCTTTACGGAATAACAGGCAATAATCAGTGGTCCATTGAATTTAAGATTGCAGCTGAACCTTCTGAAAGTTTAGATGTATGGAACTGGTTTAGAGCTCACAGAGCTGATTTTGCTGAAGAACTTGGTATACCTTCAAGAAATTATTCCAGTGGCTATAGACGGTATGGCGATTCAATGATAATTTATTTTACAAATGCTATTGTAGAAGACCCTGTGTTCCCCCAGGCTAAGCCTGCCTCTGCACAGATAAAGTCAATAGACTGTTCTGAGGTTGTTCTGGAGAGCAGAATTGGTATTAATCGAGTATACCCTCTCTATTCTCTTGATGGAGAAAACTGGCAGGAGAATCCTGTTTTTGAGAATCTTGCAAAAGGAACTCATACTATCTATTCCAAGTATCCTGCTATCGAGGGTAAATACTACGAATCACCTGTTACTCAGACTGAGATAGTTGTTGATGTAGAGCATACCTTTGAAAATGCAGTTTGCACAACCTGCGGCATAGATGCTTTGTTCTATGCAGAGCGTGTGGTTGATTATGGCGGCGACATTTGTGAAGAAAACGACTACTTTATGAATCTTGCGGATGCTCTCAGCTATGCCGAGAAGAGCACTGAGAACGGCATATATTACAGTGATTATGCTACTGTAAAGCTTCTGAGCAACAATGCCATAGGCGAGGATGTGACAGTAACCGTACCTTCTAACGTAACCCTTGACCTTAACAGCTTTGAGCTTGCAGTGGACGGTACGCTTGCTCTTCCTGATAGTGTATCTATTCTTGATATTAAGGACAACCTCACAAGCCCAACCGATGACGGCACAGTGCGTGTTGGTGATAACTCTTACTGCTTTGAATATGGCAAGCTTATGTGTACAAGTGAGGAGTGCCACTTAACAGCAGATGACAGCACAAATGCTGCAACCTGCAAGCATAAGGCAGTGTGTGATATCTGCGGTGCTGAGTATGGCTACACAGACGAGTATAATCATGCAGGCGAGGTTATCCCTCGGTTTAACTGGAGCACACCCGGTGACGGTAGTTGCTATGTAGAGATTAACCTTATCTGTGCCGATTGCGACAGGTCTGTTACCTATGACTGGGGCTATGCTGAAATAACAGTTTCAGCAGAGGGTACAGACTGTATGAATTTTGGTTATGAGCTTTATGAAGTAATCTTTGTTATTGAGGGTATAGGCTACACTGATTCATATAAACACATAATCAAGAACTACAACCACATAGGAGAGCTTGAAAACGGCTTCTGCTCTGTTTGCGGCGGTTATGAGCCTGCAACACTTAACAATAACGGTACTCCCGATGATGAGTGGGACGATTACTACGAAATTTCAAACGCAGGTCAGCTTTATTGGTTCGGAGAAGTTGCAGCAGCTAATGATAACTACTCAAGAGCTGTGTTGACAGACGATATTATCGTAAATGAAGATTTGAATGCTGAGAACCTCAGAGAATGGATTGCTATTGGCGAATCTTCATCCATGCCATATTGCGGCACATTTGACGGTCAGGGTCACTTTATAAGCGGTCTTTACGCTAAGAGTGAGCTGAATTACATTGGCTTGTTCGGTGCCATAGGTTGGGGTGCTACAATTTCAAACCTTGGTATTAAGGACAGCTACTTTGAGGGTAACTACTATGTAGGCGGTATTGTAGGCTATTGTGATTTTAGTTATGTTATCAACTGCTATGCAGAAGATGTTGAGATAGTTGCTGTAAGCTCAGGCGGTGCTTTGGTTGGCTATAACTATGGCGAAGTAAGCAACTCCTACTCTACATCTGACTCCTTTGTAGGAAATAACAACTACGGCACAATTACAAACTGCTATTATATTGCTGACGAAGAAATTCATGATGAGGACGGCTTAACCTTCAAGACTGCCGAGCAGTTTGCAAGCGGCGAGGTTGCTTACCTCTTGCAGTTAGGTGTAGAGGGCGAAGAAATCTGGGACGAAGAGCTTCAGGAGTGGGTGACTCTTGAACCTGCTGAAATCTGGGGTCAGAAGATAGGCACAGATACTTATCCCGTATTCGGCGGTGACAAGGTTTACGCAGCTGTAAACTGCATCGGCGAGACTGCAGGCTACAGCAACACAGAGGGCGAAACCCTTGACCACAACTTCGAAAAGGGATTCTGTACAGTTTGCGGAGAATATCAGCCTGCAACAGACGTTGATAATGACGGCGTTTATGAAATTTCAAACGCTGGTCAGCTTTACTGGTTTGCAGAATATGTAAATGCAGGTAACACATCTGCTAACGCAATTCTTACAGATAACATAGTTGTAAACGAAGGCACAGTTACAGAGTCTTCAACAGATGCAAGAGTATGGTCACCTATCGGTAATTGGAGCAACAAGTACACAGGCACATTTGACGGTAACGATTATACAGTTTCAGGTCTTTATTTTAATGACAGTGAAGCACATTATGTCGGCTTGTTCGGTGTCATAGGTGAAAATGGTGCAGTTGAAAACACAGGTGTTATTAACTCTTACTTCAATGGAGATGAGTGTGTTGGCGGTGTGTCCGGCTATAACTTTGGCAAAGTTACAAACTGTTATAGCACAGCCAGAATAAGTGCTGACAGATTTGTTGGCGGTATAGTCGGATGTAGCTATGGCATAGTCGCAAACAGCTATAACACAGGAAAAGTCAACGGCAATAATAGTGTTAGCGGTGTGGTCGGTGTCAGTCAATATGGTACAATCATAAACTGCTATAATACAGGCGAAATCAGCGGCACAACTAATGTCGGTGGTATACTCGGTGAAAGCTACAGTGCCACAATCGCAAACTGCTATAACACAGGCAAGGTTGATGGTAATTATTATTTCGGTGCAATTTTCGGTTATGGCCGCAATGAAGATGCATCAAACTGCTACTATCTGGATTCGTCTTGTAGGTTCGGTACCGGTTCTGATAGTATATACGGACCGATTACAACAGAAGCTAAAACAAGCGGAGCCTTTGCAAGCGGTGAGGTTGCTTACCTCTTGCAGGTCGAGCAGAGTGAGTCAGTCTGGGGTCAGACAATAGGCACAGATGAGCTTCCCATCCTCGGCGGTGACAAGGTTTACTATGGATACATCACTTGTGATGAAGCTGACAATACCATTGGCTACACAAATTTAGTAACATCAGAAGAAGCCAAGCCCGACCATGATTTTGTAAACGGCTTCTGTACAATCTGCGGAGGTTTTGAGCCTGCAATACTTAACGAAGACGGCTATTACGAAATCGGCAATGCAGGTCAGCTTTACTGGTTTGCAGAACATGCAAACGCAGGTGACTTATCTGCAAATGCTATCCTTACAGCAGATATCGTTGTTAACGAAGGCGTTATGACCGCTGAGTCAACAGATGCCAGAGTATGGACACCTATCGGTAATGACGGCAATCGGTACACAGGTACCTTTGACGGTAACAACAAAACTGTATCAGGACTTTATTTTAATAACAGCGAAGCAAAATATGTAGGTCTGATCGGTTATTGTAGCGGTAGTGTCAAAGATACAGGCATTGTTAACTCTTATTTTAACGGCGATCATTCCGTTGGCAGTGTTGTCGGTTATAATGGTGGTATAATCATAAACTGCTACAATACTGGTCTGGTTAACGGCAATAGTAAAGTCGGCGGTGTGGTTGGATTCAACAGTTCAAAAATCCAACACAGCTATAACACAGGTACTGTCAGTGGCAAGGAGGATGTTGGCGGTGTTACCGGCGGTGGAATGGGTAACAATGTCGCAAGCTGTTACAATACTGGTTTGGTTACCGGCAATAGCTCCGTCGGCGGTGTTGTTGGTCTAAATAATATGGGTGGTATAACTAAAAACTGCTACAATACAGGTACAGTCAATAGTGCTTATAGTGCCGGAGGTGTAGTTGGTACCAGTGCGATGAGTGATGTAGAGAACTGCTACAATACAGGTACAGTCAGCGGTACAGGTTCTGTTGGTGGTGTAGTTGGTAATAATTTGTCAAACGATATTGTGAAGTGCTACTATCTTGCAGATTCCGAGACCGACAGCCTTGACGGCACAACCTTTAAGACAGCTGAAGATTTTAAATCAGGTGAGGTTGCTTACCTCTTGCAGGCAGGCGTTGTGGGTGAAAAAATCTACGATGAAGAGCTTAATGAGTGGGTGACTCTTGAACCTGCTGAAATCTGGGGTCAGAAAATAGGCACAGACGAGCTTCCTATCCTCGGCGGTGACAAGGTTTACGCAGTGTTTAACTGTAAAGACGAGGTTGCAGGATACAGCAACACAGAGGGCGAAACTCTCGACCACAACTTTGAAAACGGCTTCTGTACAGTTTGCGACACTTTTGAGTCTGCAACTCTTAACGAAGACGGCGTGTATGAAATCGGCAACGCAGGTCAGCTTTACTGGTTTGCTGATAAGGTAAATAATGATAATGAGAACTTCGGCTCTGCAAACGCAATCCTTACAGCAGATATTGTTGTAAACGAAGGCGTTATAACAAAGTACTCTACAAATTCAAGATTCTGGACACCTATCGGTAAAAGAGCATGTCCGTATATCGGTACCTTCAACGGTAACGGCAAAACTGTTTCAGGACTTTATTATAACAGCTATGACAGAGGTTATGTCGGTCTGTTCGGTTTTATAGGTGATAACGGTACCGTTAAAAACACAGGTATTATCAACTCCTATTTTTACGGTTACGATTATGTCGGCGGTGTGGCAGGCTATAATCTTAATGGCACAATCGAAAACTGTTACAACATAGGCGAAATTAAATGTACCAGCCTTGCCGGCGGTGTGGTAGGTTATAGCGATGGCACAATCAAAAACTGCTATAACACAGGCAATGTAAGCGGTACTGAACGCTGGGTTGGCGGTGTGGTAGGTGCTAACGATGGCACAATCTCAAACTGCTACAACACAGGAACAGTCAATGGCTATGGTTATACCGGCGGTGTGGTAGGTGTTAACGATGGTATAATCAAAAACTGCTACAACACAGGTGATGTAAGCGGATACGGAGGCACCGGCGGCGTGGCTGGTGACAATTCAGGCACAATCGCAAACTGCTACAACACAGGGGGTGTCAGCGGCACCGTGGAAAACGGCGGTGTGGTTGGTACTCGCAATGCTGGTACAATCATAAACTGCTATTATTTAGATACAGCTTATGATGGCGGTATTGGTATAGGCGGTGCTTCTGATGCCGAAGATATAGAGGGCTCAGCAGAAGCTAAGACTTCTGAGCAGTTTGCAAGTGGTGAGGTTGCTTACCTCTTACAGGGTCAGCAGACTGAGGAAATCTGGGGTCAGAAGCTTGGCACAGACGAACTTCCTACCCTCGGCGGTGACAAGGTTTATGCCATAACTAAATGTAACGGCGAAGCTGTTTCTTACAACAATACAAAATCCGAAACCCTTGACCACAACTTCGAAAACGGATTCTGTACAGTTTGCGGTGCTATTGATGGCATTGCACAGGTTAAGGGCTACTCCATAAGCCTTGGCGGTAATATCGCAGTTAACTACTATATGGTTCTCTCTGACGAGGTTCTTGCAGACGAGAATGCCGAAATGGTATTTACAGTACCCAACGGCGGCTCAACCTATGAGGTGAGAATCCCCGTAAGCAGTGTAACACCTGACTCAAACGGTTATTACGTATTCACTTGCGAGGTTGCTGCTAAGGAGATGACCTCAAAAATTGCGGCTCAGATTGTTACAAGCGACAAAGAGAGCAACGTGTTTGAGTATTCAGTCAAGCAGTATGCAGAGTATATCCTTGCAAAGGCAGAGGAAGCAACTGCAGGCGGAATTGCAGGTGGAATTGCAGGTGGTATTGCTGGCGGTAACAATGGTACCTCTATCGGTAACTCATCTAATTCAGGTGCTATCACAGCAGTAAATGAATATGTAAAGGCTGCTCCTCTTGTAAAAGCAATGCTCAACTACGGTGCAAATGCTCAGCGTTACTTTAACCACAACACAGATAACCTTGCAAATGCTACACTTGACGAGGCTGACAAAGCACTTGTTGACAGCCTCGACCTCAGTGAGTATAATGTATCTGTAACAGGATCTGAGGAAGGCGTATCTTTCTACGGCGGTGCACTTTCGCTGAAGTCTGAAACCGCAATCAAGCTTTACTTTGTTATCGACGAAGGCACAGCAATCCCCGAGGTAACAGTAAACGGCAAAGTATACGAGCTTACACAGAACGGCACACTTTACGAGCTTAAGATTTCAGATATTCCTGCTCATATGCTTACAGAGATGTATGAGGTTAAGGCAGGCGGTCTTACTATAAGCTACGGTGCGTTTAGCTATGGACATCAGGCTTTGAACACAGGCAAAGAGACTCTTGTTAATACTATCAAAGCTCTCTATGCATACAATCAGAAAGCCGTTGAATACTTAGGCTAAAGGAGATTTTATGATGGACAAGAAAAGATATGAAGAAGCAGAAATCAGCATCAAATATTTCTCAGATGACGAAGTAATTGTTGCAAGTGTTATAGCTCCCACAGATCCCACTGATCCTACAGATCCTGAAATCACCACAGAAGCAGACGATATGGAGATTCTGCCTTTTGGTTAATATCAAAGAGAGCTTAAAAGTATAAGTTTAAGGGGCTTACCACTTGGTAAGCCCCTGCGCTTTTTGTATTTGTCCTTGTAGGTTGCAACAATGATTTGCTTATTTTAGTTGATTTAAGTATATGACACTTTCAGAAAACATATAATATTGTGAATAAGTTTATGTGTATTTGAATTTATGGAGGTTGTCGGATGCAAGAAAATTGTACTGTTGATAAGATTTCGGATGAGAAAAATTATACTCTTCTCATCAGTGAACTGGTAGCAAGAATTGTCTCGCTGCAGATTGCAACAGATGTATCTGAGAATGACGAATAAGATTACAAAGACCCAGAGAGTGCCATATAATTAACAAGGTTATGTGGCACTCGATGAACTTTGGCAAAAGCAAGGAGGAAATCTAATGCCAAAGGTTGCAATCTATGTCCGTTTGTCCAGGGAGGACAGGCACAAGCAATCAGCGGGTGACGATTCTGAAAGTATAATCAATCAGCAGCTTATGCTACTTGAGTATTGTAAAAAGATGGAATGGGAGTTATATAAGGTTTATAACGACGAAGATTTCAGCGGCTCTGACCGTGAACGTCCTGCTTTTAATCAGATGATCAAGGATGCCGAGGCAAAACTGTTCGATATAGTTTTATGCAAGACTCAATCCCGTTTCGCCCGAGATATTGAATTGATCGAAAAGTATATCAATACTTTGTTTCCTGTATGGGGAACAAGGTTTCTGAGTATGGTTGATAACGCAGACTCAGACAACAAAGCCAATCGCAAATCACGTCAGATTAATTCTATGGTTGATCAGTGGTATCTTGAGGATTTGTCTGATAATATCAGAGCAACTCTTAAAACTAAACGAAACCAAGGTCTTTGGGTTGGTGCGTTTACACCTTATGGTTATATTAAGAATCCTGAGAATAAAAATCATTTGCTTATAGATGAAGAAGCAGCAGAAGTTGTTCGGTATGTCTTTGATCTTTATATTAATGGAATGGGTTTTACTTCAATAGCAAAAAGACTTAATGCAGAAAAAACACCTAACCCCGCTACATACAAAAAGCTTCACAATATGCCTTTTCAGAACAGCAACAGAGAGTGCTCTGATATCTGGCACACTTATTCGGTAAGCCGTATGATTTCTGACCAGGTTTATATAGGGAATATTGTTCAGGGAAAAACTGAAAACTTAAACTATAAAACTACAGAGAAACGACGTAAACCTAAAGAGGAGTGGTGTGTGGTAGAAGGTACTCACGAAGCTATTATTGATAAAGCTACATGGGATTTGGCTCAGGAATTCAGAAAGGCAAGACTTCGTAGTAACAAAAAGGGAAAACACAGCATTTTTGCAGGAAAACTGTACTGTCAGAATTGCGGTGGCTCAATGCGGTCTTATAAAACAGGCGGTAAAAAGTATTTTCGTTGCCATACTCAGTATTTTGCTAAAGAGAAGTGTCCAAGGGGAGCTTGTATCTCTCAGAAAGTATTAACGGACTATGTTATATCAGAGATCAGGGCATTGTATGACAAGTATCTTGATATTGATATCGCAAGTCAGAAGGTTGTTCTGAAAGAAAGGACTCAGGATAAAATCGCTTTGTTAAAAAAGAAGCTTTCTTACATAGAAGCTGAGATTGATAAGCTGGACAAGCGTATTGATGCTATGTATTACGATAAGCTCGACGGGGTTATTACAGCAGATGAGTATGCAAAGAGAAGTGCTGAGTGTACTAAGGCTAAAGAGTCATCATACCAAGTTGCTCAGGAGTACAGAGAAAAGATAGCTCAGTTGGAGCTTAAACAGGATGATTCCAAACGAATTCTGGAACTTATTGAAAAATATAAGAAGGTTGAATTCCTTGACAGCTTGACAATTGATACCCTTATAGAGTGTATTGTAATAGGCGGAACCCGAGACAACAGGATAATCGATATTCATTGGAATTTCTGATGTTATTTTAGTATTAACGAGAGGACGTTGCGTTTATTTGCGTTCTCAGAACAGAAAGCCCGAACAACCTACGATAATATTCTCAGGTATTGCGATGACCCTGATGTAATCGACCCCATCCGCTTCCTCAGAGAGCGAGAAATTGTCCACTATCAGCGATTCGGTGAAAGTCTCAGACTCCTCACAGATAAGTTGGACAGCAAAAACTTCTACGCATTCAACCCGTCCTTTGACAAGAAGTGTTTTGCAAAAGAAAAGAACAACCGTAAGTAATTAATATTTAAATCAGTAACCTATAAGTCAGACAGTGCAGTATTATATTACAGCGCTGTCTGATGTTTTATTTGAGTAAGAATTCAAGAGATATTATTAACAAACATAGTTGTCAAATATTGGTGTATATGCTAATTGAAAAAATAAGCTGGTTTTTTTATAATTTAAAGTGTGATTGAATAGGCGAGAGTCTGTTCGGAAAATTTGAAACGGAGGTTTTTATTATGAAATCCAGAAGAATCATAAGCTTGCTTCTTGCGGTTATGCTGATGTTTAGCACAGCTTTAGTAGCAAACTTTACAGTTTTCGCTGAAACTACAGACGGAGCAGAGCCTTCCAAGGATTACAATCTGGGATATTCCACAAACGACGGACTTATCCTTCAGGCTTGGAACTGGTCTTATAATGAGGTGAAGTCTAATCTTGAGTCTATTGCCGAGGCTGGCTTTACTACAATCCAGATATCTCCTCCTACAGAGCTCAAGGAGCCCACTGTAGGTGTCAAGATTCTGCAGGAAGCTAACGACAACGGCTGGTGGATGATGTATCAGCCTGCTGCGTACGAGCTTAACCAGAGCGAGGATAACATACTCGGTACTAAAGAAGAACTTGTTGAGATGATCGACGCAGCTCATGACCTTGGTCTCTATGTAATCGCTGATGCAGTTATCAACCACCTTGGTAATTCTGAAACAGCAGATTATAAAATAGATGCAAATACTCTGCCTAAAGATGCTAACGCTGTTGACTATCTTTGCGACAGAGCATGGAATTTTGACAGCTCCAAGGCGATCATTGACGCAGGTGCTTTCCATTATCCTTATGCAAACTGCAAGTATAACGATACAGGTGCATTTGACTGTACTCAGAACGCAGTTTCTCTCCTTCCTGACCTTGATACAAGCCATCCCGTAGTTCAGGAGACAATCCTTGACTATTGGCAGGAATGTATTGACGCAGGTATTGATGGTTTCCGTATTGATGCTGCTAAGCACATTGAGACCAAGTATGACGGTGAGTATGCATCTGATTTCTGGGATGTTCTTATGTACGACGGAATCAACGGCAAGCAGGGTATTTATCCCTATGCTAAGGAGAAGTACGGCAAAGACCTCTATATGTACGGTGAGATTCTTAATACCGTTTCCACAGAGCGTTCTTTCTCCTGGTATCTTGAGTATATGAACATCACAAACTCCACTGCATTCTATGCAATCTGTGATGCTGTAAACGGCGGTACTGCCGCTAACGCTGTACCAAAGTCCTTCAACAACGGTATGACAAGCAAAACAGCAATCCTCTGGGATGAATCCCACGATACATATATGAATGGATGCACAGGGAAAGAAAGCTTACCTTCCGTAAATGTTCTCACAAAGAGATGGGCTTGTATGGCGTCCCGTGCAGACGTAGTTTCCATGTATCTTGCACGTCCTACCAATACTCCTGCGGATGTTTATAATCTTGACCTTGGTGTAGCTTACGATACTGCTTGGAATGATGCATCCACAGCGGAAATCAATAAGTTCCATAACCACTTCCAGGGTGCACCCGAGGCTGTTTCCAGCGCAGGCAACTTCGCAATTATCGAGCGTGCAGATTCAGGTGTAGTTCTTGTAAACTGTAAGGGTAACGCTACAAATGTAAGTGTTTCTGTGCAGAGCCTTGCAGACGGTACATATATTGACCAGATGACAGGTAATACCTTTACCTGCGCAAACGGCACACTTACAGGTGAAATCGGTTCTACAGGTGTAGCAGTTGTTTACAACCCCGAGTCTCCTGTTCTGGCAGCATCCAAGGAGTACGGTACATTTACAACCGATACTATCACAGTTGATGTTGTTTCCAATGGTGCAGAGGCTACTTACTCCATTAACGGTGGTGAGCCTGTAGCTTTCACCGGCAAAGTAACACTTGAGCTTTCTCCTGTAGAGCAGGCAATCGCTGGCGATGTACTTGGAATTCTCGGCGATGCAGATGATGATACAGAAGTAAACATCAAGGACGCAACTCTTATTCAGAAGTTTATCGCAGGCCTTGAGAGCCTTCAGGATTATCAGCAGACTCTTGCTAATGTAGATTGCGATCTGGATGATGCAGGACTTCCTAATGTTAATATCAAAGACGCAACTGCAATCCAGAAGCATATTGCCGGTCTTAACAGTGGTTGCGAAGGCATAGGTGAGATTTTAGGCTTTGAAGAAGCAGACTTTGTTGCTTCCCTCAGACTTGAAAACGAGAATGAAATCAGAGATTATGATTATTATTATCTTCCTGAGGACGAAGCAAACTGGGTTAAGTTTGATAACTCACAGACTCAGTGGACTAAGGTTTATTGCTATATGTTCAACGACGACGGAGAGAACAACGCTTGGCCTGGTCTCCTTATGACAGAGGTTGAAGACGATATCTGGTATTATCAGATTCCCGATGAATTCATCGGCGGTTCAGTAATCTTCTCCGATAATATTCTTGGCACAGGTCAGCAGACAGGCAACCTGCCCACAGTAAATGCGCAGACAGGCGAGTCTTATTCCAACCACTTTATCTATACAGAAGGTAAGTGGAATGCTATTGGTGATGATGGCTCTTATACAGAAATTAAAGAAGAGCGTTCCGAGTATTACATCGTATTTACTGATGCATATAATTGGAAGAGCGGTACAAAGGGTAAGATTTCCTACTATGCATGGGGCGGCGGCCCTGCAATGAGCTGGCCCGGTATTGAGATGGAACTCATCGGTCAGAATGATTTAGGTCAGAACCAGTATGCTGCATGGATAGACAGAGGCTATACAAACATTCTGTTTAACTATAATTCTAAGTCTCTCCAGACAGCAGACCTCCTTGTTACAGGTCACTGCGGTTACTATCCTCTGACAAATAGCAACAAGCCCCAGTGCGGTACATTTGATGTAAATCCTCCTGCATAAAATTTAGTAAACGATATAAACATACTCCGACCTCCATTTTGGCGGTCGGAGTTTTACTTTAAGAACTGTTTTTTCTTATCAGCAGAATTTCATATAGATTTCACTTAAGGGATATAGTATAATAATAACGGATTATTCAAAAATGCTTGGAGGTATATTTATGACAGAAAACCCTTATGAGAATTTTTATAATACAGATAATGGTAATGACACACCTGAAACCCCTGAGACAGTAACACCTGCAAATAACGAAACATCAGATGTGATACCTGCTCAGCCTGCTGTTGAATACAGTATCGACTACACAGGTGAGTCTGTGACTACAGATGCGTCATCAGACACCATTCCTGTTCCTGTAGACTCTGAGTCTCAGGAACAACATTCTTACGAGTGGTATGGTGAAATTCACACGGATAATGTACCATCTGCACCTTATAAAGCTCCTGAAGCAAGGAAAAAGCCTGAAAGAAGAAAGGAAAAGAGAAGAACACCTGTTGCTCTCCTTCTTGTTCTTTGCATTGTGCTTTCATGCATTTTTGGTGGAGGTTCAGCATATATTGTTAATTATTTCAACCATAAAGATAACACTCCCGCAGGTGGACTTACAATTAATCAGGTTGTTCCTGAAGTGGATGGAACAGGTGCAGTAACCTCTGAACTGTCTACAGTTCAGATTGTAGAGCGTACTGCCGATTCTGTTGTTGAGATAACTACAGAGTCTGTAAAAACAGGCGTGTTTACTCAGCAGTACATTGAGTCAGGTGCAGGCTCAGGCCTTATTATTGACAGCACAGGTTACATTGTTACCAATCATCATGTTATCAATAGTGCTCAGAAGATTACAGTAACACTGCGCTCAGGCGAGAGTTATGAGGCTAAGCTTATTGGCTCTGATTCACAGATTGACTTGGCTCTCCTCAAGATTGAAGCTCAGGGTCTTACATCAGCACTGTTCGGTAATTCAGATACTCTCAAGGTTGGACAGCGCACAGTTGCAATCGGCAATCCATTGGGACAGCTTGGTGGCTCTGTTACAGAGGGTATTATCAGTGCTCTTGACCGTGATGTGGTTGTTGACGGACAGACAATGAGCCTTTTGCAGACAGACACAGCAATAAATCCCGGTAACTCCGGCGGAGGTCTCTTTGATGCTCAGGGTGCACTCATCGGTATTGTAGTTGCTAAGTCCTCAGGTTCAGAGGTTGAGGGCCTCGGCTTTGCAATCCCTGTCAATGATGCAGTGGATGTAATATCTGACCTTAAGGAGCACGGATATGTTCGCGGCAGAGTTAATGCAGGAATGGAATTTATAGATGTTGATTCCATACAGCTTGCATGGATGTACGGCCTTTCTGAGATGGGCTGTTATGTATACAGCGTAGAACGTGATTCCAATGCAGAGGAAGCAGGCTTCAAGAGCGGAGACCGTATTCTTTCAGTTGATGGTCAGGAAGTAGATTCTGCTGATGATATCGAGGCGATCCTTAATAAAAAATCAGTAGGGGACGAGATAGTATTTTCTGTGAAGCGCAACCATGCTACCGGTGAGCTAACTCTCATATTAGAGGAATATGTTCCTGACTCTCTCAACACCTTTGGAGAGAGCCAGAATAATCCTAACTGGTAAATAGTTTATAAGTAAGTGCGGAGACTTTTCAGAGTTTCCGCACTTTTCCTTGCTTTTTAGCATAATTATGATATAATAACTTACGGACATACATAGTCCGAATAAAAAAACACAAGTAAATAAAACACGATTCGGCATATTTTATGCAACCGAGCAGGCGAAGTTCTTTATTCCCGCTTGTAAGGTGATAAGGAAAGTATGGTGAGAATCCATCGCAACAGCCATTACCGTATTTGTCCTGAGGGACTCAAGTCGGAATGCTTATCGTATCGTGAACTGTAAACGGTCCTCGGGCAACTGGGAGGGTAGGGTACATACATTTAAGAAAAAATTGTATTTTACGCACTCTCTTTGGAGGGTGCGTTTGCTTTTGTTTATGGGTGTTCAGAAGAAAGAAGGATTCTTATGAAAACCAAATCAACCGCAACCCGTATGGTTGCAACCCTTATGGCAGTGCTGATGTGTGTGCTGTTAATGTTCACCTTGTCTGCCTGTAAAGACACTCCTGCAGACACAGACTCAACTGTATCACCTCAAAACCCGGTTGTCACATCTACTCCCGATGAGTATGCGGATGTCTGGGCAGATGCTACTTATACCAAGAATATAAGCTTTGGTGAGGGTGAAAACAGCTTTTATCTTGAAGTAGTAGCAGGGGATCGCTCAGTTACATTTTTAGTCAATACCGATGAAACAGTTGTGGGAGAAGCTTTGCTTGCACACGAAATCATAGCAGGTGATGAGGGCCCCTACGGTATGTATGTTAAAACTGTCAATGGTATGCTTGCAGATTATGAGGTTAATTCTGCTTACTGGGCTTTCTGTAAGGACGGAGAGTTGATGATGACAGGAGTTGATATGACAGATATTGAGCAGGGTGCCCACTATGAAATGGTCTACACAAAGTAAGATGAAAAATCCACAGACAAAGGAAAAATCCCTTAAGAAAAAAATAGGACTCACAATTTTTGAGATGGTACTGTTTGCAATGTTCGGCGCGTTGATGTTTGGCTCAAAAAAGATTATGGAGTTTCTTCCCAATATTCATCTGCTGGGAATGTTCACTGTGCTGTTGACTGTTGTTTATCGCAGAAAGGCTTTGATCCCCATATATATCTATGTGCTTCTTGACGGACTTATATCAGGCTTCAATGCCTGGTGGGTACCTTACCTGTATGTGTGGACAGTGCTTTGGGGAGCAGTTATGCTGCTGCCACGCAATATGCCAAAGAAATGGGTCGTAATAGTATATCCCGTAATATGTTCACTCCATGGTTTTTTGTTCGGAATACTTTATGCTCCTGCGCAGGCTTTGTTCTTCGGTCTTGATTTCAGACAGATGATAGCTTGGATAATTGCAGGCGGGCTCTTTGATGTTATTCACGGAGTCAGCAATCTTATTGCAGGCTTGCTCATATACCCGTTTTCACAGCTTCTCAAAAAGCTGTCTGCCTCTGTATCTCTTAAAATCGGATAATCAAAAAGCACCGACTACTTTTAAATAGTCGGTGCTTTGCTGTATTTATGAATCAGTTTTCGTTGTGCTCTTTTTCATTCAGTGCCTTTAAAATCATATTTGCACACATATATACATTTCCGCCGCCAAGGGTAAGCACAAGGTCACCTGCCTTAGCTGTTTCTTTGATGTACTGTGTGATTTCCTCAAAGGTGTCAATGCACTTTGCTCCTTCGATTTTTGTGCCTAAGTCACGTGACTCAATGCCGTAGGTGTTTACCTCTCGTACTGCCAGAATCTCAGAGATGATTGCCTCATCGGGAATAGACAGAGCGGTTGCAAAGTCATCAAGAAGCAGAGCAGTTCTTGAATAAGTGTGAGGCTGGAACACAGCGTGCACTTTCTTGAATCCCATATTCATAGCAGAGGAGAGCACAGCAGAAAGCTCTGTGGGATGATGCGCAAAGTCATCAGCAACAGTTATTCCGCAGGGATGGCCCAGAACCTCAAATCTTCTGTGAACACCTGCAAACTTTTTCAGGTTCTCAGCAATCTCTGCAGGGGTAGCACCCATATAATGTGCGGTAGCCGCCGCTGCCAGAGCGTTTGCAATGTTGTGTCTGCCGGGGACTATGAGCTCAACCTTTGTGAGTAACTCACCCTTATAAAGCAGGTCAAAGCTCTGATTCATACCGGTTGATACTATATTAACACCGCGGTAGTCGTTACCCTCGTTGAAGCCGAAGGTGATTTTTTCAAGGGGAACATTTCCAAGGGATTCGTGGCAATCCTCATCATCACCATTAAACACAAGAGCCTTTGTGGTCTGGCTTGCAAACTTATTAAAGGATGTCTTTATGTTCTCAAAGGTCTTGAAGTAGTCAAGGTGGTCAGCATCTATGTTGAGAATAACAGACACGTAGGGTGTAAGCTGTAAGAAGGTATCTACATATTCACAGGCCTCGCATACGATAATATCACTCTGACCTACATAGCTGTTTCCGCCGATGAAGTTCAGCTTTCCTCCGATGATTGCAGAGGGGTCGAAACCGCTGCCGATAAGTACCTGAGAAATCATAGCTGTAGTTGTGGTTTTGCCGTGAGTACCTGCAACTGCAATGCTTCTGTTATATCTTCTGGTAACAATGCCAAGCATAACACTACGCTCAAGACAGGGGATACCTTTTTCATTAGCGGCAACAAGCTCAGGGTTATCTGCCTTTACAGCAGCAGTGTATACCACAAGCTCAGCACCCTCAATGTTTTCAGCTTTATGTCCCATATATACAGGGATGTTGTAGCTTCTGATTCTCTGTAATGTGTCGGATTCATTTGCATCAGAGCCGGAAAGCTCAAAGCCCTCTGTGTGTAGTATTTCAGCCAAAGGACACATTCCGCTTCCGCCGATTCCGATAAAATGAATTCTTTTTATATTTTCAAGGATACTATCGTATTTCATACCTTATCATCTCCGAAAAAGTTATATGTTAATGCATTTGACTTATTTATTATATTTAGAATTATATGAAAAATAAATATCTGTGTCAACATTGTTACCTTTTTATCTTCAAATCCGTTGCCAAAAAGATAGATAGATGATAAAATAATGAAAGTGGCTCACTCTCAGAGGGAGCTGGATTTCGGCACAGCCGAAAGACTGAGGGAGTAAACAGATTTATATCCGTCATTACATTATATTTAACTTTTTTATTCAGGTGACTTATGGAGCTTCGCAAAAACGATATCATAAATCTTAATATAACAGCAATGTCCTCAGAGGGGTCAGGCATCGGCAGAACACTGGATGGTCTTGCCGTGTTCGTACCTATGTCTGCAATAGGGGACGAGCTTAGCGTTAAAATACTCAAGGTAAAGAAAACCCTTGCATACGGTAAAATTGAGGAGATAATCACACCATCACCTGACCGTATAAATCCTGAGTGCAATTCCTTTCGACTTTGCGGAGGCTGTGTATATTCTCATATTTCTTATGAAGCAGAGCTTCATTCTAAAGAGAAACGTGTTTCCGATGCCATAAGTCGTATCGGTGGTATTGATACAAAAATCAACCCCATTGTAGGGGCAGAGAATCCCTGCCGTTACCGCAATAAAGCCCAGATTCCTGTGGGGCTTAACTCTGATGGCAAGGTGTCAATGGGCTTTTTCTCCCGACATAGTCACAGAATCGTTGACAGTATGGATTGTATGCTTCAGCCTGATATTTTTCTCATAGCCTCAAAAATTCTCAGAGATTTTATTGAAGAAAAAAACATTTCCGTCTACGATGAGCAGACTCATACCGGTCTTATCCGTCATCTTTATTTAAGATATGGTGAAGCCACAGATGAGCTTATGGTTTGCATTGTTATCAATGGAGATAAAATACCTTGTGAATCAGAGCTTATAAACCGATTTACACAGGCGCTTCCTGCAGTCAAAAGTATGATTATTAATTCTAACAAAGAAAAAACCAATGTGATTGTAGGCGAAAAGTTCCGCACAATTTACGGAGAAGATTATATATCCGATAAGCTTTGCGGTCTGAAGTTTTTACTTTCACCTCAATCCTTCTATCAGGTCAACCGCACACAGGCTGAGCGTCTGTATGGCATTGCAAAGGATTATGCAAATCTTCAAGGCAATGAAACACTTATCGACCTTTACTGCGGTACAGGTACCATAGGACTATCAATGGCAAAGGATTGCAAAGAACTTATCGGTGTAGAGATTGTTCCGAAAGCCATTGAAGACGCAAAGAAAAACGCAAAACTCAACGAGGTAGAGAATGCACGTTTTATCTGCGGTGATGCAAAGGATGCTGCCACACAGCTTGAGTCAGAGGATGTAAAGCCTGATGTTGTTATCCTTGACCCGCCCCGTAAGGGTTGTGATGCCGAGCTTATCCGCACTGTGGTGTCAATGTCCCCCTCCCGTGTTGTCTATGTATCCTGCGACCCTGCGACCCTTGCCAGAGATTTAAAACTTTTCTCAGAGCTTGGATACATCACACAAGAAGTAACCCCCGTTGATATGTTCCCCCGCACCGCCCATGTTGAATCAGTCGCTCTTTTGAGTAGGAAATGATTGTGTATATAATATTTTATTAAATAGTATTGTAGGTGTTTATATGAATCTGGTATTATCTATTGATCAGTTAAAAGATTGCCGCGTAAAAGATCAATTTTGGTATTATGTTATTCTTATGAATCCTAGGGATTTATCTCCTGCGGGAAGAACTATGATTGACAATTTCAATATTTTTCATGTTGATTCTGGCAGTGAATGTGATTTCTTTGTGCCCGGATACAAAAAAAGTACTAACAACTCTTTTTTAGACCTTTTAAGAAACAGAGACGTCGATAATATACATATTGGTGGTTATGGAAATATTAAATTCAGTGATTATGATTTTGTTCATTTTTATAAAGAAATTGAAAGACTGAATAATATGGGGTGGAGGTATTCAGGTGAATGTGAACTTTTGTTGTTTAATATTGGTAACGACGAGAAAATTATACTGAGTAACTTTGCTTCTTATAATTTGGACGATATAGTCAGAAACCACCGAAATATTTATGAATTTATTCGTGCTGCCATTTATGTAGGCAAAGATGCAAAGGATAGGGTTTCTGCAAAGAGAGTTTTAGATACGAAATTCTATGAGTTGATAATGCCAATGGAAACCGAAAGCTTTTCACACTTTGAAAAAGCTTGGGGTGCTCTAAATGATAAGGGATTTGCTGAGAATTCTTACTATTTTATAAGTTATAGTAGCAAGGACTTTAAATTTGTATCAGAAGTACGAAGTAAATTATGTGATGCTGACATTCCTTGTTGGATGGCTCCATATGATATACCTCAAGGTACTAATTACGCATTGATTATTGAACATGCTATTAAACATGCAAAGCGTTTTGTACTTATGCTATCCAAGTCCGCAACCGAATCTGTTTGGGTTTTAAAAGAGTTATTGAGGGCTATTGATAGATTTCAGCTCGAAGCACCGGAAAAAATATGTGTTGTATGGGTAAACGGACAGTTTCCTATCCAAGATACACCTTTTGCGTTGCCTTTAGAGGATATACAGATAACAGTTGATATGCAAAGTAATCCCCAGAACTTCTTTTTAATAACACCGCCTACAGATATAGAATGAACTAATTTAATTTTGAAATACTATGAACCTAACTTTCAGAAAAGCAAAAACAGAAGATTTGCCTCAGGTGCTTTCCCTTTATAAAGCAGTTGTGGAGAATATGATACAAAGCGGTATTAATCAGTGGAGTGATGAATACCCCAACAAAGAAGTTTTAAGTGCTGATATTGAAGCAGGCGAGCTGATTATTGGTGTCAATGACGGTGAGATTATTTCAGCTTATGTTATGAACTGTGATGCCGACCCTGATTATTATAATGCAGATTGGCAGTACCCCGATGCAAAATGGTGCGTTGTCCACAGACTTTGTGTGTCTCCCTCTTACCATCGTCAAGGACTTGCAACCAAAGTTATGGAGTATGTGGAGGAATCTGCAAAACTTCAGGGCTTTGACTCAATTCACCTTGATACCTTCTCAGGCAATCCCAAAGCTCTCAATTTATATCACAAGCTCGGCTTTGTGGATGTAGGAGAGGCTTTCTGGGCAAGGGGCAGGTTTGTTATAATGGAAAAGAAACTGTAAATCATATTTATATCAATTATAAAGGATGATTATGTGAATACGTTTGAAAGAATATATGAGGTTGTCAGGAGAATTCCACAAGGCAGGGTTGCTACCTACGGACAGATTGCCTCATACGCAGGCAATCCCCACTGGTCACAGGTGGTTGGCTATGCACTCCACTCAAATCCCGACCCTTATAATATTCCGTGTTTTCGCGTTGTCAACCGCTTCGGTGAGCTTTCCTCAGCTTTTGCCTTCGGCGGTATCAATCGTCAGCAGGAGCTTCTGGAGGCAGAGGAGATAGAGGTTATAGACGGCAGGGTAGACCTGAGTCGTTACCTTTGGGACGGCAGATAACATTATAATATGCAGATAATATGCAATCTGTGCATATTGTTTAAGCCTGCTTTGTGCAGGCTTTTTCTTTTTGCCTGTCCTTTATGCATTATTACTATAGCACCGCGGGAATAACCCTTGAATAAATATTCATAATGATTGTTGACAAAATCATGCGGATAACTTATACTTAACTGCATACTGACTTTAGTCAGAAAGCGGATTTCCGCACTAATTTAATGGAGGAATTACACATGAAAAAGATTTTAGCACTTCTTATGGCTGTTCTTATGCTTGCTACTGTTATGGTAGGCTGCACAAATAACGGCACAACAACCGCAGAGGTTGTTGAGGTTGATCTTACTCAGGAGTTTTATGCTTTCGGCGTTGACAAGGCACAGCCTGAGCTTCTTGAGAAGGTAAACACATTCATCGCACAGATTAAAGAAGACGGCACACTTGATGCTATCTGCAACAAGTACTTCGGCGAGGGTACTCCTGAGGCAGTAGAGTCTGCAGCTTACGACGAATCCAAGGAACAGCTCGTTGTTGCAACAAATGCTGCTTTTGAGCCTTTCGAGTATATGGAGGGTGACAAGTATCTCGGTATCGATATGGAAATCGCAAAGCTTCTTGCTGATTACCTTGAGATGGAGCTTGTTATCAACAACATGGACTTTGATGCAGTTTGCCTCTCTGTAGGTCAGCACAAGTGCGACATCGCTATGGCAGGTCTTACAATCAACGAGACTCGTAAGGAATCTGTTGACTTCTCAGAGTCTTATTACGAGGCTTCTCAGCGTCTTATCGTAAAGGCTGACGATACTACATTTGACGGCATCACATCTCCTGACGAGATCGAAGCAAAGCTTAACAGCTTAGGCAAGGATGCTAAGGTTGGTTACCAGAATGGTACAACAGGTCAGTTCTATGTTCAGGGTGACGCAGATTGGGGCTTCAATGGTCTTGATGTAACAGGCGTAGGCTATCAGAACGGCTCTCTTGCAGTTCAGGATATGCTCAACGGCAACCTTGATTATGTAATCATTGACAAAGAGCCTGCAATGTTTATCACAGAGTCTATTAACGAGCTTGCTTAAAGTTTAAAATTCAATACAAATACCTCACCTTCACAGGTGGGGCATTTGTTTTATGTAAAGGTAATTTTTATGGGTAATTTTGATAGAAAAATAGAAATCTTCCTGGACTATATGATAGCCGGCGAAGGTTACAATATGGTGCTTCTGGGACTTAAGAATACTGCAATC
>JAZSLX010000003.1:0-45131 GCA_045535605.1 Ruminococcus sp.
AGAGGAAAACTCTCTGGCGTTTCGCTCCAGCATATCAATGATTGTCATTTGCGTATTTCACTCCTAAAAATAAAAAACCTCAAAAGCACAAAGAAAAAGTGCTTTTGAGGACGAAAAATCGCGGTACCACCTCAATTTGCTTCTGCCTCACAGCAGAAGCCTCTGCAGGTATCTTAAAGTAAAAAATACCCTGCCGTGTAACGGACGGCTCCCGTCACAGCCTACTAATCGATTTTTTAACAAGGCTGCGCACCTCGGCGCTTCTTGTCACGCCTCGTTGTGCTCCGCTGTTCCTCGGCGCTTCGATGTTCGGTGTGCTGCTCTCGGAATGTATTGGGCTTACTTGGCTTACAGGCTCACACCAACCGCCTGCTCTCTGAAAGCTGTGTGATAAGCTTACTTCTTTCCGGTCACTGCATTTGTGCTTATGAAGATTAGACAAATTATAGCATTTATATGAAAACTTGTCAATATTTAATAGGGTGCAAAAAGGCCCCCTTGCCTAAAGGGAATTCCCCTGTTAGGGGAAATGTCCTGAAGGGACAAAGGGGTTGCCGTCTTCGCAGAAGAGCTGGATTTTGCGAAGCAAAAGAATGGGGGATAGACCCTTATGTGTAAGGTCTGTCAATGGTGACTACTGCGTTGCAGTTGTCGCATTTTGACTTGATAAGAGTGCTGATTCTTTCCTTCAGCACATCCTCGCTGCCCTCTACCCCGTGGGGAATAACCGTGTCAAAAATCAGATTGTTGTGGATAGGGCCGGGCACCATACGAAAGTCGTGAATTGTAGCATCCTTGTGGATTTCCTTTATAGCTTCCGTTGCAACTTCTCTGAATGCCTTAACCACTTCGTTGTCGGTTTCAATAGGGTCCATATGGATAACTGTCTCACAGGAGAATTTTTCTCTTAGCTCCTGTTCGATAATATCAATCTCATTGTGGATTGCATAGATGTTACCCTTGCCGTCTACCTCTGCGTGGAGAGACATCATCTTTCTGCCGGGACCGTAATCGTGGATTACCATATCGTGAATACCAAGCACTACCTCGTGTGTCATTACGGTCTGCTCAATTTCTTTCACAAAATCCTCCTCAGGAGAAACACCCAAAAGAGGCTGTATAGTCTCGTACGCAGAGCGGAAGCCTGCAAAGAGAACAAACATAGATACAGCCGCACCAAACCAGCCGTCAATGGCAACGCCTGAGAAAGCACTTATAATTACAGAGATAAGCACAACCAATGTTGCGGCACAATCACTGATACTGTCAATTGAGGTTGCCTTCATTCCTGCAGAGTCAATTTCTTCGCCTACCTTACGGTTATAAAAGAACATATAACCTTTAATAAGAATAGAGGCAATGAGTATGACTATTGTAAGGATGAGATTACCTGCAAGAGGCTCAGGACTAATAATCTTCTCGATTGAAGAAATGAGAAGCTCAAAGCCTACAATAACGATTATGATGGAAACCAAAAGACCTGAGATGTACTCGATCCTGCCGTGACCGAAGGGGTGCTTGTGGTCAGGCTTCATACCTGCAAACTTAAAGCCGATAAGTGTTATCACTGATGAGCCTGCGTCTGACAGGTTGTTGAATGCATCGGCAGTAATGGCAATAGAGCCTGAAAGTGTTCCTGCCAGAAGCTTTATTCCGAACAGCAGGATATTGAGTCCTATACCAAGGATAGAGCACATAGCTCCCCATGCACGTCTGCCTGCATCTGTAGTTTTGTCTACACCCTTAAGAAAGAGGGAGGACAGAATTTTAATCATTGTTATCACCTTCTGGGAGTATATCACAAATGCCAAAAAAATGCAAATTCTACCAATCTTCCCGGTTTTTATCAGATAATAAATGCAGGACGTAACTGCATTCAGTACGTCCTGCACAGGCTTTAGGGTCTGAGTCTAATAATCTGACCGGGAAAAATCAGGTTGGGGTTTGAAAGCTCGTTGAGAGCAAGGATGTCATTGACGGTTACAGCATAACGCTGTGAAATGCTCCATAGTGTGTCACCGGGACGAACTGCATAGTAACGGGGGGGATAGGGTCTGTCTACGGGGATTCTCAGCACCTGACCGGGATAGATAAGCTCAGGCTCTGTCAGGTCGTTGAGATTTATTATATCCTCAACAGTTGTACCGAAGAAGTTTGCAATTCCCCACAGGGTATTTCCTTCTGCTACGGTGTAAAGTACAGGCTCCAAAGAAAAAACCTCCTTTCTATTAAATAATATCCCGATTGAGAGAAAAGTGTTCACGAATATTAAAGTCTTATCAGGGGAAGATAAAAGAAAAAGGAGGATATATATGGAATATGAAATCAAAGAAATAAAGGCTCGTCAGGTGCTGGACTCAAGGGGATTCCCTACTGTGGAGTGTGAGATTATGCTTGAATCAGGGGACAAGGCAACTGCTATTGTGCCCTCAGGTGCTTCTACAGGAGAGTATGAGGCGGTTGAGCTTCGTGACGGAGGAAAAGCCTATATGGGCAAGGGTGTCACCAAAGCAGTGGATAATATCAACAACCTTATTGCACCTGCTCTTCTTGGCAGGTCATGTCTTGAGCAGACCTCAATTGATAAGGTTATGATAAAGATGGACAACACAGATAATAAGGGTAATTTAGGTGCAAATGCAACCCTCAGTGTATCTATGGCAGTGGCAAAGGCAGCCGCAAAATATCTTAAGCTTCCCTTGTGGCGTTATCTGGGCACACCCTTTTCTACCCGTCTGCCTGTACCTACGATGAATATTTTAAACGGCGGAGCTCACGACTCCAATAACATTGATATTCAGGAGTTTATGATTATGCCTGTAGGGGCAAAAAACTTCAGTGAAGGACTAAGGCAGTGTTGTGAGATTTATCACAGCCTTAAGGATATACTGAAAAGTCTGGGTAAATCCGTGGCAGTAGGTGATGAAGGCGGTTTTGCTCCTGACCTTGAAAGCGACGAACAGGCGATAGAACTTATTATGAAGGCTGTGAAAAAAGCAGGCTACAGCGAGGAAAATACTAGGATTGCCCTTGACGCGGCTTCCTCAGAATGGTACAAGGACGGAAAGTATTATCTGCCAAAAAGAGGCATAGAGATGACAACAGAGGATTTGATAGGATATTTTGACACATTGTCTGCAAAATATCCTATTATATCAATAGAAGACCCTCTGTCAGAAAACGACTGGACAGGTTGGGTGCAGATAACAGAAAAAATGGGTCAGAGAGTACAGCTTGTGGGTGATGACTTGTTTGTTACAAACGACAGACGTTTGTGTCACGGCATTAATATGAAAGCGGCAAATTCTATTCTTATTAAAGTCAACCAGATTGGCACTCTGACAGAGACCTTCAGTGCCATTGAACGTGCCCACAGAGCAGGCTATACAGCAGTTATTTCCCACCGCTCAGGTGAGACAGAAGATACCACTATTGCAGACATTGCAGTAGCCACAGGTGCCGGTCAGATTAAAACAGGAGCACCCTGCAGAAGCGAGCGTACTGCAAAGTATAACCAGCTTCTCAGAATTGAAGAAGAGCTGTCTTCAAATGCGGAGTATTATATTTGACTCTATATGGTTAATTGTTATCTGTTGTTTTTAAAATAAGTAAAATTTTTGCCATAAAAAACATTATTTGCAGTGCCCAGCCTATTTACTTTAATAAAACTTTTGTGTTATAATACGCGTATATGTTTTGGAAGGTTGATTGGATTTTCGACATTTTCCAGTAATCCACGAGGGGTATATATGAATAATTACAAACACGTTTTAGCAAACTCCGGAGTTCTGCTTGATAAGTATTATTATTTTGACGGTAAGCTCGGAGCAATCTATAACAAGGAATTCACAGAATTCCGTCTGTGGTCACCTATCGCAAGTGATGTTAAGGTGCGTTTTTATGGGGCAGGCAGTGACAACGAGCCCGGCTCAAAGGTACTCGGTACCTATCCTATGACAAAAAATAACGATACAGGTGTATGGTCTTACACAGCAGTGGGCGACCTTGCAGGTGTGTATTACACCTACCTTGTTTCTCATCCTCAGTTCGGCGAGAGAGAAACAGGTGATATCTACGCTAAAGCCGCAGGTGTCAATGGTAACCGCTCAATGGTTGTAAATCTTGACACAACCAATCCTGAGGGTTGGGAAGAGGACAAGAGAGTTCTCTTTGACCGTCCTACAGATGCAATCATCTGGGAAGTACAGGTAAGAGACTTCTCTTACTGTGAATCAAGCGGTGTATCCGAAAAGCACAGAGGCAAGTTTATGGCTTTCACAGAGCACACAACTCTTTACGGTAAAGAGGGTGCACCTGCTACCTGTGTTGACTATCTTAAGGAGCTTGGCATCAACTGCGTGCAGATTAATCCTTTCTATGACTTCGGCTCTATTGATGAGGCATCAACTGCCGACCAGTACAACTGGGGCTATGACCCTAAGAACTACAACCTGCCTGAGGGCAGTTTCTCCACCGACCCCTATAAGGGAGAGGTAAGAATCCGTGAGTGTAAGGAAATGATAAAGGCACTCCACGAAGCTGGTATTGCAGTAGTAATGGACGTTGTATACAACCACACCTACTCAAGCGTAGGCTCATGGTTTGATATCTCTGTTCCCGGTTATTATTACAGATATAATAAGGATGGTAACTGGTCCAACGGCTCAGGCTGCGGTAATGACACTGCTTCAGAGCATAAGATGTACCGCAAGTTTATGATTGACTCCATTATGTACTGGGCTCAGGAGTATCATCTTGACGGCTTCCGTTTCGATCTGATGGGTCTGCATGATGTAGATACTATGAACGAAATCAGAAAAGCTCTGAATACTCTTGAAAACGGAGAGAAGATTCTCATGTACGGCGAGGCTTGGGATATGTTCACAGCATGTCAGCCCGGCACAATTATGGCTAATCAGAAGAATATGCACTATCTGCCTGATAATGTTGCCGCTTTCTGTGACAATTACCGCGACGCAGTAAAGGGTAACGAGTTTGAACAGTTCAGCTGCGGCTTTGTTCAGAACGGTTCCCGTCGTAATGAGTTGTTCCGTGCTGTCCGTGCTGAGACAGACTTCTGGGCACGTACACCTTCTCAGGCTGTAAACTACGCCTCTTGTCACGACGGAAGAACTATGTATGATAAGCTATGTGTTTCTGTTCATCGTGATAATCCTCAGTACGACAAGCGCCATGAGGATATTATCAGAATGAACAAGCTGGCTGCTGCCATTATGTTTACAAGTCAGGGTATTCCCTTTATTCTGGCAGGTGAGGAGATGGCACGTACAAAGCTCGGCGAGCATAACAGCTATTGTTCTCCCTCCAAGCTCAATCGTATCGACTGGACACGTATCGTTGAGTATAAGGAACTTGTTGATTATTACAAGGGTCTTATCAAGCTCCGTAAAGCTTTCGCTCCTTTCCGTGACCATACAGAGGGGACTATCCATAAGGGAATGTGGCTCTTTACCGATAACCCTACAGGTGCAGGCTATACCCTTGAGGGTGATGCCTACGGCAAACACCGCAAGATGCTTCTGCTCTTTAACGGTGCTCATCATCAGGAGTGCTTTGATCTGGCAGGTCACGGTCTGACAGGCTGGTGGGATGCTCTTGTTAATCACGAGGAAGCAGGTACAGAGTTTATAGGCGAGTACAGCAGAGTAATCTGTGTACCCCCCACAAGTGCGCTTATCCTTGTTGAGCAGGACGATATCACACCTTAATTTATTAAAATAAAGACACATTAAAAAAGATGTTCAAAAGATAGGGACAGGCAAATGCCTGTCCCTTATTTGTCTTTCTTTAAAAAATGATAACTTTTTTCCATTTATGTATAGAAATTCTCTTTAAAATATTTTATACTATATGTGAGTTAATGTTTCTGTTGTCCTTTTTAGATAACAGCGAATATAAAAATAAGGAGGAAAAACTATGAAACTCAAAAGCATTATCTCTCTTCTGCTTTGTTTGCTTCTTCTTGTAAGCACAGTTACTGTTTCTGTGGTTTCAGCAGGTGCTGAGGAAACCGACACCACAGTTACCGAGCCTACAACAGAGGCTTCAGAAGATGAGATTACCAACCCCTATTCAGCAGCCGCACAGGCTCTGGATAAAGAGTTCGCCTATGACGGTGCAGATCTTGGCTGTACATACACACCCGAGAAAACCACCTTTAAGCTCTGGGCTCCTACATCTGCAGAGGTTACAGTAAACCTCTTCGCTACAGGTAGCGATGATGAAGATGGTGCAGCATCCTTAGGTACATATGCAATGGCAAAGGATGAGGCAGACGGTAAATGGACAGGCACATGGTCTGTTACTGTTGAGGGTGACCTCAAGAACGTTTACTATACCTACACATCTACTAACACTGCTCTTGTAACAGATAAGGAAAAGACAGCAGAGTTTGTTGATCCCTATGCAAAGGCAGTTGGTGTTAACGGCGACCGCGCAATGGTAGTTGACCTTGACTCCACAGACCCCGAGGGCTGGGACAAGGACGTTCACATCTATGCTAACGAGCAGACAGATGCTATCATCTGGGAGGTAGTTGTTCGTGACTTCTCCGCTTCCGAGACATCAGGTGTTTCTGAGGCAAACAGAGGTAAGTTCCTTGCTTTCACAGAGGAAGGTACTACAGTAAACGGTGAGGGCTTAATCCCCACTTGTGTTGACTATCTGAAGGAGCTGGGTATTACTCACGTTCAGATTAACCCCTTCTATGATTTCGCAACAGTTAATGAGACTCAGGACCTTGCTAACCAGTACAACTGGGGCTATGACCCTGAGAACTACAACGTTCCCGAGGGTAGCTATTCTTCCAACCCCTATGACGGTAACGTTCGTATCAATGAGTGTAAGCAAATGATTCAGGCTCTCCATGAGGCTGGTATCGGTGTTGTTATGGACGTTGTTTATAACCACACATATTTCACAGATACATCTAACTTCCAGCTTGCAGTTCCCAACTACTACTACCGCTTCAACGAGGCAGGCGGCTGGTCCAATGCTTCAGGCTGTGCTAACGATACAGCTTCTGAGCGTGCAATGTACCGTAAGTTTATGATTGACAGCTGCCGCTATTGGGTAGAGGAATATCATGTTGACGGTTTCCGTTTTGACCTTATGGGTATTCACGATGCAGAGACAATGAACCTTATACGTGCAGATCTGGACAAGATCGACTCCAGAATTCTTATGTATGGTGAGGGATGGAATGCATCTTCTTCCGTATTTGATGAGACAACATGTGCAGGTACAAAGACAGTAAGCTGCTCACAGGCTAATGCTAAGTACGTTGACCCCAGAGTTGCTATGTTCAATGACCAGATTCGTGATGCTCTCAAGGGTAACGTATTCTCTGAGACAGGCACAGGCTACCTTCAGGGTTCCAAGGCTTGCTACGAGGGTATCGCATATGGTGTGCGTGCAAACACAGTAGGCCGCGGCGGTACATGGACACCCCAGGCACCTTCACAGTGCGTAACCTATGTTGCTTGTCACGATAACCACACACTTTATGACAGACTTGTTGCTTCTGTTTATGGCACAGATGCAAACTTCAGACAGAGATATTCAGACCTTATTGAGATGAACAAGATGGGTGCAGCCATTGTTTCTACATCTCAGGGTATTTGTTTCTTCCTTGCCGGTGAGGAGATGGCACGTTCCAAGGACGGCGACCACAACAGCTACAATGCTCCTGTTGAGGAGAATATGATGGATTGGGAGCTTGCAGTTTCCAATGCTGACCTTGTATCCTACTACAGAGGTCTCATCGATATCCGTAAGGCTTTCACACCCTTCACAGCAGGTACAGATGCTTATAAGACTGCATACACAATGAATGCTTCTCTTGCAAGTGTTGAGGAGACCCTTGGTTACACTGTTGAGAACGACACAGAAGGCGAGTGGAAGAAGATGGCTGTTATCTTCAACTCCAATCCCTTCGAGTCTGTAGAGGTTACAATGAAGGATGATACAGTATCTGAGTGGGTTGTTATTGCTGACAACACCAGTGCAGGTGTAGATGCTCTCTATGAGGTTGAGGGCAACACCTTCACAGTAGCTCCCTCAGGTGTTATCATCGCTGTTGACAAGGAGAGCTTTGAGGCTGTAGGTCTTGAGTCAGGCGACAGCAAGGTTACTGTAAACCACGTTGACGCAGACACAGGCGTTGTGCTTACAACTCAGGTTATCACAGGCAAAATCGGCAACGGCTACGAGACAGCAGTTGACTCTTCACTTGCTCTTATGTATGACTTCGACTCCGTTGAGGGTAACGCAAAGGGCGTATTTACTGAGGAAGATATCACTGTTACTTATAAGTACGAGCTTTATAAGGCTCCCAGACTTGTTGAAGGCGATGTAAACGGTGACGGCAACATCACAATTTCAGATGCTACTGCTATCCAGAAGTACATTGCAGGTCTCATTGAGTTGAATGACGAGCAGCTCACAGACGGTGACTACGATTACACAGGTGACGTAAATATCAAGGACGCAACAATGCTTCAGAAGCACCTTGCAGGCTTCTCTGTAAGCATCGGTACTATTACAACTAACTTCTATCACATAAAGGATGACGGCACTGTTTCTGTAATCGCTCCTGCAGTATCAAAGCAGTACAGAGTTGGTACAGAGTATCAGACAGAGGCTATCAAGGTAGAGCTTTATGAGGTTGGCAAGGATGTTCCTGCAAACGCTGCCGGTATTGTTCCTGCAGGTACTACAAATGTAGATTATTACTATGATTACTCTGCATCAGGCTACAAGATTCACGCAGCTCACCTGAATGCTGAGGAGACATGGACTCCTTACCTCTGGGCATGGAGCACATCAGGCGGTAACGCATTCAATTCCTGGCCCGGTGTAGCAATGATGGATGACGGCGACGGCTGGTTCTCTATCAATGCAGCACTTCCTGAGGGTGAGGCATACTCTGTTATCATCTCCAACAACGGCTCACCTCAGTCTGCTGACTACACAGGCGTTGAGGGTTCAGAGATCTGGATTGTAATTGATGACGACAATGTAGTAAACAAGGGTGAGTTCCTTACAATCTACACAGAGAAGCCTGACCTTGAGGCACTTCGTGCAGAGTCTCCCACAGAAGGCACTACAGTTGTTGAATAATAATTCATAACAGAATAAACCTGAAATAAAAGAGGTCGGAACAGAAATTTCTGTTCCGACCTCTTTTTTGAAGCTGTAGGGCAGGGGAAGATTCACTCTCAGAGTAAGGGAAATGTCCCAAAGGGACAAAGGGAGACATGCACAGTTAAGTGTACTCCTGCTGAATGAATAAAACTGTTGTATGTTTGTTTAACGAAAAACCGAGGGCTACGGTGCTCGGAGCTTCTTTCTATAAAAGTAAAAAGTCCTTCGATTACTCGAAGGACTTTACATACCGTTTTGCTATAAAACCAAAGAGCAGATTAAACGGCTCTCTGAACTTTACCTGAACGTAAGCAACGGGTGCAAGCATAAACGTGCTTGGGTGAGCCGTTAACAACAGCCTTTACTCTCTGCACATTGGGCTTCCAAGTTCTGTTGGAGCGTCTGTGAGAGTGAGAAACCTTAATTCCGAACTTAACGTCCTTTCCGCAGAAATCACATTTTGCCATGCTTCTGCACCTCCTTAATGACATAGTAGCATTTGTAACTCTGTTATCATAACAGAAAACATTACAAAATGCAAGTGTTTTTTTGAAAAACTTTTCTTGTTTTTTTATTTGACTTATTATATAATATAGTGGTTGTATTATATATAATAGTATAATTATGCTTATTTTTGAATTTATCTGCCAACGGGAGGCGGTTTCTTGTTCAGAATTGTTATGAATCTCGGTGGTTACAGTGCTAATCTCAGAGGTACTATTTCTCTTATTGTCGGATGTGCATTGGCAGTTGCGGTTTTTGTGTTTTTAGTTGGTCCTGTCCATAATTTTATACAGGCAAAGTTTATTAAACTAAGCGGTGATGATTGGGTAGAAGATGCAGGGTATTTTTCTCTGAACCCTGTAAACAGTTTCCATTGGATTGGTACAGCTTCTGCATTGGTAGTGCTTATGGGATTTACCAAGCGTGTTCGTTACAGACGCCGATATTTTCACAGACCCGTTCTCAGTACAATCGGTCTGTCACTTACAGGTGTGCTTTCGTACTTGGCTTGTGCTGTTGTGTTTACCTTTATTTATACACTTATCGGCAGCTTCGAGTTTTACGGAATGGCAAATCCGTCTGTTATGCCCTCTGAGGAACTTCCTTTTTGGGGCTGTGTTTTTCATGCTCTTTTTGCTATGGTGTTGTTTCTCTCAAGAATATGCGTGTATTCCGCTCTTTTTAATCTTATCCCTGTTCCTCCCATGGATATGGGCGAGGTTGTATTTCTGTTTTTGGGCCACCATTGGTCGGATGTAGTTAAGAAAAATGACCTGATTATTTCTGTAGGACTTTTTGTTATTGCTTTTTTCATTCTTGGAATGCCTGACAGCTTTCTGGTCAATGCCTCCTATAGCATTATTGAGATAATGGAGGATGCATTCAGATTTATATTTAAATTATTTGTTTGATGTATGGAGATGTTTATAAATGCTCTTTAGCCTTTTGCGTGGTAATATGGACTTCCAATCTATTTTGATTCATTTTGCGGTTGTTTTCCTGATGATATTCCTCATACTCCCTGTTCATGAGTTTGCACATGCAGGGGTTGCCTATCTTCTGGGGGACAAGTCCATCAAGTACAGAAACCGTCTTTCTCTGAATCCTATTAAGCACATTGACATCACAGGTGCTCTGTGTTTGATGTTTTTAGGCTTTGGTTGGGCTAAGGCTGTACCCATATATCCCGGTAACTTTAAAAAGCCTAAGCTCTACATGGGAATTACCGCTCTGGCGGGTCCTGTGTCCAATATACTCTGCGGTATGTTGGGTGGAGCCCTTGCACTTCTTTATCTTAAAACTACAACTGCTTCTTTCTTTTATTCAGCGATTGGAAGCTTTATCTGGAACTTTCTTCTTTATTATGTAAGCATCAATGTTTCGCTGGCAGTTTTCAATCTTATTCCCATCCCGCCTCTTGACGGAAGCCGTGTGCTTTCTGTTTTCCTGCCTGACAGAGCAGTGAATTTTATCTACAGATATGAGCGTTACACCTTCTTTATTGTAATTCTTCTGTCCTTCACAGGTGTTCTTGATTATATTATGGATATCTTCACACCTTTTCTTATGAGACTTTGTTTTTTCTTTACTATCTGATTCTGACGGAGAACATCTATGTACGAAATTATCCTTACATTAACCGAGTATTCCTTAAGCAACGCCCAGAGACTTTCTCTGATACTTGCTTTTCTTCTTTCTGTAATCATGTTTGTATTTGCTGTGAATCCTTTGCATAACAGCCTTAAGCTTAAGCTGGCAAGGTTTTACTGCAAAACAGTAGTTGACGGAGAAGCAATTTCAAAGAATAGCTTTCTCAGCAGCTTTTCGTGGCTGTCGCTTGTGTCAGCGGTAGCTCTTCAGCTGGGTTTTGCCAAGCCTGCTGTCTATGACAGAGATAAGCTCAAAAGACCTAAGCAGGGAACCTTTCTGATTTCCTGCACAGGAATATTTGTTTACATTGCCGCAGGTCTGGTTTTCTTTTTTTTCTATGTGTTCCTTAGACAGCTTAAACTATTTGATGTTGAGACCGCCACTGTCCCCGTTGCAGGTGCTCCTGTAGCAGTTTATGCATATCAGAGTGTTTATTCAGCTATTTATTATCTTTCAAGAATATGTTTCAACAGTGCAATAGTTGCTTTTATACCTCTCATGCCTTTTGATATGGGAGATGTGCTTGATATGATTTTGCCTGAGAAGCAGTCAAGTTTTATCAGAAAACACTATCCTAAAATCACCGCCGTTTTAATTGCAGTGGCTTTCCTTACAATCGGAAGACCCAACGGACTGATAGAAAAATTTTCCTCAGAATTTATGTTCTGGTTATATTCACTTATGACCTGATTTATATTACCTGTACTCATAGCAAGAGCAGATACAGAACAAACCTTAAACTGTCGGAGGGAGGCAGTAAGTTATGCAGAATACAAATCAGCTACAGTACAAGCTGCCTGTCTTTGAAGGGCCCCTTGACCTGTTGCTACTGCTTATTTCAAAAAACAAAATAGATATCTGTGATATTGAGATTTCACTGCTTTTGGAGCAGTACATGGAGCAGATAACCGCCATGCAGAACGAGGATATGGATATAGCCTCAGAGTTTCTTGAGATGGCGTCACGTCTCGTGTATATAAAATCTGTAATGCTTCTTCCCAAACACGAGGAAGAGGCTGAACAGCTCAAGACAGAGCTTCAGGGTCAGCTCATTGAGTATCAGCTTTGCCGGGCAGTGGCTTCAAAGCTTGCTCCTATGGTAAGCTTCGATAAATTCTACAGAGAAGCTTCTCCTGTGGATTTTGACCTTACATATAACAGAATTCATCCCCCAACGGATATTGCAAAGGCTTATGTGAATGCTGTAGGCAGAGGAAAAAGAAAACTGCCTCCCAAGCGCGAAGCCTTCTCAGGTATTGTGGAGAAGAAGATTATCTCTGTCAGCTCTCGTATTATCCGTGTTATGCGTAATCTCTGGCATAAAAAGAATGTACGCTACGGAGAGCTGTTTGAGGCTTGTAACGGTAAGAGCGACTTAGTTGCTACCTTCCTTGCTGTTTTAGAGCTTGTAAAGGGCAAGCGTGTTGTTATAGAAGGCGACGGTGACAATGCCACTGTCACAATGATAGAGGAGAACAGAAAATGAGTGAACTTAATATAAAAAATGCCATAGAGGCGATACTCTTTGCCAATGGTTCTTCTGTATCAATTGGAAGAATGGCACAGGCATTGGAAATGTCAGAAAAGCAGATTAAAAAATACGCTGATGAGCTGCTGGAAGAATATACAGCCGCTTGTCGTGGAATAACAATTATAAAACTTGATGACTCCTACCAGATGGTGTCATCTGAGGAATACGCTCCCCAGATTCGCACCGTTATGGACTTAAGACGGAATACACCTCTTTCTCAGGCAGCTATGGAGGTACTGGCTGTTGTTGCATACAACCAGCCTGTTACCAAGGCTTTTGTTGAGCAGGTCAGAGGCGTTGACTGCTCAGGTGTTATCGGAAGCCTTACCGCCAAGGATTTAATTGAGGAAAAAGGTAGGCTTGAGCTTCCCGGCAGACCTTTGGTGTACGGTACTACAGAGAACTTCCTGCGTTGTTTCGGTATATCTGATTTATCAGAGCTTCCTGAGATTCCTGCCACTGAGGGTGAAAAAACTCAGATTGATGAAAACGAAGGCGATGATTCTCAGCTCAGCGTTTTCAGCACAGATGAATCTGAGGAACTTGCAGAGAATGCCACTGCACAGGACGCAATGATAGCCGCCACTGCAGGCGAAATTATAGAAGAAGCCACAAAACCCGAAGAGGATTAAACTTAAGCCTTTAATGACTAGGGGAGGATACCCTTGATATATGCACTTATTGCAGTTGCCGCGGTGATAATCCTCATTGTGGTGCTGTTTAACCTGAATGTTACCGTCAGAGTGCATTATGACGATACCGAGCAGGTGCTTCGGTGTACTGCCCACTATCTGTGGCTTGAATACGTCATTGCACCTGAGGAAGAATCAACCAAATACCTCCGTGAGGAAAAACTCCTTAAAAAGGGTAAGGACCTTAACTGGGAGGACGAGATAACTCTGCAGGGCATCTATGAAGAAAAAGGTCTTGTGGGCTTTCTCAAGGTACTGCAGATTACCGTTAAAAACACATGGAGCCTGCTGGTAAGCTTTCTCAAGAGGGCAACCCTGAGAAAGCTTGAGATAAATCTCAACATTGTAGGTGAGGATGCGGCTGACACCGCCATCATCTATGGTTGGGCAAATTCAATAGTATATCCCATAGTCGGCGCAATTCTTGAGAATGTAGCCGAGTACAGGGAGCTTGACGTAAACATTACCCCCGATTTTACCGAGGGTGCCGACTCTTCTATCGTGGCTAACGCTGTGGCAACAATAAAGGTCACAAAGCTTATAGCCATGCTTGTAGAGAGCGGAGTTGAAGCAGAAAACCTGCTTCTTGCACTTAGTAAAAATCCCAAACATGCAAAGGAGAATACAAAATGAGCGAACTTCCCAAACAGCATCCTATCAACGGACTTATGGACACAACACTGGATAAAATCAAGAGCATGGTAGATGTAAACACCATTATCGGTGAGGCTATCACATCTCCTGACGGCACTATCATCATTCCCGTTTCCAAGGTGAGCTACGGCTTTGCCTCAGGCGGCTCTGATATCCGTCCCAAGAAAGAGAATATGGCGCCCACCTTCGGCGGCGGCTCAGGTGCAGGTGTATCAATCAGCCCTGTAGGTTTCCTTGCTGTATACAAGGGTGATGTAAAGTTCATCCCCGTTACTAAGTACGACGGCCCTGCTGACAGAATTGTAGGTATGGTGCCCGAGCTTTTTGACAAGGTTAAGGAGCTTTTTAACAAGGAAAAGACCACAAACCCTGAGGTTGGCGACGACGAAGTTTTTTGATGAATAAGAGCACATACCCCGATCATATACTGAGTCGGGGTGTGTCTTTATGAGAAAAACAATATCTTTATTTTTAATCCTGGCGCTGAGTTTGTGTTCTTGTTTATGTGTGTCTGCACAGGAATCTGTGCAGGTTTCT
Source organism: Ruminococcus sp. (assembly GCA_045535605.1). Taxonomy (GTDB): domain Bacteria; phylum Bacillota; class Clostridia; order Oscillospirales; family Acutalibacteraceae; genus Ruminococcoides. Next base: position 14,734 of record JAZSLX010000003.1, read on the forward strand.
GCGGCCTCCTATGTGCTTTTTTGCCCTGATAACGGGCAGGTCATCTGGGGCAGTAATATCCACACAAAAATGGGAATGGCAAGCACCACAAAGATTATGACCGCACTGCTTGCTCTGGAAGAAGCCGAAAGCTCTGACAGGGTAGTGGAGTTTACCTCTGATATGACAGCTGAGGGCAGTTCAATGTACCTTAAAGTAGGAGACAAAGTAAGGCTCTCTGACTTGGCGGCAGGTATGATGACGGTGTCAGGCAATGATGCGGCTAATGCGGCGGCAATTGCAATTGGGGGAAGCAAAGAAGAGTTTGCAACCCTTATGAATAAGCGTGCGGCAGAAATAGGAATGAAGAATACAAACTTTGTAACCCCAAGCGGTCTGTCTGACCATGAGCACTATTCCACAGCCTACGATATGGCTCTGCTTATGAATGAAGCTATGAAGAACGAAGCTTTCGCTGAGCTTACTGCTCAGAAAAGCGTCACTGTGGATTTTATATATCCCGAAGGCCAGCAGGTTACATATTATAATCACAATCGGCTTTTAAGCTCTTACGAATACTGCACAGGGGGCAAAACGGGTTATACTATGAGCACAGGCAGGTGCCTTGTAACTACGGCTTCGAATGACGGACTCAGGCTCATTGCCGTCACCTTAAACGACAGAAACGACTGGGCAGACCACAAGGCATTATATGAAAAAGGCTTTTTTATGTATAAAGCTGTAGGTTACTTTGATGATGTAACTTGGGATGTGCAGGTGGCAGGTGCGGATAAGGAGAATATACAGGTAAGTATAGTTGATGCTCCGAAGGCAGTAGTGACAACGGAAGAAGCTGAGCAGGTAAGGTGCAGGGTGTATCTGCCCTCAATAGTTTTTGCACCTGTCAAAAAAGGTGATGTTTTAGGCTATGCGGTGTATACACTGGACTCACAGGTTATTCTGAAATACGACCTTGTGGCACAGGACTCTGCCGATTCTATAGAGTGTAATAAACTTGTGCGTTTTTTCTATCAGTTGTTTCACAGATGATAAAACGGATAATAAACATAAAGGATAACAGGAAAAAATTATGGCTAAAAGAACTTATGTGCGTCTGCAGAAAATGCTTGCAGACTGCGGAGTAGCCTCAAGGCGTAAGTCTGAGGAGCTTATACGTGCAGGCTCTGTCAAGGTTAACGGAGTTGTTGCAGAGATTGGGGATAAGGTGGACCCTTACAAGGATAAGGTAATGGTAAACGGCAGACGTGTTACTGCCAGTGCAAAGCCTAAATACCGCTATATTATGCTCAATAAGCCCCGCGGTTATGTTACAACTATGAGTGATGAAAAAGGCAGAAAATGCGTTGCAGAGCTTGTAGCTGATATTGAGGAGAGAGTATACCCTGTAGGCAGACTTGACAGAGACAGCGAGGGATTGCTTCTTTTCACCAATGACGGCGACTTTGCAAATAAAATTATGCACCCCAAAAAGGATATCTATAAGGTGTACCGCGTAACAGTACGCCCTGCTGTTACCGACGAGATGATTGCTCAGTTTGAGGAGGGTATGATGCTCGACGGCAGAAAAACCGCTCCTGCAGAGGTTCGTGTCATCTCCCGTCAGGAGGGCAGAGTAGTGCTGGAGATACTTCTGAGAGAAGGCAGAAACCGTCAGATTCGCCGTATGTGCGACCTTCTGGGTCTTGAGGTAGCACGCCTTCGTCGTGTGGCTATCGGCGGTGTAAAGCTTGGAATGCTTAAAAAAGGCGATTGGCGTGACCTGAGTGCAGATGAGGTTAAGAAGCTTATGGCTGATCCCAATCCTTCACGTCATCTTCAGTAAGAATACTTAAACATAAAGGTAGGTAAAATGTATGTTTTCAATACTGCCAAGCACCGAGCAGGAAAAGCTTGAGAAAATTCCTGAGGGGACAACCCTGCTTATCTATAAGGACGGGGAAAATGAGCGGGGACATATTGCGTACCGCAGATATATGTCCGCTCTGGAGATTCTTTCTCTGGAAACAGGAGCAGAGTTTAATCCTGACGGCACTGTGAGCAAAGAGATGTTTCTTCACGCAGATGCCCTGATTCGTGCAGTTGCATCAATTGCTCTGAATGAGGGACTTCTCACTGTCTGCTCAAAGGACAGCTCCCTTGAGGCTCTGTTTGAAAAGTTCGGCTTCTTCAAAAACGGAGAGTTCTATACCCTGTATATCAGCAAGCTTTTTTCTGCAGGCTTCTCAGGCTGCGACGGTTGCAACTGCTGTAAGGATAAATAATTAAAAAAATCTGATATTTTCACAAAGATTTTCTTGCTAATTTACATGTAAAAATGTATAATGTAAAATAGATATATATTATTTTGTTATATATTGTAAAAATCCTTCGGGAGGTTAATTTATGAATGCTCTAAATAATGTAAAATCAGGCAATCTTCTCACAATGCTGTTTGATGACGGAGTGTACACTGAGCTTACACCCAAAGCCTCAGACGAGGTAATCACCGCTTGCGGTAAGGTGCAGGGCCAGAACGTGTATGCTTTTGCACAGCGTACAGGCGTTGACGGTGCTATGACAGCCCTGCAGGCAGAGAAACTCAAGAAGCTTTATGCTCTGGCTCTCAAGACAGGCTATCCTGTTGTAGGCTTCTATATGGGAAGTGCAGCCAAAATTTCTCAGGGCAATATGCTCCTTGATTCTCTTGGCGGTCTTGTTGCAAGTGCAGGCAGACTCTCAGGTGTAGTTCCTCAGATTTCTGTTGTTTTAGGGGATGTTGTTTCAAGCACAGCAATGCTTGCCGCATCTGCTGATTTTGTTGTTATGACTCAGGACGCAAAGCTTGCAATGTCTGCTGACAGCGATTGCAAAGGCAAGGGCAAGGCTTCAATTGTAGCAGAGGATGCCCCACAGGCAGTTGACGCAGTGGTAAGCCTTATTTCCTATCTTCCTGCAAATAACCTTTCAGGTGCTCCTGTAGCTTCACAGGTTGTTCCCTGTGCTGATTGTGCGTTTGATAAGGACAGCGCACTTGTGCTTTTTGAGAACGCAGGTGAGGGTGCTCAGGTTTCTCTTGCAAGACTTCAGGGTGCAGTTGTTGGCTCAGTTAAAACTCTGGGCAAGGCACTTGACTGCAAAACCTGCAAGAAGATTGCAAAGTTTGTTAAGTTCTGCGATGCTTTCTCAATCCCCGTAATTACAGAAGTGAATGCTGAGGCTTTTGAGTGCTTAAGCGGTGCAAATACAGTTCTCAGTGCATACACTGATGCAACAACAGTGAAGATTTCTGTTGTAACAGGCAAGGCTACAGGTCCCGTATATATGGCTATGGCAGGCAGTGCAGGCCGTATGGATGCAGTTCTTGCAACCGAGGATGCAGTGGTTTCTCCTGTTAAGCCCGAGGCTGCGGCTTATATTGCACTGGGTGAGAGCTTAACCGGTACAGTTGCTGAGCAGGACGCACAGATTGCACAGTATATTGCTTCAGAGCTTTCTGCAGAGAATGCCGCAAAGGCAGGTTACATAGATGATGTAGCTGACAGCTCTACACTCAGAAATAAACTTATAAATTATCTTGATATTCTCAGCAGTAAGAGGGAATCCTCACTGCCAAAGAAACATTCCACAATATAACAGGAGGTCGCAAACAATGAAAAATCTCAGAATCACAGTAAACGGAGTTTCCTACGACGTACAGGTAGAAGAATTAGGTGAGGGTGCAGCAGTAGCTTCAACCCCTGCACCTGCTGCGGCTCCTGCTCCTGCAGCCGCTCCTGCGAAGCCTGCAGCCGTCGCATCCGGCAGTATTAAGGTTACTGCTCCTATGCCCGGTACAATCCTTTCTGTAAATGTACAGGCAGGACAGGCTGTTAAGAAGGGTGCAGTGCTCGTAGTTCTTGAAGCTATGAAGATGGAGAACGAAATCTGTGCTCCCGAAGATGGCACAGTTGCTTCTGTTCACGTAGAAAAGGGTGCAAATGTAGAGACAGGCGCACTTCTCGTATCAATGGGTTAAGGTGAACAGTATGGCTAAGCAGATTAAAATTACAGAGACAGGGCTCCGTGATGCTCACCAGTCTTTGCTTGCTACCAGAATGCCTACCTCTGATATGCTTCCCATCCTTGATAAGATGGACGCAGTAGGCTTCTATTCTCTTGAGTGCTGGGGCGGTGCTACCTTTGACTCCTGCCTTCGTTTCCTCAACGAAGACCCTTGGCAGAGACTCCGCACAATCCGTGAGCACTGCAAGAACACAAAGCTCCAGATGCTTTTTAGAGGACAGAATATGCTGGGCTACCGTCACTATGCTGACGATGTACTCGAATATTTTGTACAGCGCTCCGTTGCAAACGGTATCGACATTCTCAGAATCTTTGACGCTCTCAACGATATCAAGAATCTTGAAAGTGCAATCAAAGCCGCAAAGAGAGAAAAAGCAGAGGTACAGGTTGCTATCAGCTACACCACAGGCCCTGTTTTCACTGATGAATATTATGTAGACTACGCAAAGCGCATCGCTGAGGCGGGCGCAGATACTATCTGTATCAAGGATATGGCAGCTCTGCTGACACCCTACAAGACAGAGTCTCTTGTAAAGGCTATCAAAGCAGCAGTTGACCTTCCTGTGCAGATTCATACCCACGCAACCTCAGGTCTTGCTTCTATGTGTCTTTTAAAGGGTATTGAGGCAGGTGCAGATATGATAGATACTGCAATCAGCCCCTTGGCTCTTGGTACATCCCATGCTCCTACTGAGTCTATGGTTGCAGCCCTTCAGGGCACAGAGTATGACACAGGTCTTGACCTTGTAAAGCTCTCTGAAATCCGCGACTACTTTATGACTCTCCGTGAGAAGTACATCAAGGCAGGTCTTATTGATACAAAGATGCTTGCAACAGATGCAAATGCTCTTATCTATCAGGTACCCGGCGGTATGCTCTCAAACCTGCTTTCTCAGCTTAAGCAGGCAGGCAAAGAGGACAAGCTCACAGAGGTTCTCCTTGAGGTGCCCCGTGTACGTGAGGACTCAGGCTTCCCGCCCCTTGTTACTCCTACATCACAGATTGTCGGTACTCAGGCTGTGTTCAATGTTATCGCAGGCGAGAGATACAAGATGTGCACAAACGAGTTCAAGGATATGGTAGCAGGCAAGTATGGTACAACTCCTGTTCCTATCTCTGATGACTTCAGAAAGAAGATTTGCGGAGATATGGAGCCTGTAACCTGCCGTCCTGCAGACCTTATTGCTCCCGAGCTTGATAAGCTCAAGGAGGAGGCTGCTCAGTACGCTCAGCAGGAGGAGGACGTGCTCTCCTACGCAATGTTCCCCAAGGTATCTGTTGACTTCTTTGAGAAGAGACGTCAGGCACAGCTTGGTATGAACCCTGCACTCCTTGATAAGAAAAACGGCACATATCCTGTTTAATAAATTGCTATAAAAGAATTAAACCTCTCTGTTTTTTGCAGAGAGGTTTTTTGTTAAAGCCTCCCTTGTGTAAAGGGAGGTGGCAAAAATCTTTGATTTTTGACGGAGGGATTGTTTATTTGAATTGATATATGTGGATATCACACCTTAATTATCCCCTGAGTAAAATCCTGATTACAGTGTGTGGGGGATTTCTCAAACACTGTGCGGATATCTGTTGCTTTCATTTCAATGTCAAGTATCTCACGGGCATTGCTACTTAGATTATCCAAAGCACCTGCTACATTAATGATAAAGGGCAGGGCAGAGGTCTCTTTTGCTTTTTTTAGTAATAATTCTCCTTGGGAACTAAACCCTAAAACCCTGATGTAGGGCACACTCATACTCTGGTGTTTTTTGGTAATGCCAAGCAAAGCACAGGTGAGGATTCTCCTCAGTCTTGCCAGTGTGTATCTTTTGGTCTTGATTTTTTTGAGAATTGCGTCAATGGTGTTTTCAGTCCTTACCGCTTCATATATTCGGTTGTGAAGTCCCTCAGAAACATCTGGTAGACTTTCAAAATCTTCAGGACTCAGGCTTCTCAGAGCATAGAGCACAGCCCTTTCACCATATTCATAAAAAGCAGGGTTGTCACATTCTCCGTTGCTTACGGGTACAAAGCCCTCGGTGCTGAAGCCTTGCAATATATCACTGCGTACTTTAGAGGCACTTGCAAAGTCTTTTACAGCTTCTTCGCTGTCGTGCTCAGCACCCACGCGTTTGATTGTTCTTATCTCAATGTTACTGCCACTTAAGCTTTTTATATATTCAATACCGAGGGTGTTATTTGGTGCGGACAGTATTTCCGCCACTTCTTTGCCATAAACCTCAGACACCGCCTTTTCCAGAGCACAGGGGTAGTAATCTCCCTGTGACATATAAGTGTTTGTTATAGCGTTTACTATTTCGTCAAGGGTAGCATCGGCGGCAGATTTAAGCAGGTTGATATCTCCGCTTTCACTTCCAAAGTACACCCTGTCCACACAGCCAAGTGCTTTTATGATTTCACAGCCGGCAGATGCAAACCTCTGTGCAGAGGACACTGCCCATACCACTGGCAGTTCAATTATAATATCGGCACTGCCTGCAAGTGCATCCTTGGTTCTCTGGAATTTTGAGTAAACGGCAACGTCCCCGCGCTGAGTAAAGCTTGTGCTCATAACTGCAACCACACAGTCACAGCCGTCATGCCTCATTTCATCAAGCAGGTATTTATGTCCGTTATGAAAGGGGTTAAATTCGCAAATTACTGCACCAATAACCAAACTTTACCTCTCCTTTCAAAAAACTCTTGAAACTTTCACAATGTTGTACTATTATATATAGTATAGGTTATTTTTCTAACGAATTCAAGAAATGGAGGAAGAATTATGAAAATTCTTGTAATTAATGCAGGTAGCTCATCCCTTAAGTATCAGCTCATTGATATGGACAACGAGCAGATGGTTGCTAAGGGCAACTGTGAGCGTATCGGCAACGAGGGCTCTTTCATCGGCCACAAGACAGCAGACGGCAGACAGATGACCAAAGTGGTTGCTATGCCTGACCACACAACTGCATTCCTGCAGGTTAAGGACGCTCTCCTTGACAAAGAGGTTGGTGTTATTACAGACCTTTCTGAGGTTGCAGCTATCGGTCACAGAATCGTTCAGGGCGGTGCTCTGTTCAGTGAATCCGTAATCGTAGACGAAAAGGTTATCGAGGGTATCGAGAGCCTCATTCCTCTTGCACCTCTGCACAACTCAGGTCACGTTCAGGCTATCCGCGGATGTCTGTCCGTTTTCGGTGACAGTGTTCCCGAGGTTGTAGTATTTGACACAGCATTCCATTCTACAATGCCCGCAAAGGCTTATATGTATGCAGTACCCTACGAGTACTATGAGAAGTATCAGGTTCGCCGTTACGGCTTCCACGGCACATCTCACCGCTATGTATCCGGTGAAATGGCAAAGAATCTGGGTAAAGACATCAAGGATCTTAAGCTTATCACCTGCCATATCGGCAACGGCTCCTCTATCACAGCTATCGACGGCGGTAAGGTTATCGACACATCCATGGGTCTTACTCCCCTTGACGGCTTTATGATGGGTACACGTTCAGGCGGTCTTGACCCCTCTGTTGTTACCTTCATTGCAGAGAAAGAGGGTATCAGCCCCGAGGAAATGAGCAATCTCCTCAACAAAAAGAGCGGTCTCCTTGGTATTTCAGGCGTTTCCTCTGATGACCGTGATGTTTCTGCTGCTGAGGAAGCAGGCAACGAGCGTGCTCACCTTGCACACGAGATGCTCTACTATCAGATTGCTAAGTACATCGGCTCCTACTATGTAGCACTTGGCGGCTGTGACGGTATTGTGTTCTGCGCAGGTCTTGGTGAGAATCAGCCTCAGCTTCGTGAGAAGGTTTGCGATTACCTCAAGTGCTTCGGCATAAAGCTCGACCTGGATTTCAACTCCAAGGCACGTTGCGGTGTATCAGGCAAGATTTCCTCTGATGCTTCCGCTATCCCCGTATGGGTTGTAGAGACTAACGAGGAGCTTGTTATCGCAAGAGATACAAAGGCTCTGGTTGAGAAAAACGCATAATTTTAAACTTAATAATTACATAAGCAAAAGGACGGCAGTGTGAGCTACCGTCCTTTTTTATTTCGCTTTACATTGTATCGTGAGATAGCTCACCTTTGTCAGGGGTATCTGTGACAGCATGCTCTCTGAAAAGGAATGTAATACACCAAAGAGCACTCAGACCAACAAGTGCATAAATGATTCTTGACACAATGCCTGTCTGGCCGCCGCAAATCCATGCAACTATATCAAACTGAAAAAGTCCCACACTGCCCCAGTTGATACCGCCTATAATAAGAAGCGACAAAGCTATTTTATCGAGCATATAAAAACCTCCTAATTTTTATTTGCTCTAATAGTTTTGACGCAAAAATTTATTTTATTCACATTCTTAAAATTGCAAGGACTAATGCCGCACAGCCGAATAAAATAAGTATAATACCGAAGATACGGACAAGCTTTATAGCCTTTACCATTTTATTCTTTTTTATCATATTGTCAGTGGGGCAGGGCAGAAGCAGTGTGAGTATACCAACTGAAATTCCGCCTACAGCCATCATCATTGCACCTATAAAATTCTGTAATGCAAAAACGAAGATACCAACAGCAATCAGGCAGGTGCCTGCAATATTCACAGCAGATATCAGCTTTTGAAGTTTTGTTCGTTTTGCGTAGTATTCCTCAGTGTTTTTCTGACAGCTCTCACTGCAGTATATATCGTGGTAACTTATTTCCTTTGCACAGTATTCACATTTTTTCATTAATATCATCTCCAGTAAGCCAAAGTATAGCATAGAAAATATATATTTTCAAGATATTGTGTATAAAGGAAATTTTAGAATATTATTAATATAAGCCCTTGCTTTGAGGTAACGTGCCCTGTTTAGTATGGCGAAAATTTATCTTTTCTTTTTTTTTGACGAATTTAACGTATTTTATCAATTTTGGATAATAATGTGGTAAAAAACTGTTGTGTTTTTAATGAAAATAATGTATAATACACCTGTATGATGTGGTGGTGCACACACCGCCGCTTGTCAGCATTGGCGGCTTTGCAGTGCTGACGGGTACAAAATTTATTTTAATGGAGGCTTTTTCACTATGAAAGCAAAAAGATTACTTAGCGTAGTTCTTGCGGTTACAGTAGTTCTTTCTTGCGTAATGGCTATTGCTTTTGCTCCTACTGCTTCTGCAGCAAGCGAGTACAATACTTACGCAAAGTTTGAAGAATCCATCAAGCCCGAGAACAACTACGGTCTTGAAGACACCGTAAACGATGGTAAGATTATCCAGGCTTGGAACTGGTCTTACAAGAATGCCATCGACCTTCTGGAGACAGTTGCAGAGCAGGGCTTCACAACTCTCCAGATTTCTCCCCCCAACGAAATCAAGATGCCCACAAAGGGTGTTGCTGTATGTGCAGAGCCTGTAGACGACATTGCTCCCAACGGTTGGTGGATGTTCTATCAGCCTGCAGGCTTCCAGCTCAACGAGAGCACAGACAACGCTCTCGGTACAAAGGCTGAGTACATTGAGCTTTGCGAAAAGGCTCACGAGTTAGGCCTTAAGATTATTGCTGATGCAGTTATCAACCACATGGGTACTGATGATGACCACATCGGCGTTTATGACAATGATTCTACTGATCCTATGGATCACGTTAACCCCAGAGCAGCAGAGTTCGAGCCCGAGCTTCTGGCTGCAAAGGCTTTCCACTCACCTTGGGTTAATATGACTTACAAAGAGAACTACTATGATGGTTTCTCAGATTACGACATCGAAGAGGACCTTACTCAGCATTGTACATCAGGTCTTCCTGACCTTGCAACTGAGACTCAGCTGGTTCAGGATACAATCTACGATTACTTTGTAGAGCTTGTTGAGGCAGGCACAGACGGCTTCCGTTTTGTCGCTGCAAAGCACATCGAGACAAAGCACGACACATACTTTGCTTCTGACTTCTGGGAGGATACTCTTATCAAGCTCAGAAACAATTATCCCGATAAAGAGCTCTACGCTTACGGCGAAATCCTCAACAAGTGCGGCGACGGCCGTCCCTTCCACGAGTACACAGAGCTTATGGATGTTACTGACTCCTCCTCTTACTGGGGCATCAAGGATGCTGTTCAGAAGATGGGTAACGGCGGTAACCCCACACCTTACTATCAGTCTGAGGCAGAGGGCTGTGACCCCACAACAGTAAACTTCACAAAAGAGAACGTAATCCAGTGGAACGAGTCCCACGATACATACATCGACGGCGGTACATCTTCTCTTACAATTCAGCAGAGAAACAAGATCTGGGCTCTCACAGCAGCTCGTCAGGGTATCTCCGGTATCTACTTTGCCCGTCCTGATGATAGAACAGGTGTAGATCGTGCAGCTATTGAGAAGATTTGTGCAAATATTCTCCTCGGTGATGCAAACGTTACATCCTGGGCACTTCCTGAGGTTGCAGCTGTTAACCAGTTCGACAACTTCTTCGGCAATGCAGGTGAGTACAACTCAACTTACGACAAGGTTACAATCATCGAGCGTGCTGACGAGGCTATCGGTGCAGGTGCTACACTTGTAAACCTTGGCGGTACAACAAAGAATGTTGCTGATATGCCCACATACACTCTTCCCGATGGTACATACGTAGATGCTATCACAGGTAACGAGTTCACAGTTGTTGACCAGAAGCTCTCCGGTACAATCGGTTCAACAGGTATCGCAGTTATCTACTATGCAGATGATGCAGAGTGGGAGATTCCTGAGCTTCCCTTCGATCCCTATTCATATCCCGTTGACTGGCAGTCCGGTACATTCCCCGAGTTCGAGGGCTATACAACTCTCGTTCTTTCTTCCAAGACTTGGACTACTGCTTATTCCTACTGCTGGGTTGAGGGCACAGAGAACTGTCTCGTATCATGGCCCGGCACACCCATGAAGCTCCTCACAGAGAACAATGGTTACGGCGAGAGACAGTGGGTTGCTTACATTCCCGAAGCATACAATATGTACATCATCAACAATGGTAACGGCGGCGGCGACAATCAGACTGCTGACCTTTCCGTTCCCTCAAGCTCCGGTGTATGGCTTGATAAGACCAATGCAAACGGCAACTGGGAAGTTGGTTACTGGACTCCCACATTCATCCCCACACCTATCCCCGGTAATGATGATCAGCCCACAACAACACTTCCTGAGGACAACACAACGCTTCCCGAGGATAACACAACTCTTCCTGAGGATAACACAACCGTTGCTCCTCCTGCAGGTGACTACATGATCGGTGACGCAGACGGCGACAAGATTATCAACATCAAGGACGCAACCGCTATCCAGAAGTGGATTGCTGATATTGAGGTTGAAGGTTTCGACGATGCTGCTGCAGACGCAAACCTTGACGAAACAGTAAACATCAAGGACGCAACAGAAATCCAGAAGTGGATTGCAGACCTCCTCGCTGATTCTCAGATTGGTGAGATGGCATAATCTTAAATCACTGTTAATCTAACATAGTGATAAAGCCCTCGGACTAATTTTAGTCCGAGGGCATTTTATGTTCAGGGAAGTTTTGTGCTAATAAAACTCTGTGTAAATTATCCCAATGTTTCGTGTATTTCTGTTGACTTTGTTTACCAAATATTGTAATATTTACTTGGAAATTAATGAAACAGGCGGTGCCTTGTATGAAACGTCACGATTACGGTTTGTATGCCTTTTCAGGCGGACTTGTTGTTCTGGTAATTCAGTTCCTTATTATAATCTTTAATGCGATCAATGGTACAACACCCTTTGATGAATACGTGTTTATTTATGTTGAGCAGGTGACATTTTTAGATGTTATTTCTTCAATATGGGCATCTCTTGTAGGTACTGTACTTCTGGTTGCCCTCTATATCCGCAGATTTATCAAGGGCCACGAGGCTATGCTTGTGCTTGCGGGGGCTCTTTTGTGGATTGTTCAGCTTTTCAATCTTTACGACCCTGCATATGACCTTAAGAAATTTATACTTAATTATATCCTTGCTTTTATCGGAATTCTGCTCATTGTTGTTACCGGCTTCTATGAAGCATACTTTATCAAACGAATGGAACGCTCTGATACTGATTCCGAGTAATTATATAAGAATCTACCGCTTGTTTTTACACAGGCGGTTTATTTTTTTAGTCTGATAAAAGAATATTCCCTCAAAGATTTATAAACTGTAACCATTCTTAAAAAATAGTAACTTGTATTTCCTAAATGTTGTGTTATAATTTCTATATAGGAAAATGTATACTATATATGGAGTGTTTGTATATGAAGTGTCCGTTTTGTGGATTTGAAGAAAGCAAGGTTATTGATTCCCGTCCTGCTGATGATGGCGAGCGTATAAGACGCCGCAGGGAATGTCTTGGCTGTGCTAAGCGTTTTACTACTCACGAGGTTATTGAAACTGTTCCTATTGTTGTTGTGAAAAGAGATAAATCCCGTGAGGTGTTCAACAGAAGCAAGCTTATGTCAGGACTTCTCCGCGCCTGCGAGAAGCGTCCCATTTCTATGGATCAGATTGAAGGTATGGCTGATTCTATTGAGTCTCAGCTTCAGAGTGGTTATGACAGAGAGGTTACATCTCAGCATATAGGTGAGCTTGTAATGGAGCTTCTCAAAGAGGTTGACAAGGTTGCATATATCCGCTTTGCCTCTGTTTATAAGAACTTTGAGGATACTGAAACCTTCCTTGAGGAATTAAGCCGTCTGCGTAAGAATCAGGCTTAAAATAATCATAATATAATTGAGCATTGGAATGCCATTAATATTTTTGCTTGCAAAAGCCGTCTTCTTCTAAGAAGGCGGTTTTTACTTTTACACTGATATATTTTTTGTTGAACTGTGAGTAGGGAATTGCAATGCAAGTTCGAAAAATATCATGAGAAAGACATAATAAAAGGGACAAGCTGAAAAGCCTGTCCCTTGATACTTTTATTAACTTATCAGTTACAGCTGTCGCAACCGCAGCCATGGTCGTGGTCACAATCCTTGATTTCGCCTACAATGGGAGTGGGGTCAATGCCCAGTCTTGTGTAGTAATCGGAAAGTGCTGCCTTAATAGCCTGCTCAGCCAGTACAGAGCAGTGAACCTTAACTGGGGGAAGTCCGTCCAGAGCTTCCATAACTGCCTTGTTTGTAAGCTTCAGAGCCTCGTCAATAGTCTTGCCCTTGATAAGCTCTGTTGCCATTGAGCTTGTAGCAATTGCGGCACCACAACCGAAGGTTTTGAACTTGCAATCAACGATTACATTGCCATCAACCTTGATGTACATTCTCATAATATCTCCCCACTTGGAGTTGCCAACCTCGCCAACGCCGTCAGCATCAGGAATTTCACCTACATTGCGAGGGTTAGCGAAATGGTCCATAACCTTTTCTGAATATGCCATAATCTATTCTCCTTAAATTTTATTCACTCTTTATTTTATCCCAAAGGGGAGAGAAACTGCGAAGATATTCAACAATTTCAGGAACAATCTTCAGCAGATAATCAATATCCTCCTCGGTGTTGTCATCGCTGAAAGAAAGTCTCAGGCTTCCGTGTGCAATCTCGTGGGGAAGACCAAGGGAAAGAAGTACGTGGCTGGGGTCAAGACTGCCTGATGTGCATGCTGAGCCTGAGGAAGCACTGACACCTGCAAGGTCAAGTCTGAGCAGGAGGCTTTCGCCCTCAATACCCTCAAAGCACATATTAACGTTGCCGGGAAGTCTGTGTGTACGGCTGCCGTTAAGACGGCTTTTTTCAATGCTCAGCAGACCGTCAATAAGTCTGTCACGCATTTTGGTAAGCTTACTTGTTCTTTCCTCCATTGTGGAGATTGCAAGCTCCATTGCTTTTGCAAGACCAACAATACCTGCTACGTTCTCTGTACCTGCACGGCGTGAACGCTCCTGAGCACCGCCATCAATAAGAGTCTCAAGACGGACACCTCTGCGAACATAAAGTGCACCGCAACCTTTAGGTCCGTGGAACTTATGAGCAGTGAGTGAGAGAAGGTCAATGCATTCCTCCTCAACATTTATGGGAACGTTGCATACTGCCTGAACTGCATCTGTATGGAAAAGTACACCGGCCTCACGGCAGATTCTGCCAATTTCAGCAATAGGCTGAACAGTGCCTATCTCGTTGTTGGCATACATAATTGTAACCAGAGCTGTGTTTTCCTGTATTGCGTTTTTAACATCTTCGGGCTTTACCAGGCCGTCCTCGTATACATCAAGGTAGGTTACCTCAAAGCCTTCCTTAGAGAGCTTTTCGCATACGTGAAGAACAGCATGGTGCTCAAATTTAGTGGTGATGATGTGGTTCTTGCCCTTCTTTGCCATCATATGGCAGACACCCTTGATAGCCCAGTTATCCGCTTCACTGCCGCCTGAGGTAAAGTAGATTTCATTTGCGTTTTTTGCACCGATAAGGTTTGCCACGGTCTGGCGTGCTTCCTCTACTGCGTCCTTAGCAAGAGAGCCTATGCGGTAAAGGCTTGAGGGGTTTCCGTAAATCTCTGTCAGGTAAGGAGTCATTGCCTCCAGTACCTTGGGGGACAATGCGGTGGTTGCGGCATTGTCTGCATAAATCTGCATATACACTTCTCCTTAAAATTTACTTTATGTGAGGAGATAGGGGATATCTCCGAAAAAATCCTTGAAAATCAGCTGAAGCGCTGAGCCTGAGCTACAGCAAGTCTGTCGCATCTTTCATTCTCAGGATGACCTGCGTGACCTCTGACCCATACGATATTCACCTTGTGCATATCGTAGAGTCTTAACAGTCTTTCCCATAAATCAGGATTCAGAGCAGGCTCCTTTTTGTTACGCATCCAGCTGTTTTTCTGCCAGTTTTTTGCCCATCCTCTCTCCAGTGCATTGCACACATACTGAGAGTCAGAGTAAAGTGTTACCTCACAGGGCTCCTTTAAAAGCTCCAGAGCACTGATAACCGCCATAAGCTCCATGCGGTTGTTTGTGGTGTCAGCCTCGCCGCCGGATATTTCCTTCTCGGTGGTTTTATAGCGGAGTATTGCTCCCCAGCCGCCGGGACCAGGATTGCCGGAGCAGGCACCGTCTGTAAAAATTTCCACTTGTTTCAAAAGGCTTCACCATCCTGTGAGAAATATATAGTGATAACCGAATACTTTTCGGCTATAAATATAAGCGGAATGGTATTTTTGCATACTTATTATTCCACCACACTATATTATAACACCAAAATTTCTATTTGCAATATTTTTTGCGATTAAATTTGAGCCTTTATGTCAACAATAGAATTATGAAAAATAACACCTTAATTCTCTTTCTCACCTTGACACGGAACCTATAAAAAGGTACAATAAATTGAATAATTATATTAGGTACATATATCCTTTTTGCGAATTTTGCATTTGAGGGAGCTGTGTATCTGTAAATCCTGAGGGCGGTTCAGAATGACGGGGTTTCACGCGAGGCGTGTAAACATATATAACGGAAACGAATAAATACACACAAGATTTAAGACACTTTGTCAGAATTGGAGGAATATTTTGAGTCAGAACAACACTGCTGTGAATGAGAAAACAGCAAAAACCAACAAGACAAAAAGCTCAAAGCCTGTTGCTAAACAGGGCAATAAGAAGAGCACAGCTGCACCTGTGAAGAACGGTAAAAAAGCAGGCGGCAGCCAGTCTGATAAGACAAAGAAATACAAGAGAACAAATTACTCTGCTTCAAAAAAGAGAAATCAGCCACAGCCTGTGCGGAAGCCCGCTGTTCGAATTATGTTCCTTGGAGGACTTAACGAAATCGGCAAGAATATGACACTTTTTGAGTGTATGGGTGATATGGTGCTTCTGGATTGTGGCATGGCATTCCCTGATGGCGAAATGCTGGGTGTAGACCTTGTAATCCCCGACTTCACCTATGTGGAGCAGAACAAGGAAAAAATCAAGGGTATTATCATTACCCATGCCCATGAGGACCATATCGGCGGTTTGCCTTATCTTCTGGGCAAGGTGAACGTGCCTATCTACGGCACAGCCCTTACAAACGGTATAATCGGCAACAAGCTCAAGGAGCACAGCCTGCCCAAAGCACCGCAGCTTGTGGATGTAAAGGCTGGTGCACGAATTAAGCTTGGCTGTATGGAGGTTGAGTTTATCCACGTCAACCACTCCATTCCCGATGCAACTGCCGTTGCCCTGCATACTCCTGCAGGTACTGTTATCCATACAGGCGACTTCAAGGTTGATTACACTCCCACATGGGGAGAGCCTATCGACCTTAATACCTTTGCACGTCTTGGAAGTGAGGGTGTGCTCTGTCTTCTTGCAGACTCCACCAACGCCTCACGTCCCGGCTCTACTCCCACAGAGCAGACCGTATCCGAGAGTTTTGATAACCTCTTTAAACGTGCAATGAATAAGCGAATCATCATTGCTACCTTTGCTTCCAACGTGGGCAGAGTTCAGTCTATTATCAACTGTGCCCATAAGTACGGCAGAAAGGTTGCTTTCTCAGGCAGGAGCATGGTCAACTATATGTCCGTTGCCTCGGAGCTTGGCTACCTTGAAATCCCTGAGGGTATCATCATTGATATAGATATGCTTTCACGCTACAGCCCCGAGCAGGTGGTTCTCATTACCACAGGCAGTCAGGGTGAGCCTATGTCCGCACTTTCACGTATGGCATATTCAGACCATCGCAAGGTCAGAGTAGGCGAGGGCGACTGCATTATCATCTCTGCAAATCCTATCCCCGGTAACGAGCGTACTGTAGGTAACGTTGTTGACGAGCTTCTCAAGCGTGGTTGCGAGGTTATATATGAATCTATGTATGAGGTGCACGTGTCAGGCCATGCCCGTCAGGATGAGCTTAAGATTATTCATTGCCTGACAAAGCCCAAGTATTTCATCCCTGTTCACGGCGAGCAGAAGCATCTGAGAAAAAGCCGTGATATAGCTACCTCAATGGGTATGCCTAAGGAGAATGTGTTTATCGGTGATATCGGCTCCTGTGTGGAGCTTCACGAGGACTACATGAAAGAGCTTGAGCCTGTACAGGCCGGCAAGGTCTTTGTTGACGGTCTTGGTGTAGGCGATGTAGGAAGCATTGTGCTTCGTGACAGAAAGCACTTGGGTCAGGACGGACTTATTATCATCGTTGCATCCCTTGATGTTTACGACGGACACGTTATCAGCGGTCCCGATATTGTATCAAGAGGCTTTGTATATGTTAAGGAGAGCGAATCTCTCTTTGATGAAATCCGCCATATTGCTCTGGAGGTTCTGGAGGATTGTGCCGACAGAAATATCCACGAGTGGGGCGTTATCAAGAATAGAATCAAGGACGCGGTGTCAAAGCTTATCAGCGATAAAACCCGCCGTTATCCTATGATTCTGCCTATTCTTATGGAGGTCTGATAAGGGTCAGACTTTTTGGGAGTTTAAACTCCTTGTGCCGATTTAATCGGCGGAGGTATGAGTATGAAGAAAAAATCATGGCTTACAGCTCCATATCTTGCGCTGTTTGCTTGTGCAATGGTTATTATGGCTTTGGTTTCTCTCAGTTTCAGCATGACGCTGTTTATTATTGAGGGGATAATTGCCCTGGTTTCCATTGTAGCGGCTCTGATAATTTACCTGTTCTTCAGCAAGTATGTGAGGGTAACTGTGCGTGGTGCAGTTGCAGGTACCAGAGGGCTTGATAAAAAGTATCTGGAACGCTTTGGTTTTCCTGTTGCCGTAGTAGGCAGTGATAACGAAATCCTCTGGTATAACAGTGCCTTTGACAGAGTTCTGTGCAAGAGTATTGATATGTACGGAATGCCTGTTTCATCAATCATCAAGGGCAGAAGTGTTGAGGAGCTTTGCGGCAGTGACGGCGGAGATATAGAGCTTGAGGACAGAAAGTTTACTGTCTATGCAAATCCCATTGAACAGGGATTTGTGCTTTATTTCTTTGACGATACATACTATAAGGACACAGAAAAAGAATTCAAGGATACCCGTCAGTCAGTGGCATTGGTTGTGCTTGATAACCGCGAAGCACTGGAGGACGTAGACGACGAGGACGAAACTGTGCGTATTGCAATGCAGGTGGAGTCGCTGCTTCAGAAGTGGGCGGCAGAGTACAATGCTCTTTACCGCAAGTGGGGCAGTAGCCGTTATATGATTATCTTTGAGGAAAGAGAGCTTAAAAAGCTCATTGAAAATAAGTTTGAGATTCTCTCAAAGGTGAGGGAGATTCGTCTTGGTGACGTAGGTGCTACTGTATCTATCGGTATCGGCAGAGGCGAGAGCAGCCTCAGACGCAGTCAGCTTTCTGCTAAACGTGCCCTTGATATGGCGCTGGGCAGAGGCGGCGATCAGGTTGCAATAATCAACAATGGCGACTTCGAGTTCTTCGGCGGTAAAACCGCAGGCGTAGAGCGTCAGAGCAAGGTCAGAGTCCGTGTTATTGCAAAGTCCCTGATTGAGGCAATTGAGGATAGCGATAAGGTTATAGTAATGGGTCACAAATTCTCTGATCTGGATTGCATGGGCTCTGCTATAGGTCTTTACGGTGCAATCACCACTACTATGAACAGAAAGGTGCAGATTGCCGTTGACTACGAAACCTCCATGGCGAAAAACCTTATTGATGCATACAAGACCCAGTGCGGTGAGGATGTGTTTGTAAGTCCTGAGGTGGCAATGGCTGATGTTACACCAAGAACATTGCTCGTTGTTGTGGATACTCAGTCTGTAAACAGACTTGAGAGCAAGGAGCTTTACGAGGCTGTGGACAGGGTTATAGTTATTGACCACCACAGAATGAGTGTTGACCATCTGGAGAATACTCTGGTGTTCTATCACGAGCCCAGCGCTTCCTCTGCAGCAGAGATGTGCGTTGAGATTATTGACAGCTTCCCTGATGTCAACCTTAAGAAGCCTGAGGCAGAGGCTCTGCTTTCAGGTATAATCCTTGACACAAAGAACTTTGTTGTTAATTCAGGCTCCCGTACCTTTGAGGCAGCGGCGTATCTTAAAAAGCGCGGTGCAGATACAGTGTCTGTACGTCAGCTTTTCTCTGATTCTATCGAGATTTACCGCAATAAGTACAAGCTGGTTTCCACAGCCAGAATCTATAAAAAATGTGCCATTGTTATTGCTGAGGAGGATATGAGCGATATCCGACTTATAGCCTCAAAAGCAGCAGATGAGCTTCTGGGACTTAAGGGTGTTAATGCCTCCTTTGTGGTTTTCCGTGCAGACGAGTCCACTATCAATATCTCTGCCAGAAGCTACGGCAAACGCAACGTACAGATTATTATGGAGAAGCTGGGCGGCGGCGGGCACCACGCAATGGCGGCAGCTCAGATGAAGGATGTTTCCTTTGAAACTGCCGTAAGACAGCTTGTAGAAGCTATAGACAGCGAGTCTTAAGCTGTTACATAAACATATCAAGATAACAATAGAAAAGAGGATATATATTATGAAACTGGTATTATTACAGGACGTTAAGTCCCTTGGCAAAAAAGGTGAGCTTGTAAATGCATCCGACGGCTATGCAAGAAACTACCTTATCCCCAGAGGTCTTGCAAAAGAGGCTAATGCTCAGGCTATGAACGAGTATCAGAATGCTGAGAATTCCAAGAAGTACAAGCATGATCAGGAGGTGCTTGCTGCAGAGAATGCAAAGAAAGCACTGGATGGCAAGACCGTAGCAATCAAGTCCAAAACAGGCAAAGAGGGTAAGCTTTTCGGCTCTGTTACTACTAAAGAGGTTGCAGCTGAGCTTAAGGCAAAGTTCGGTATTGATGTAGACAAGCGTAAGATTGTAATGTCCGATATCAAAACTTGCGGTAGCTACAAAGCAGAGGTTAAGCTCTATCAGGGTATCACCGCAGTTATCACTGTTGCTGTTTCCGAGCTTTGATATAATAATTCTTCAGGAGAACAAATATGGCTGACTATACTCCTAAAACCGAATATGATGGTCTGAATCTGCCTTATAGCTCAGAGGCGGAGCAGGCAGTGCTGGGTGCAATTATCTTTGAGCCCGATTGCCTTAACAGGGTGACAGATATACTGCCCAACTCCGACTTTTTCTATATTGCACTGCACAGACTTATTTACAGCACAATGCTTTCTATGCTCTCAGGTGGCAGAAACATTGACTTTGTAACTCTTTATGAGGAGTTGAAAAGGGAGAAGGACTTTGACCCTACCGAGGGTAAAACCTACCTTGTAGGCTTGGTTGAGAATTGTCCTTCTACCTCTAATGTAGAGATTTACGCGAAGCTTGTCAGGGATAAGTTTGACGTCCGTCAGCTTATCTATGCAGGCCGACAGATAATAGACACCGCCACTGCAGGCGAGTTTGAGTCCGATATCCTTGTGGATAATGCAGAGCAGATGATTTTTGATATCCGCCGAGGCAAGAATGTGGCCGGACTTGAGCTTGTAGGTGACGTTATCCTCAAGACCTTTGACAGATTGGATGCTCTTAATAAGGATGACCCTGAGCTGAAGCCTATTTCCTCAGGTATCGGCGACCTTGACCGTGTTATCACAGGTCTTAACCGCACAGACCTTATTCTTCTTGCAGCTCGACCCGGTATGGGTAAGACCAGCTTTGCTCTGAATATTGCAAAGAGTGTAGCAGGTCCTCAGCAGCGTACAGTTGCCTTCTTCTCTCTGGAAATGTCAAAGGAGCAGCTTGCTTCCCGACTTCTTTCCACAGAGTCACTGGTTGAGGGTACAAAACTCAGAACAGGTAAACTCACCGATGAGGAATGGCAAAGAATCATTGCAGGCGGAGATATACTCTCAAAAATGAAGCTCTACCTTGACGATACTCCCGGTATCACTGTCCCTGCTATGAAGGCAAAGCTCAGACGTCTTCGTAACCTTGATCTGGTTGTTATCGACTACCTCCAGCTTATGTCAACAGGCAGACGGGGTGACGGCAACCGAGTTCAGGAGATTTCTGAAATTACAAGAAATCTTAAGATTATGGCTAAGGAACTGAATGTTCCCGTAATCTGTCTGTCACAGCTTTCTCGAGCCAGTGAACAGCGTACTGACCACAGACCTCAGCTTTCTGACCTGAGAGATTCAGGTTCTATCGAGCAGGACGCAGATATTGTACTCTTCCTCTATCGTGAGGGATATTACAACAAGGAAGGCTCACCTGAGGCTTCTCCCACAGCAGACCAGAATGCGGCAGAGTGTTTGGTTGCTAAGAACCGTCACGGTGAAGCGAGATCTGTTAAGCTCCATTGGCAGGGTGAGTTTATGCGCTTTACATCTGTGGAGACAAATCATGGTTGATAAGGTTTTAAGAACGCTTCATTTCCGTTGCCGTGTTGCAAAGGGTAGCAGAATTATTGTTGCTCTTTCCGGCGGAGCAGACTCCGTTTCACTGCTTTATGCCTTGCATAAGCTTAGTGAAAGGGATGACCTGACGCTTATGGCGGCTCATGTGAATCACAACCTCAGAGGTGAGGAGTCCCTCCGCGACGAAGCTTTTGTGCGTAATTTGTGCGCTTCCTTGGGTGTTGAGCTTTTTGTACTCAGTGAGGATGTTGCATTACTTGCTCAGAAAGAGCACAAAAGCATTGAGCTTTGCGGACGCGAGGTGCGCTATAAATTCTTTGAGGAGCTTTCAAGTACTCATAGTGCCTTGGTTGCTACCGCTCATACTTTGAGTGATTCTCAGGAAACAATGCTTTATAATATGGCAAGGGGTACAACACTTCACGGGCTGTGCTCAATTCCTTACAGACGGGACTATATAATCCGTCCTCTTTTGGATGTTACCCGCGAGGAGATTGAGGATTTCTGCAGTGAAAACAGCATTGATTTTGTGCAGGACAGCACCAATTTTCAGGAGGAGGTCTGTGCCCGTAACAAAATCCGTCTGTCTGTACTGCCAAACCTTAGAAGTCTCAATCAGGGCTTTCACAGTAACTTTCAGAATTTACGTGATGACTTGAGAACAGCTGATGATTTTATCTCAGGCTGTGCAAGGGAGGCTATTGATAAGAGTAAGTGTAAGTTTGGCTATAATGCTGAGGTGCTTTCAAACAATCACCCAGCAGTGCTTAAATATGCTCTTGCTATGATAATTTCTGAATCAGGGGCCAAAGCGGAGTATAATCACATAATGAAGTGCTCAGACCTTTTATATTTTGGTGGTGCAGTTGCACTTATCGGCGGTTATACTGCTGTATGCACACAGGGTGTGTTCCGTATTGTATCACCCTGTGATATTGAGAATTTCACAGAAATTCCTTTCAGGTTTGACTCTGATTTCTACTACAGAAGAAATAAATATTCTATTAAAGAAATATCGAAAACCGAAATAATTAACAAAAAGTTAGCAAGTTACTGTTTAGGGTATGATAAAATAAGAGATGATACAGTAATTCGCACAAGACGTGAGGGAGATACCTTTGCACCAATAGGCAGAGGAATCACAAAATCCTTGCGAAAACTCCAAAACGAGATGAAAATTCCTGCTGAGCTTCGTGAAAGCTCTCTTGTAATTGCAACAGGCAGTACTGTTTTGTGGGCAGAGCACATAGGTTCATCTGTGCACGGTGCTGTTAGCATAGATAGTGTTTCAGGAATTTATATAGAAATTACAAGGGGAGAGACTAATGCATAAGGATTGCGAATACATATTGCTTTCTGAGGAGAGAATAAAAGAAATCGTCAAGGAAATGGCTCAGAAAATCAGCGAGGATTACAAGGATAAAAAACTGATTCTGGTAGGACTTCTCAAGGGCAGTGTTATGTTTATGTCTGACCTGATGAAGGAGCTTTCCATTGATTGCTCAATCGACTTTATCTGTGCCTCCAGCTATGGCACAGGTACAGAATCCTCAGGCAGAGTCAATATTGTAAAGGACGTGTCTCAGCCCCTTGACGGCAAGGACGTGCTTATTGTTGAGGATATTATCGACTCAGGCAACACCCTCAACTTTATCACAAAGTATTTTGCCGCAAAGAACGCCGCAAGCGTCAGGATATGCACAATGCTTTCAAAGCCTGACCGTCGTGTTGTGGATATCCCCGTAGACTATGTGGGACTTGAAGTCCCCGATGAGTTCGTAATCGGTTACGGATTAGACTATGCAGAAAAATACAGAAATCTTCCTTACATCGGTGTATTGAAGCCTTCTGTTTATTCATAATTTTATAAGTTCTTTCCATACTAACTAAGGAGTGAAATAATTTGCAGAATAAATTATCAGCAAAGAAACTTTTAATCTACTTAGGAATCCCTGTGCTGATTATCCTCTGTGTTTCTCTGATGTTTTCTTTCGGCTCAGAGAAAAAAGAGTATAAGTATTCAGATATTGTAGGATTCTTCAAGGAACAGCAGGTTGAAAGCTTTTCTGTCAACGTAGGCACAGGCGTCATTGAGATGATGGTGAAGGACGAGGCTCTTGTTGAGGAGAAACCTGCCGAGGGTGAATCACAGACCCAGAGCGGTACAAACAATATCTTCTCAGGTCTTTTCCCCAGCGATAAAAAGGATGATGACGGTGTTACGGAGGTAAGGTACAAGCTTGCAAGTGTAGACTTGTTCTATATGGATGTAAACGATTATATCCTTGAGTATAACGAAAAGCACGATGTACCTCTTGAGTATGATTACATCCCCGCAACAAACAATTCCTTCCTACTTGAGCTTATCCCCATTTTACTGTTCATTGTAATTGCAGTTGTGTTCTGGTTCTTCATTATGAAGAGAATGAACGCAGGCGGAATGGGCGGTAAGGAGTTCCAGTTCGGCAAGGCAAAGTTCAAGGACACCAACGACGAGAAGCGCAAGACTACATTTGAGGATGTAGCAGGTGCAGACGAGGAGAAAGAGGAGCTTGAAGAAATTGTAGAATTCCTCAAGAACCCCGGCAAATACAACGAACTCGGGGCTAAAATTCCCAAGGGCGTACTCCTTGTAGGCCCTCCCGGAACAGGTAAAACCCTACTTGCACGTGCTGTTGCAGGTGAGGCAGGGGTACCCTTCTTTTCAATCTCAGGTTCCGATTTTGTTGAGATGTTCGTAGGTGTAGGCGCTTCCCGTGTGCGTGACCTCTTTGAACACGCAAAGAAGAACTCACCCTGCATTATATTTATTGATGAGATTGACGCAGTGGGCAGACA
The DNA here is from genome assembly GCA_045535605.1 of Ruminococcus sp. GTDB lineage: Bacteria > Bacillota > Clostridia > Oscillospirales > Acutalibacteraceae > Ruminococcoides. The sequence goes on from JAZSLX010000003.1 coordinate 38,891, forward strand.
GCGTGGTACAGGTCTTGGTGGCGGTCACGATGAACGTGAGCAGACACTGAACCAGATGCTGGTTGAAATGGACGGCTTCGGCGCTAACGAGGGTGTTATCGTAATTGCCGCTACTAACCGTCCCGACATCCTTGACCCTGCACTTCTCAGACCCGGTCGTTTTGACCGTCAGGTAATGGTTGGTTATCCCGATGTTCAGGGCAGAGAAGCAATCCTTAAGGTACACGCAAGAAAGAAGCCTCTTGCTCCCGATGTTAAGCTTAAGACTATTGCAAAGACTACAGCAGGCTTCACAGGTGCAGACCTTGCAAACCTTCTGAATGAAGCAGCCCTTCTTGCCGCCAGAAAAGGCAAGAAGGCAATTACTATGGCTGAGATTGAGGAAGCAACAATCAAGGTTGTTGTAGGCACAGAGAAGAAGTCCAAGGTTATGTCCGACAAGGAGAAGAAGCTGACAGCCTACCACGAGGCAGGTCATGCAATTGCTTTCCATGTCTGTGATACTCAGGACCCTGTTCATCAGATTTCCATTATCCCCAGAGGTATGGCAGGCGGTTACACAATGCCTTTGCCCTCAGAGGATAAGTCCTACAGCTCCAGAAATGAAATGCTTGAGAACATCATCGTCTGCCTTGGCGGACGTGTTGCTGAGGCTCTTGTGCTTGGTGATATTTCCACTGGTGCATCCAATGATATTGAGCGTGCCACTTCAACTGCACGTGCTATGGTTACCAAGTACGGTATGTCTGATTTACTCGGCTGTATCAACTATGCTTCAGGCGGTACAGAGGTGTTTATCGGCAGAGATATGGGTCAGGTCAAGGATTATTCCGACGACACTGCCGCAAAGATTGATGCTGAGATTCACCGTATTATTTCCGAATGCTACGATAAGTGCACAAAGATTCTGAACGCCCATATGGATAAGCTTCATGAGGTTGCAGCTTACCTTATGAAACACGAGAAGATGTCAGGCGCAGACTTTGCCGCTATGATGGATGGCACATTCATAGAGCCTGCAGAAACTTCAGAAGAAGACAGCGAAGATTCCGCAGAATAATCAAATATAAATTAAGGCGGATAACAGCTTAGTTATCCGCCTTGATGTTTCATTGTTTATATTAAACGTTAAATATCAATTAACATAGTGGAGGAGTGCAAGAAAAGTTTTTTGCTCTATCCTTCGTCGGTTGAAAATTAAACGTTAATAATAGTTTAACGTAGTGGAGGAGTGTAAGAAAAGATATGAGTGAAAAGTATTTGTCAGTCAGGGGCGCCAGAGAACATAACCTGAAGAATATAGACGTAGATATTCCCCGTGATAAATTGGTTGTAATGACAGGACTTTCAGGTTCGGGCAAATCCTCCCTTGCCTTTGATACTATATATGCAGAGGGTCAGCGCAGATACGTTGAGTCTCTGTCCTCCTATGCCAGAATGTTTTTGGGTCAGATGGACAAGCCTGATGTAGACAGCATTGACGGACTTTCTCCTGCAATCTCCATTGACCAGAAGACAACCTCAAAGAATCCTCGTTCCACAGTAGGTACCGTCACCGAGATTTACGACTACCTTCGACTTTTGTATGCCCGTCTTGGTACTCCTCATTGTCCTGTCTGTGGTAAAGAGATTAAACAGCAGACCGTTGACCAGATTGTGGACAGGGTTATGAGTATTTCTGAAGGTACTAAAATTCAGGTTATGGCACCTGTGGTCCGTGCTCGCAAGGGTGAGCACCAGAAGGAGCTGGACTCAGCCCGCAAGGGCGGCTTTGTCCGTGTAAGGGTTGACGGCATAATCTATGATTTGTCAGAAAACATAGTTCTTGAAAAGAATAAAAAACATAGTGTAGAAATAATCGTTGACCGACTTGTTATTAAAGAGAGCATTCGCTCACGTCTTTCCGACAGCATAGAAACCGCCTCAAAGCTTGCAAACGGACTTATCCTTGTGGCAGTGGATGGGGAAGATGACATTTTGTTTTCTCAGAGCTATGCCTGTCCCGAACACGGAGTGAGCATTGACGAACTTTCACCCCGTATGTTCTCCTTCAATGCACCTCAGGGTGCTTGTCCCAAGTGTACAGGTCTTGGCGTGTTTATGCGTATTGACCCTGATAAAATCATCCCCGATAAATCCAAGTCTGTAAATCAGGGCGGTATCAAGGCCGGAGGCTGGGCAATGGAGGGCAATACCATTGCGGCTATGTATTACACAGGACTTTCAAAGCACTACGGATTCTCTCTTGATACTCCTATTGCAGATTTGCCTGAGGAGATTGTGGATATTCTTCTTTACGGTACAAAGGGTGAGAAAATCCGACTTGTCCGTAACGGACTTTATGCAGGGGGTGAATACCATGCACCCTTTGAGGGAGTTATCAATAACCTTGAAAGACGTTTCAGCCAGACTCAGAGCAACTGGATTAAAGAGGAAATAGAAGCTTTTATGTCTGCGATTCCCTGTGATGAATGTGGCGGCAGAAGGCTCAGTAAGCTCTCCTTGGGTGTTACCATTGACGGACTTAATATATCAGAATTCTGTGATATGTCTGTTTCAAAGGCACTTGAGTTTGTAAACAGCCATGAACTTTCAGAGCGACAGATGCTTATAGGCGGTGCAATCATCAAGGAGATAAAAGAACGTCTGGGCTTTTTACAGAGTGTGGGACTTGGATATCTCACACTTTCACGAAGTGCAGGCACACTCTCAGGCGGTGAAAGCCAGCGAATCCGCCTTGCAACTCAGATAGGCAGTTCACTGATGGGTGTTCTTTATATCTTGGACGAGCCAAGTATCGGACTTCATCAGCGGGATAACGAGAAGCTTCTGGGTACCCTCAAGAGACTTCGTGATTTAGGCAATACGGTTATCGTTGTTGAGCATGATACAGATACAATGCTCGCCGCAGACCATATTATCGACATTGGTCCCGGTGCAGGTGTACATGGCGGAGAGGTTGTTGCAAGCGGTACGGTTGAGGAGATTATTGCCTCAGAGCGTTCTGTTACAGGTAAGTATTTAAGCGGTGAAATCACAGTTGCAGTGCCAACAAAACGCCGTAAGGGCAACGGCAAAAAGCTTGAAATTATAGGAGCTTCACAAAACAACCTGAAGAATATAAATGTAAAAATTCCTCTTGGTGCTTTTGTCTGTGTTACAGGTGTTTCAGGCTCAGGCAAATCCTCTCTTATCAACGAGATTCTCTATAAAAAGCTTGCAAGGGACTTAAACGGTGCCAAAACCAGACCCGGTAAGCACAAGGATATAAAGGGTATGGAGCACCTTGATAAGGTTATCAATATTGACCAGAGTCCCATCGGACGTACCCCCCGAAGTAACCCTGCAACCTATACAGGAATGTTCACAGATATCCGTGAATTGTTTGCAAAAACTCAGGAGGCAAAGCTGAGAGGCTTCAGCTCAGGCAGATTCTCTTTCAATATCAAGGGAGGAAGATGCGAAGCCTGCGAGGGCGGAGGCATTGTCAAGATTGAAATGCACTTTCTGCCTGATGTATATGTGCCCTGCGATGTGTGCAAGGGCAGACGTTATAACCGCGAAACCCTTGAGGTTAAATATAAAGGTAAATCTATCTACGATGTGCTGGAAATGACAGTTGAGGAAGGACTTGAATTCTTCTCAAGTATTCCAAAGATTCACCGCAGACTCCAGACTCTTTACGAGGTGGGCCTTGGGTATATTAAAATCGGTCAGCCTGCAACTACACTTTCAGGCGGTGAGGCTCAGCGAGTAAAGCTAGCCACAGAGCTGTCACGTCGCTCAACAGGCAAAACCGTTTATATCCTTGACGAGCCTACCACAGGACTCCACTCTGCAGATGTACACAGACTCATTGATGTGCTCCAAAAGCTTGTGGATAAGGGTAACAGCGTCATTGTAATTGAGCACAACCTTGACCTTATCAAAACTGCCGACCATGTTATTGACCTAGGTCCCGAGGGCGGCGACGGCGGCGGAGAGGTTATTGCTCAGGGTGCTCCCGAGAAGATTGCACAGTGCGCTGAATCTCACACAGGACACTTCCTCAAAAAAATTCTTAAATAAATATTTCCTTATATTAAGAGAAATTGCATATTTTTATGCAATTTCTCTTTTTTTTTGCGCAGTTTTTGGAGGTGTAATTATATGATTACTATTCTGAATGGAAAACTTACCATTCCCGAGTCTGAGCGATTTATCGGTTTTGCAGGGGATAACCTCAGACGAACAATTGAGTTCTTAATTAAAGGGGCTAAAGAAGCTGACCGCATTTACCGTCTCTACCTTACCTTTGATGACGGTACGGTAAACTACTTTGTTCTGCCCTCGAAGGTAACAAACGAGGGTGTAGTGCTCACATGGCAGGTGCTCAGAGAGCATATTTTTATGAGCGGTTGTGTTAGTGCTCAGCTCAAGGCTTTCTCCGACACAGGTGTGATTTATCACACCACTACAGACAGATTCTTTGTAGGTGACAGTGCAGAGTTTTCTGACTATTTTGAAAAGAATAACACAGAGTTTCTGAGTTACGAACAGCGACTCAATGAGCTTGTAAATACAGCACAGGAAATTTGTGTTCTTATGCCCTTTATCGGCGAAAACGGCAACTGGTATATTTATAGCGCCGAGGCAGGGGAGTATCTTGACAGCGGTAAACCCTCTGTGGGTCAGGCAGACAATATGCATATTGCACAGGGAGCTGTAACAAGTGACAAGCTTGCAGATAAATCAGTCGGTGATAATCATATCAAGCCAGGAGCAGTTGAAAATGTTCATCTTGCACTGGGTGCGGTCACAGGCTCTAAGATAGCTGACGGTGTAATTACAGCTGAGAAGCTTGCCTCAGGGGCGGTAACAGGTTCTAAGATTAAAAACAATTCAATAGATACAGAGCATATCAAAATAGCTGCTGTTTCTCCGGACAATCTGGACAGAACCTATTTAAGACTTAACGACATCAATACTGTGGTAAATGATTCTTCTTTTTACAATATGCTTGTTGCTAACGCAGATGAGCTTTCTGAGCCGTTTAAAAAAGCCGTCTTGTTTTCAGTACGACCAATATCAGATGGTATTACAGCCAATATGCAAAAAGGCCGTTGCTTTGGCTTTTTTGTTTCTTCTCATGAATTCTGGTTTACTAACATCAACTACAATATCACTTACCGTGTGACCTTTGATGAAAACTCTTTGATTTCCCTTGAGGAACTAAACACAGTTGATAATGTTTACAATCCCGAAAGCGAAAATCCACAGAGTGGTGTTGCTGTTGCAGAGGCGATTAATGGCGTTGAACCTGAAATGGTTTTGACCACAATTAATAGCTTTGAGGAGTTATTCGCCTTAGTTATAGATATGCCAATTTTTGAATTAGGGAGCAGAAAGCTCGTAAACGCTATTGTACGAACCCCCATAACCGATAAAGATACTAAGACCACGTTACCCAGTGGGCGTTATTTGGTGGTTGGACATACGTGGGAGAATAATGTTGGATGTTGGTCTTACGGTGATAATGTTCTTTATAGTATTCAACCGCTTTCGTATGTCCACGAAGAAACAGGAGAGCTTGCGTTTAACTATAAAGTTACATCAAGCACAGATTTCATTGTTGATTATGTAGGCGATTTAGTGGGCGATATAGACACCGCCCTTGACAACATCATAACAATGCAGGAAAGTTATATCGGAGGTGCTGTTGAATGAGCATTGCAGATAAACTTGTAACAGTTGCAGAGAATGTGAAAAAGGTGTATAACGCAGGGCTTGAAGCTGGAAAGGCTGAGGGTGGAAGCGGAATGACTACGACAAATTATGCTTCGAGTATTCGATTTGACTCTGACGATTGGGCTACAAGCGATAATGTTTTAATTGATATGCCTAACTTGAAAAATACGACTGATATGTTTGCTTATGTTGAATTTGGAAAGGTTAAAACGCTCACAGTTAAAAGCCAAACACCTATAACTAATGCTACCAGAACTTTTCAGGGTTCATCGGATATGGAAACAGATACCCTTGAAAGATTGGTTTTATACGTAGATTTTGCTCAATGTAATACATTCTCAAATACTTTTTCTACACGAAAAAATTTAATTTCAATAGACGGAAATCCCATTAATTTTTCGTCTGCGACAAGTATTAGCGGTGCATTTAATTATTGCAACAAGCTTCAGAGTTTTCGTGTTGTTCCTAACACTATAAAGGTAGGTTTCAATTTAGGGCGAAGCAGTGTGCTTGA
>JAZSLX010000069.1:0-18966 GCA_045535605.1 Ruminococcus sp.
CCAAGCGGTCTTAGGAAGACAATTAGGGGCTACAACTCCTTGGCTCACAGAACGACATGGCTACGATCCGACTTTAACCCACAGGTCGCCCTTAAGAACATAATCAATCTCAATGTTCTTATGCCAGTGCTTATTTGTAAAGCACTCCTGACCGGGTTTGTCAAAAAGAATAACCTTTCCGGGCAGATTATCATCCGCAGAAACAATCTCGTACTTATACCTATAATTCTTTGCCATAAAATCACCTTTATGCTCTAAAATTATTTTCCTATGGCAATATTTTAACATATATTAAAATATTTGTAAATGCCTAAAACCCCTAAATTTTCCGATTTTTTGCATTTTTTGCACGAAATCTGGGTGTAATTTGACTATGTTGAGCTTTATTTATCCTTACTTTTGTCAACATCCAGCCTTTCTATGAAAAAAATTACGAATTGAAAACAGCTTTATATTGATATATAATTAAAGAATCACAAGTATACGGAGGCTTTATGAAAAAGTTAATTTCCCTCATTATGATAACATTACTGTGCTGTACTGCACTGTGCGGATGCACCGGGTTTCCTTTTTGGGATTATACTCACTTAACAACAGAACCTATATCCGAAGATGACACAGGGCTTACTGTGCACTTCATAGATGTTGGTCAGGGTGATTGTACGCTGATTGAATCAAAGGGACACTTTGTCCTCATTGACGCAGGCGAATACAGCGAACGTCAGAAAGTGATTTCTTATCTTTCCAAGGAAGGTGTAGAAAAACTTGACTTCATAATATCTACTCATCCTCACTCCGACCACTGCGGAGGTCTATCTGAGGTAATCAGGCACTTTACCCCACCTGTACTGATATCGCCTAATGCTGATTCTGATTCCCCCTCATGGGAATATGTGCTTGATGCCGCAGACGAAAGAGGCGTTGAGTATGAAACTCCTGAGGTTTATGACACCTACACAGTTGGTGCTGCTACTATTACTGTGCTGTCCCCTGCCAGTGACGCAGTATATTCAAACCTGAACAACTACTCCATTGTTACAATGGTTGAGTACGGCAATTCATCTTTTCTGCTGACAGGCGATGCCGAGGCATTGGTTGAAAAGGAGCTTATGCGAAGCGGTTACGATCTGTCTGCAGATGTGCTTAAATGCGGTCATCACGGAAGTTCCTCCAGTACATGTGAGCAGTTCCTGCAGGCGGTAAATCCTGCGGCGGCTGTAATCTCCTGCGGTAAGGGCAATGACTACGGTCATCCCCACAAAGAGGTAAAGGATATCCTCAATGAGTACAACATTCCCGTATACAGAACAGATCTTGAGGGCAACATCACAGCCACAACAGACGGAGAGAAAATATACATATCCACAGGAGAAGAGGTTTCAGAGGTTGAGAAAGCAACTTCAACCAATAACGAAGCACTCCCTGCATACATCGGCAACAAAAACTCAAAGGTGCTTCACAAACCAACCTGTGGCTCTGTATCTGAAATGACAGACAAAAACAAAGTAAGCTTCAACACACGTGAAGAAGCAGAAAAAGCAGGCTACAAACCCTGCGGAAGCTGTAACCCATAACAATAAGGTGAATAAATGATAAAGGATATTCTGACACTTAAGTCCTCTTGGGAACACCTCAAGGATACAGACAAACTCATAATACTCTACGGTACAGGCAACGGTGCCGATTTGGTAATCGACGAGCTTGACCGCCTTGGTGTGAAAATCTCTGAGGTTATGGCGTCTGAGGGCTTTGTACGCAAACGTGATTTCAGAGGCTTCACAGTTAAAAGCATAACGAAAATTGAAGAAACCTACGAGAATTTCCTTGTTGCTCTGGGTTTTGCTACTTCAATTCCTCAGGTTATGAACAATATAAAAGACCTTGCACAAAAGCATGAGGTTATTATGCCTGTGGTGCCTGTTTTTGGCAATACCATATTCAACCGTGGGTATCTTGAGAATAATATAGACAGCCTTGAAACCGCAAGGGCACTGCTATATGATGACGAATCAAAAAGGGTTTTTGATAATATGATAGCCTTTCACTTCACAGGCAGACTCACTTATCTTTTTGACCGCGAGAGCACAAGAGAAGAAGCTCTCACAGATATTTTACAGCTTAGTGACAAAGAAGATATGCTGGATTTAGGCGCATACAGAGGTGACACCATAGAGGAGCTCATAAACCTCACAGGTGGGTATTCCTCTGTCACAGCCCTTGAGCCGGACAGAAAGTCCTTTGAAAAACTCTGCACCTACCTTGCAGATAAAGAAAAGGCGCAAGCTCTGCCCTATGCTGTGTGGAATGAAAGCAAAGAGCTTGTATTCTCAGGTGGCGGAGGCAGACAGAGCGCACTTGCAGACACAGGCAAATATACTGTGCAGGCTGTATCTGCGGACTCGGTTGTAAAAGGCAGAAAAATCACCTATGTAAAAATGGATGTTGAGGGTGTAGAGAAGGAAGCAATAGAGGGTATGCAGGAGCTAATGAAAGCCCAGAAACCCAAGCTCAGCATAGCCTGCTACCACCGCACAGAGGATTTATGCACACTGATACCACTCATTCACAGCATAAACCCCGACTACATAATCCACCTGCGGCATCACCCCTACATCCCCTTCTGGGATACAAATTTATATTGCATATAAATAGCACCTGCGTAAATAAACACGCAGGTGCTTTGTTTATATATCTGCTGTTTTAAGGGATTTTCTATCTGCAAGGGCATAGACCTCTGCTTTTGTCAGTGCTCCTGTCCTGCGGTTTTTCATAGTACCGCCGCTGAAAAACAGGGTTGTGGGTACACCTCTCACACTGTACTCTCTTGCAAGCTCGCTGTTTTTTTCAATATCCACTGTCATAAACTTTACATCCTTGAGCTCCTGCTCTGTAGCGGAGAGCATTTTCTCTGTATTCTTGCAGAATCCGCACCACTGTGCTGTAAAGGCTACCAGTACATCAGACTTACTCTTTATAACCTCTGACACAAAATTCTCTGCGTTTATTTCTGTCATAAATATTCCTCCTGTTTCATTTCCTTTAGTATGTGAACAGGAATAAAAAATATAAGGCAAAACAAAAACTCCGACAAGGTTTTAAGCCTTATCGGAGTGGATTTGTATTTTTATAAAAAATTACTTCTTAGCAATTTCCTCACGGATAACATCAGCAATGCCTGTAGCAGTAAGACCGAACTTCTCAAGAAGCTCCCAAGCGGGACCTGAGTAGCCGTAACGGTCATAAACGCCAACCTTGCGAACAGGAACAGGACACTCGGAGGTAACAACATCGCAAACTGCGTCGCCGAGGCCGCCGATTACGTTGTGCTCCTCAACTGTGATGATTCTGCCTGTCTCCTTAGCTGCCTTGATGACGATATCACGGTCAATAGGCTTGATGGTGTGGATGTTGATAAGACGGACGTTAAGTCCCTCTGCCTCAAGAGTTTCCACAGCCTTTCTTGCTTCATTTACAACAAGACCTGTAGCAATAACTGTAATATCATTACCCTCGTGGAGAGTAATACCCTTGCCAAGCTCAAACTCGTAGGTATCGGGGTCGTTGAAGGAGTCAATAGCAAGTCTGCCAAGACGGATATATACAGGACCCTCGTGCTCGATAGCTGCCTTTGTAGCAGCAATCATCTCGTAGTGGTCTGCAGGACAGAGAACTGTCATACCGGGGATAGTACGCATAAGTGCTACGTCCTCAAGGCACTGGTGTGTTGCACCGTCTTCACCTGTGGAGATACCTGCGTGTGAGCCTGCAATCTTAACATTCAGCTGGGGATAACCGATAGAGTTACGAATCTGCTCGTAAGCTCTGCCTGTTGCAAACATAGCAAAGGATGCAGCAACGGGAATTTTACCGCAGGTGGAAAGACCTGCTGCAATGCTCATCATATTACCTTCTGCGATACCGCAATCGAAGAATCTCTCGGGAAAAGCCTTCTTGAAGATAGATGTTTTGGTTGCGCCTGCAAGGTCAGCATCAAGTACAACGATGCTTTCGTTTTCTTTAGCAAGCTCGCACAGAGCCTCACCGAAGCTCTCTCTGGTTGCTTTTGTTACTACATCTGCCATCAGCACTCACCCTCCAGTCTTGCAATTTCAGCATTAAGCTCTGCTGTAGCCTGTTCAAATTCTGCCTTGTTGGGGCCCTTACCGTGCCAGTCAACTTCGTTTTCCATGAAGGAAACGCCCTTGCCCTTTACAGTCTTTGCAAGGATTGCTGTGGGCTTGCCCTTTACGGTCTTAGCAGCCTCAAATGCTGCCTCAATCTCGTCAAAGCAGTGGCCGTCGATTTTGATTACATTAAAGCCGAAGCTCTCGAACTTTTTATCAAGGGGCTCGATACCGCAAACTTCAGCAACAGGACCGTCAATCTGGAGGCCGTTCTGGTCTACGATAACTACAAGGTTATCAAGCTTGTTGTGAGCTGCAAACATTGCTGCCTCCCAAACCTGACCTTCCTCGCACTCACCATCGCCGAGGATTGCATAAACGCGGTAGTCCTTCTTATCGAACTTACCTGCAAGAGCCATACCGCAAGCAGCGGATACGCCCTGACCCAGAGAGCCTGTGCTCATATCGATACCGGGTGTGCCCTTCATATCGGGATGACCCTGAAGCATTGCGCCAACGTGACGGAGCTTTGTGAGCTCGTCCCACTCAAAGAAGCCCTTAAGTGCAAGCACTGCATAAAGGCTGGGACAGCAATGTCCCTTTGATAATACAAAACGGTCCCTGTCTGCACATGCAGGATTTGCGGGATCAACGTTCATTTCCTTAAAATAAAGGTAGGTCATAATATCTGCAGCAGAAAGAGATCCGCCGGGATGACCTGACTTGGCATGGTATGTGCCGATTACTGCGCCCAGTCTTGCTTTAGCCGCAAGAGTCTTGAGCTGAAGCTTTTCAGTGTTGTTCATAGCAACTGCCCCCTTACAAATATTTGAAGCATACTAATACATAGTACGTTAATTATATTATCACAACTTTGAGATTCTATATTTACTTTTTGACAAAAAGAGCTTGTTTTTTTCTTTTTTGTAATTTTGAACAAAAAGAGGTGCAAAGAAAGTCCATTAATATAATCACTGAATAAATCTTCATCACTACCCCACACTGATTCTTGCATTATAATGAAATATGAAATATAATGAAGGCGGTGATTAATATGCTACTTGTAATAGATATAGGCAATACCAATATTAAATTCGGACTTTTTAAGGGCGAGGAGCTTGTTATGCTTGCCCGTGTGTCAACAGACAGAACAAAAACCTCTGATGAATTCGCAGGTGAGATACACGCGGTTATGAGAGTTTACGGCTTTGACACAAAGCAGATTGACGGCTGTATTATCTCAAGTGTTGTGCCTCAGGTGTTGCGTACTGTGAGGCAGGCTATTATCACAACTGTTGGCATTGAGCCTTTGGTAGTAGGTCCCGGAATCAAAACAGGACTTAACATCAAAATTGACAACCCCTCTACTACAGGTGCAGACATTGTAACAGGCTGTGTTGCGGCGCTTCACCTTTACGGTGCACCATCTATTGTAATCAGCATGGGTACCGCAACCACAATAATTGTCCTGGATAAAACAGGTGCCATGATAGGCGGTGCAATCTCCCCGGGTGTTAGCATTTCTATGCTGGCACTGTCTGACAAAACTGCACTTCTGCCCTCGGTTGCTATGGAAGCACCTAAGAAAGTAATTGGCAAAAACACTGACGAATGTATCCGCTCCGGTGTTGTACTTGGCAACGCCTGTATGATTGACGGTATGATTGACCGCATAAACAAAGAGTTAGGCGAGAAATGCACAGTTGTTGCCACAGGCGGTATTGCTCAGGATATTATCCCCAGCTGCACTCACGATATTATCATCCGTGATGACCTGATGCTTCAGGGACTTAGAATCATCTACAACAAGAATAAATAATCACTGAATTACAAATCGGACTTTCTGTCCGCATATATCAACTTGTTTTCTGCGGTTTTAATACAAAAGCCGTAAATATATACAAGCGTCTCACTTGTTTACAAGGAGACAGCAGGAGGTATTATTATGTCAACAAGAAAATCCACCATCAAACCCTGGGTAGTAGAAATGACCATGACCGCTATACTTGCGGCATTGATTATCCTGATGACCTTTACTCCCATCGGCTACATTCCTGTAGGCCCTGTTAAGATGACACTGATGACCCTGCCCGTAATGGTTGGCAGCATCGTGCTGGGTGCAAGGAGCGGTCTTATACTCGGCGGTGTGTTCGGACTTACAAGCTTCTATACCTGCTTCGGCATGGACTTTGTGGGAATGGGTCTTCTCTCTATTAACCCCTTCCTCACCTTTGTAATGTGCGTCTTCCCCAGACTCCTCTGCGGTTATCTGCCTGCACTTATTTACAAGGCAATCAGCAAATCAGGCACCAAACGTACAATGCTTGCAATCCCTGTTGCAGGAGCAAGTGTAGCAATTATCAACACAGTTTTATTCCTCTGCTCAATGTGGCTTTTCTTCGGAGAAAGCCTCAGCGAGGTAGTAGGTGTAGCAATTGATAACATCTTTGCTCTGTTTGCACTTTTTGCAGGCACAAACGGACTTATTGAAATTGCAGTAAATATTGTAATAGGAACTGCAATCTGCAAACCTCTGACTATAGCAAAGAAAAGATTAGTATGATAAATCTTATTTCTCTTAAAAAAGTAGATTCAACCAATACATATGCAAAGGCTCTCCTAAAATCAGGAGAGCCTTTAAAGCCTTATACAGTAATATACGCAAAGGAGCAGACCTCAGGACGCGGCAGGCTTGGAAGAACATGGGAAAGTAAAGAGAATGACTCCCTTTGTATGAGTCTTATACTCCCCTATACTTACAAATCAGGCATAACCCTGCTCAGCGCTCTGGGTGTATGGAGAGCACTTTATGATATTTGCCCTGACATAAAAATCAAATGGCCTAATGATATAATTGCAGATAACAAAAAACTGTGCGGAATACTCACAGAGGGTACAGAGCATGGCACTGTGGTAGGCATAGGAATAAACTTAAATTCCAACGAATTTCCTGAAGAAATAGCACACAAGGCAACATCTCTGAGGCTCCTTACAGGTAGCACCTTTGACCCTGATGAGCTTTTGCAAAAAGTTTCTGTCTGCGTTTTTGAAGCAATAGAAAAGTACGATGCAGAGCTATCAATAGATGCTATAGAAGAATACCTCCCCCTGTGCGCAAACATAGGCAGGCAGGTTCAATGGAACAATAAAACAGGCATTGCCGAGGGCTTATCTGCAGACGGCTCACTGCTTGTAAAAACAGCAGATGGCACTGAGGAAATCAGATTCGGAGAAGTTTTTGTAAGCGGTATTTACTGATTATTTTCAGCATATATTTTTCAGCATATATATATAATTTTATGGAGGCATAGATATGAGAGAAATCAGCACAAAGGACTTAAACCTTAACCCTTTTCTTAAAATCGGCAAAGAGTGGATGCTTATTACAGCAGGAAATGAAGGAAACTTCAACACCATGACCGCTTCATGGGGCGGTATGGGTGTGCTCTGGAACAAGGACGTAGCATACACCTTCATAAGACCCAGCCGTTTTACCTATGAGTTTACAGAAAGAGAGGAATATTTTTCTCTTTGCTTCTTCCCGGAGGAGTACAGAGACGCACTTACCCTCTGCGGAAGAAAATCAGGCAGAGACTGCGACAAGGTAAAGGAAGCAAACCTGACCCCTATGTTTATAGACGGAGTACCCTGCTTTGAGCAGGCAAGCCTTGTTATCATCTGCCGTAAAATGTACGCTCAGGAAATGAGCAAGGAATGTGCATTCACAGAGGAAGTAACAAAGCACTACGACAAGGATGAGCCTTATCACACCTTCTATGTAGGTGAAATTGTAAAAGTGCTGACAAAATAACCTGCAAAAACACAACAACTCCCTGAAGTCCTTTTTGAAACTTCAGGGAGTTTTAGTTTTATAGATATAAAAATTATCTTCTGGAAGGCTCTTTTGCAAAGCAACGGGAAATCACAAGCACAGCCGCAAAGACAATCTGGAATGTTACTGTGTAATCAAAAAGTGCCATTGCCTCAGAGATAAGCAGTAAATCGGATACGGGACGCACATAAAGTGAAAGCCCACCAAGGACTGCCAGCACACCTGTAGCTGTCATCAGCACTCTGCCAAAGGATTTTGCAATACGGGCAGAGCGTGCAACCTGTGAAATACCCAGAAACATAAGCCATAAGCCCATTATGTATATAAGATTTACAGTAAACAGGGCGTTATCCACGTAGGAGAATATGAATGCAAGTCCGCAGAAGAATGAGGATATACCATCAAAGAGCAACCATCCGCTGCCATTGGCTTTAACTCCTGCTGTAAAAAACGCTAACACACTGATAACACCGAAGATAATCAGTGCAATTCCGCACATTGTGTCAGTGCTCATCACACCGGAAAGTCCTGATACAACTCCCCACAATGCGGCAACTGCCAGAAAAATTGAGGAAATTATCCAAAACGCATTGAGTGTTCTCTTCATCTGTCTACCTCTCTTATACTGAAATTAATGTGATAATTCGTCATTGCCTGCTTTGTCCTTGAAAGCAAGAGGTGCAGGCTTTAGTTTTTCTTTTTGTCTGTGTGCACCTATTTTGTATGCAATATAAACTGCAACACACAAGGTACACAAAAATGAAAGCACTACAGAAACTATAGTCTGATTACTAACAGGCACACCGCCGATATTGGTAACACCCTTTATGAAAGAGTTGCCTTCTTCATCAACATCAAACACTTCAGACGTTGACTTCTCATTTGATACAGCCTTGTTACCTGATTTATCATTATGCACTAAACTTAAAACAGTAATCTGAGAAGATGTACATCTGAGTACAGATATATCCGTTGACTCTGGGGTTATAGCATCTCTGACAGAAAGTTTAATCTCTGTATTCCCCTCAGCCAAAGCCTTAAACTTAAAGCTCATAAGTGCTGTACTGTCTGTGCAGGAAGCTCCATCTTCATCAAGATAAACTACAGTGAGTTTTCCTGCCTCAAGGCTGTTCACACTATACTGCACATCATCTTGTACAAAAGCTGAGTCATATCTTAACACATCAGGGTCATAAATAAGTTCAGCAATAAATGCGGACAAGCTGTACTCTCCCTTTGCACTGAGAGTCACCTCAAAAAGTCGGTTTACACTCACCTGTGCATGAGAAAGTGAAAATTCTAACCCCTCTGCCCCCTGAACAAATAACACAGAGGACACCAGTAAAGCCACCGAAGCAAGTACCGCCATAACACATCTAAAAATATGATTACGGCTCATATCACAAATCCGCCGTTTACACCTAGGACCTGTCCTGTTATAAACTCTGCTCTGTCACTGCACAGAAAAGCCACCGAGTCTGCTATATCCTTGGGAGTACCGATTCTGCCAATGGGAGTTTCCTCTATAAGAGAGTCGATAGTTTCCTCGTCAATTTCAGAGAGCATATCCGTCTTTATAACACCGGGGCATACGCAGTTGACACGCACACCTGAGGGTGCAAGCTCCTTTGCCAGTGCCTGAGTCAGACCGATAACTCCTGCCTTTGAGGCACTGTAGTGCACCTCACAGGAAGCACCCACCTGACCCCACATAGAGCTGATATTCACAATACTTCCGCTCTTTGCGTTTATCATATGCTTTGCCGCAGCACGGCTGCAGTTGAACACACCTGTCAGGTTTGTGCCAATCATATTGCTCCACTCTTCATCAGTAATCTCTGTGAAGAGCTTGAACTGAGCAATGCCTGCATTATTTACGAGCACATCAACTCTGCCGAAGTTCTTATATGCTGTTTCAATGAGGTTATCCGCCTCACTAGATACAGACACATCAGCCTTAACCGCCATAGCGGCTATACCGTAGCCTGAGATAAGCACTTCAGCCAGTTGTTCTGCACGTTCTTTATTCACTTTATATCCTAATATCACATTGTAGCCGCTCTTTGCAAGGGCTACAGCACAGGCGGCACCGATTCCTCGTGACGCACCTGTAACCACTGCGGTTTTCATACCAAAAACCTCCTGTGTCAGATATAATTATTTTTTCTTAAAGCCGTCCTTAAGAGATACACTGCGGTTGAAGATGAGGTGGTCTGCAGTTGAGTCCTTGTCTGCGCAGAAGTAACCAAGTCTCATAAACTGGTAGCCTGTGCCAACCTGTGCACTCTCAAGTGAGCGCTCTACCTTACAGTGTTCAAGCACCTTGAGTGAGTCGGGGTTAAGGAAATCAAGGAAGTTTCGCTCCCCTGCGTCAGGGTCGGGAACTGTAAAGAGGTTATCGTAAAGACGAACCTCTGCCTCAGCGCAGTTTGCGGCATCTACCCAGTGGATAGTACCTCTTACCTTTCTGCCGTCAGGTGTATTACCGCCCTTGGTCTCAGGGTCATAGGTTGCGTAAACCTCAACTACATTACCCTCGTCGTCCTTCTTACAGCCTGTGCACTTTACGATGTATGCAGACTTAAGGCGAACCTCGTTGCCGGGATAGAGTCTCTGGTAGCCCTTGATAGGCTCCTCCATAAAGTCCTCTGCCTCAATGTAGCACTCACGTGTGAAGGTGATAGTTCTCTTGCCGTCTTCTTCACGGTTGGGGTTATTCTCTACCTCAAAGGTCTCTGTGAGTCCCTCGGGATAGTTTTCGATAACGAGCTTCACAGGATTGATAACTGCCATAACTCGCTGAGCTTTTTCGTTCAAGTCCTCTCTGAGGCAATGCTCAAGGAAAGCATACTCAACAATAGAGTTCACCTTGGAAACACCGTTACGCTCTGTGAAGTTACGGATAGATGCAGGTGTGTAACCTCTGCGTCTGAGACCGCACAGAGTAGGCATACGAGGGTCATCCCAACCGCTTACATAGCCGTCATCAACGAGAGTTCTCAGTTTACGCTTAGACATAACAGTGTTGTTGATGCCAAGACGGGCAAACTCAATCTGACGGGGCTTTGCAGGAACGGAAACGTTGTTGATTACCCAATCGTACAGAGGTCTGTGGTCCTCAAACTCCAGAGAGCAAAGGCTGTGAGTAATGTGCTCCATTGCGTCCTCAATGGGATGTGCAAAGTCATACATGGGATAGATAACCCACTTGTTGCCTGTTCTGTGGTGAGGAAGCTTGTTGATTCTATAGATAACGGGGTCACGCATATTGAAGTTACCGCTTGCAAGGTCAATCTTTGCACGCAGTGTCATTGTGCCTTCGGGGAACTCGCCCTTTCTCATTCTCTCGAAAAGGTCAAGGCTTTCCTCGATAGGTCTGTCGCGGTAGGGGCTCTTTGCGGGAGTAGTCAGGTCGCCTCTGTACTCACGCATCTGCTCAGCATTAAGCTCGCAAACGTAAGCAAGACCTTTCTCAATAAGCTCCACAGCAAAGCGGTACATATCATCAAAATAATCGGAAGCATAGTAGAAGCGGTCATCCCAATCGAAGCCCAGCCACTTGATGTCCTCCTGAATAGCATCAACATACTCCACATCCTCTTTTGTGGGGTTTGTATCATCCATACGCAGGTTGCACACACCGCCGTATTTCATTGCTGTACCGAAGTCAATACATATAGCCTTTGCGTGGCCGATATGCAGGTAGCCGTTAGGCTCGGGTGGAAAACGGGTGTGTACTGTCATACCCTCGTACTGACCGCCCTTTGCAATATCCTCGTCAATAAAATCGTGGATAAAGTTGGAGGGCATTGTGCTTTCTTCATTCATTTCTGCAGTAATTTTCTCGTCTGCCATTTATGTTCACCTTTCTTAAAGTAAATTATACTAAAAAAAAATTATGCGTTTAACTTTTCAAGTCCGATTTCCATTCTGCGTAAGGACTCAACCTTTCCGAGAATGTCCAGAATCTCCACAGCACCGCCGGGAGTAACTGTCTTGCCTGCTACTGCAATACGTGCAGGCCACATAACTGTGCCGTTCTTAACCTCCATTTTCTCTGCAAGAGAGATAAGAAGCTCCTTGATACTGTCGCAGTTCCAATCAGAGAGAGCGCTCAGCTCATCATACACAGCCTTTAAGAGTGCAGGTGCATTCTCAAGGTTTGTTTTGCTCTTTTTATTTACAAACAGGTCAGCCTCATACTGGGGAAGCTCCTTGAAGAAGTCAATCATAGGAGGAATATCGGTAAGCTTTACTGTTCTTTGCTGTAAAATGCCTGTGAGCTTCATTGCGTCATAAGCTGTATCACCGAAAACTTCCCTATAGTAAGGGTCAGCAACCTGTGCAAACTGGGAAGGCTCCATAGCTCTCAGGTACTCTGCATTGAGCCAAGAAAGCTTATCGTAGTCAAACACAGAGGGAGACTTTGAAATCTCGTCCACGTGGAAGTTCTCACAAAGCTCCTCCAGTGTGAAAATCTCCTGATTTGACTTGGGACACCAGCCAAGGAGAGCAATGTAATTGATGATAGCCTCAGGCAGGTAGCCGTCTTTTACTAAATCCTCAAAGCCTGTTGCACCATGACGTTTGGAAAGCTTTGAAACAGAGCCATCCTCGTTCTTGCCCATAATCAGAGGCAGGTGCACATAGGTGGGAATCTCCCAACCGAATGCTTCGTAAAGAAGGTTGTATTTGGGTGTGGAGCTTAAATACTCACAGCCTCTTACAACATGGGTGATACCCATTGTATGGTCGTCAATAACATTAGCAAAGTTATATGTGGGGTAGCCGTCAGACTTAATAAGGATCTGGTCTGTAAGCTCAGTGTTCTCAACAGTAATATCACCGAAAACTGCATCGGAGAAGGTTGTTGATCCCTCAGTGGGCATCTTCTGACGGATTACGTAGGGTACACCCTCAGCGAGTAATCTATCAATTTCCTCCTGAGGAAGGTCTCTGCAATGGCCGTCATATCCACCGCCTACAGTTTCCTCAGAGAGTTTTTCAAGTCGCTCCTTAGTGCAGAAGCAACGGTATGCCTTACCCTCTGCGATAAGCTGTTCTGCATAGGGTAGATACATACCCTTTCTCTCGGACTGAACGTAGGGGCCGAAATCACCGCCTACATCGGGACCTTCATCGTGATTAAGTCCTGCAACCTTAAGAGTATTGTAGATAACATCCACTGCACCCTCAACCAGACGCTCGCGGTCTGTATCCTCAATTCTCAGGATAAACTTACCGTCTTGGCTCTTTGCAATAAGATACTCATAAAGAGCTGTTCTTAAGTTTCCCACATGCATAAAGCCTGTGGGGCTGGGTGCATAACGTGTACGTACTGTCATATTCAAAACCATCCTTTCGGAAATAATTCAAAATTACCCATAATAACATATATTAATAATTAATTTTACCACAAGAAAAGCAATATTACAATTATTTAGGAAAATATTTTTTCAGTAAATCGCAATAATATACTGCATAAAAATATAGAGGACTGAGTGTGTGAAAAAACTCAGTCCTCTGTTGTTTATTATTAAGGCTCCTTGTGTAAAGGGAGGCTTTGGGCTATTTTACTCGTCTCTGCCGCAGCATTTTTTGTATTTCTTGCCGCTTCCGCAGGGGCAGGGGTCGTTTCTGCCAACCTTTTTGCCCTTCTTGACAGTTTTGTTTGTACTCATTGTGCCGTCACCTGCAAACTCGATGGGCTTTGCAACCTGCTCACGCTTGATAGCAAAGGTTACAGGGTTTACCTTTGGAGCCTCAGCACTGCCACCAAGGATTACCTCGTGTCTTGCGGCGGCTGCTTTCTCTGCCTCACGGCGGAGTCTCTCCTCTTCCTCCTGACGGCGTTTGATTGCGTGTACGCTCATAGGCATTGTGAACACCAGCTTGACTGCGTCCTGACGGATGGTATCAATCATCTGGTCGAACATCTCAAAGCCCTCGTGGGTATACTCAACAACAGGGTCGTGCTGTGCATAGGCACGCATACGGATGCCCTGCTTGAGCTCTTCCATATCGTCAATATGCTCCATCCAGTGAGTATCAACTGCACGAAGCAGACATGCACGCTCAACCTCACGCATCGTTTCCTTTGTGATGAGCTGCTCAAACTCCACATAAAGATCACCTGCACGGTTTAAGAGCATCTCTGTAACATCAGTTGCGGTGAGAGTTTTAATCTCCTCATCTGTGAATACAAGAGGACACTTATCATCATCAGCAAGCCAGCCGTTGTAGTATTCCTTAAGGCTTATGAGGTTCCAGTTTTCAGGTGTACCGCTTAAGTACATCTCTACATTTGCAGTGATTGTCTGCTGAATCATGCCCATAATTGTTTCGTGGATATCCTCGCCGTCAAGAACCTGATTACGCTGTTTGTAGATAATCTCCCTCTGACGGTTCATAACATCGTCAAACTGGAGCACGTTCTTTCTTGCGCCAAAGTGATTCTGCTCAACCTTCTGCTGAGCATTCTCTATAACATTGGAGAAAAGCTTGATGTCAATAGCCACAGTCTCATTGCCTGAGAATCTCTCCATAAGCATCTTCATTCGGTCACCGCCGAAGATTCGCATAAGGTCATCCTCTGCAGACAGGAAGAACTGGCTGCAGCCGGGGTCGCCCTGACGGCCTGCACGGCCTCGAAGCTGGTTATCAATACGTCTTGACTCGTGACGTTCTGTACCGATAATGAAGAGTCCGCCTGCTTCTCTTACCTTCTCTGCTTCTTCCTTGAGTTCATTCTTGAACTGTGTATGAAGCTCAGAGAAAACACGTCTTGCCTCTATAATCTCCTCGTTGTCTGTATCTGCAAAGCCTGTTGCCTCGGCAATAAGCTCGTCTGTGAAGCCCTGCTTACGCATTTTTGAGGTTGCCATAAACTCCGCATTACCGCCAAGGATAATATCTGTGCCTCGGCCTGCCATATTGGTAGCAATGGTAACAGCGCCCAGCTTACCAGCCTGAGCAACAATCTCTGCTTCTTTTTCGTGCTGTTTAGCATTGAGCACGTTGTGAGCCACACCGCGTCTAGAAAGCATTTTTGAAAGAAGCTCTGACTTCTCAATTGAAATTGTACCAACCAGTACAGGCTGACCCTTTTCGTGGCACTTTACAATTGTGTCAATAACCGCCTCGTACTTTGCACCCTGAGTTGCATAGAAGCAATCGTTCATATCCTGACGAGCCAGGGGACGGTTTGTGGGAATCTCCACAACGTCCAGCTTGTAAATCTCTCTGAACTCCTGCTCCTCGGTCATAGCAGTACCTGTCATACCTGAGAGCTTCTTGTAAAGACGGAAGTAGTTCTGGAATGTGATTGTAGCAAGGGTTTTGTTCTCGTTCTGAATCTCTACGCCCTCTTTTGCCTCAATCGCCTGATGCAGACCCTCGTTGAAACGTCTGCCGTACATAAGACGGCCTGTGAATTCATCAACAATGATGATTTCGCCATCCTTGTTTACATAATCAATATCAAGGTGCATAATACCGTGGGCACGGATTGCAAGGTTTATATGGTGCTGAAGAGTCAGGTTGTCAGGGTCGGTGAGGTTTTCAACACCAAAGTGCTCCTCTGCCTTCTTAACACCCATCTGGGTAAGTGTTGCAGACTTTGCCTTCTCGTCAACAATGTAGTCGATGCCGTTTTCTTCAAAGAAAGACTCCATATCCTCTTTGTTGTTCACCTCAGTGAACACGTACTTTTTGAGTCTGCGTGCAAAGGTATCTGCTCGCTGATACATATCGGTGGACTTATCGCCTTTACCTGAAATAATCAGAGGAGTTCTTGCCTCGTCAATGAGGATAGAGTCCACCTCGTCCACAACAGCAAAGGCATGTCCGCGCTGAACACGCTGCTCCTTATAAACTGCCATATTATCACGGAGGTAGTCAAAGCCGAACTCGTTGTTTGTGCCGTATGTAATATCTGCATTGTATGCGGCACGGCGCATATCAGGAGTAATATCGTGAACAATGAGACCTACTGTAAGACCTAAGAAGCGGTACAGCTTGCCCATCCACTCAGAGTCACGTCGTGCAAGGTAATCGTTGACAGTAACAATGTGCACACCCTCACCTGTAAGGGCATTCAGATATGCAGGGAGTGTTGCCACCAGAGTTTTACCTTCACCTGTTTTCATCTCAGCAATTCTGCCCTGATGAAGTACGATACCGCCCAGAATCTGCACCGGGAAGTGCTTCATACCTAGCACACGCCATGAAGCCTCACGGCAGACAGCGAATGCATCGGGGAGGATATCGTCAGTAGTCTCGCCATTTGCAAGTCTTTCTTTCAGAATTGTGGTCTGAGCCTTCAGCTCTTTGTCTGTCATTGCGCTGTACTTTTCTTCAAGTGCAAGGGTTTTATCGCACAGAGGCTGTATACGCTTTATCTCTCTTTTGCTGTAACTGCCAAACAGTGCCTTAAGAAAATTTGCCATTAATATATCTTTCCTTTCGGTTGATTATAAATAAACGGATATACATATTATCCCATTGTAATCATATTTATTTAATTTATCATACCACACAAACAAAAAAAAAGAAAGGGGATTTTGAAAATGTGCCCTTTCTAACCCCAAAATTTACAATTTCGCAAAACTTAACCTATCGGCAATCAAAACAACAAAGCTCGACAGTACAAACCGTCTGCCGAGCTTTTCTCAGTGTTCAATTTTAAATTTCCATCGTAGTTTTAATTCTTCAGGACAAGCATCCAGAAGTTTATTATATCCACAGTTTAGACTCACCATAAAGAAATCGGCAAAAGTAATCTCTATAAAATCTTCTATCTCAATTCCCAAATCAGGGTCTCGTTTGACAAAGGGAAACAAATTAGACAGCTGAATCTGCAACATTCTCAGTACTTCATCAAATTCCCGATTTACAAGTTTTTGCCTCATAGAAGATTCATTCTCTGCAAACCAACACCAGAACTCACCAATCTCAGCATCATCTACATAAACCTCAGAAAAATGAGCATGCTCTCCGCTTAAGATTGCCCCTGTCATTTTCTGAGCGGTAAAAAACATCTGAGGAGCTTGAGTCTCAAGCTCTTCAAGGTATAAAGCAACCTTTTCTTTATCTCCCATCGCCGCATACAAAATTGCTTTTGTTGCCGCTCTTCCCTGTTGCACAGGTAAAAGCTGAGCAGAAATCTCCAGTGCTTGTTCTGCCTCTATGTATCTGTGCATCATAGTCATACAAGACGCAAGATTTGTATAAACAGACGCCAATATCACTCGGTTTTTCTCCTCATCCAAATCCTCATCAAGGCAATCTATAGCAAGATGGTAGTTGTACTCTGCCGCCTCGAATGCCGCATCGGTATGAGCACATTTTGCAAGCTTCAAATAAGGAAGATAAAACCTGTGTCCATACTCACCTGCCTGCTGATAGCAGGATATCATCTGCTCTCTCATACCTGCCATTTCATAGCACACACCCATAAAGAACAACCACGCGGCTTTATCCACATTCATAACGCATGAGTCATGCAAATCTTCCAACTTTTTGATACCGCCCTTAATATCCCGTCGGCTGATTTTATTAAGTGCCGATGTAAGATCGACTCTTGCTTGATAATCATCTGCAAAAGCGGACTCCAGAATCGGCCCGAATGCCTGCATATGTGCTTTCCAGCTTTTTTGGACCTCAGGGCTGTTAAAGGCTTTTTCAGCCAGCTTATCCGCCATATTTTTCTTTTCCATATACTTCTCCCCGTATTTTAAAATCAGCCTGAATACCCCAGTGAGCGGGCACTTTCTATCATAGCAAGTCTTGCAATGGGGCCTGCGGTGTAGAAGCCGTAGCCGCCCTCCTCCACAACAACGGCGAATGCAAGGGGATAATCCTCGTCTGTGCTGTAGCCTACCATCCACGCGTTCGGCTCTTTGCCCTCGCCTACCTCGGCGGTACCTGTCTTGGCACCTACCGTAAGCCCTCCGAACATAGGGTCACCATAATGGTCGGTGATTGTATATCGCATAATTTCCTGCATACGCTGTGCTGTATCTGCACTCATAAGTCTGCCTGTGTTTCCTGAGTACACACCGTCGATGTAGGTGGGGAGCTTTGCATCTCCCCCGTTTGCAATTGCACCGCAGAGAATAGCCATCTGTGCAGGATTAACCATATTGGTGTACTGTCCCACACCTGACCATGCAAGCTGGTTTCCGTTTGCATCCTTAACATCAAAGTGACCTTGAGCTGTTTTAGCTCCGCTTACATTATAGCTTTTTGTGATACCCAGCTTTTCCGATACACTCTGCATTTTATTTGTGCCCACCTGAGTAGCCGCATCTGCAAAAGCAATGTTGCAGGACCATGCAAAGGCTTGTGACAGATTCATTGTGCCGTGATTTTCAAGGCAGGTGACATCGTCACCGTCAAACTCTTTTTTACCCTCACAGGTAAAGGTTATATTCTCTGCATCCTCGTCACTTTCAAGGAGTGCCACTGTGGTGATTATCTTATAAATTGAGCCCGGTGAATAGGTGCTGGAGATTGCATTGTTAAGGTATGCTCCCTCAGGTATGGTGTCGGGCACATTCTGAGGGTCGTATGCAGGAGTACTGACCATGCACAGCACCTCACCTGTTTTGTAGTTATAAACAAAGCAAGCACCCTTGTAGCCTCCAAAAGCTTCATACACTTTACCGCAGACCTCGGCATCCAGTGTAAGCCTCATATTACCTGTTGACTTGAGGCTTTCGGGCAAGCCGTAGCCAAAAACAGGACTGTGCCCTACAAGCTGAGCTCTGTATCTGGTCTGGAGAGCAGTTGCGATATTATAGGAGCCGTCACCCACTGAGTGGAGTGTACCAAGACGCACATTGTAATCATCGCTATATAACCTCTGTCCGTCCTGAGAATACGCCAGAGCTACTTTGTTGCGGTCATATATTGTACCTGCGGCAGTAAGACCTTTACCTGATGAAAGATACTGATTATAGGTCTGACTTGCCCACATATCATTTTCTGTAATGTATCGGGAGCATAGAA
>JAZSLX010000114.1:0-20862 GCA_045535605.1 Ruminococcus sp.
ATTACGTAGTAGCCATAGCCTGAGTAATCCCTGCCTGCCCATGTAACTGTACCTGCGTCGGAAGCAACAATATCTGCACCGTAGATACCATTCCATGAAATATCAATACCGTAGTGGAATGTACCCCAACGATGCTCAAAGGGACTTGTGACATTGCGCGTGTAAGGTACAGGCCAGATAAATGAGCCTGTTGAGCTGTAGCTTTCCTTTGTACCTACCAGTACAACCTGATCTACAGGCTCCTTGGTAGTTACTGTGGACTGCACAACTGCGTCAGTCTGAACACCATCAATGTATACAAGACGGTAGAATACCTTCTGTGTACCCATCTCGCCGGGTGTGAGCACCTCAGAGTAGGTGTCAAGCTTTGACTCGTCATACTCATAAATAGTTGTGTAGTACTTTTCGTACTCAACTGTCAGGTCAGTTTCAAGTTTTATGGAGAAATTCTGTCTTGCAGACTCGATAATCTCCTCAACAGATTTAACTGACTCCTTAGCGTATACATCTGTTACAACCTGAACATCGTTGTTGAAGGTTGTGGTTGTTGTATCGTCATACTTTGCCTTAGCATCATCAAGAATTGCAGTAAGTGCAGATGTGAGTGTCTGTGCATCCTCAGCAGCGCCGTAGAATACACCATCAATATAAAGACCGCCTGCACCTGAAACCACTGCTTCGTTGCAGTCAACGAGCTTTTCGTATACATCAGTAACGCTTGATGTTTCTACATTTGCAAGTGTGGGATAAGAAACCTGAATAACAGGTGTTGTTGCTGTCTCGTTTGTGCTTGTGCCTGAGAGTGCATTGTGCATCTGTGCAGAAGCCTGAGTGAGAACCTTCTCGTTTTCTATAGTGGCAATCTTCTCGCCGCCTACGCTTACTGTAAGAGGCTTGTCAGAGCAAGTCCAGAAGCAAACTGTAAGCACCAGTAAAAGTGTAGCAAGTACAGGAGCCGCTGCAGTAGCAATGCCCTTGGGAGTTCTCATAAACTCAAAGTAAGATGAGCTGATGTGGAACTTTCTTATACCATTAAAAAACTTTGCAGGTGTCAGAGTTTTCCATGTAATATCGCTCCACTTCTTTGCGATAACCTTAGAATCCCTTTTAAGCTCTGTGGGGATTCTCTTTACAAATCTGAGAAGCTTCTGTGTTGTATTAATATTATTTTTGTTGTTTTCATTGTTCTTATTGTTAAGGGATTTGATCTCGCTATATCCCTCAACACTTATAAACTTTGTACCCAAACAAATTTCTCCTTGGTTCTTTAGTTTCACACAGATAAAGCTCTGTGCTTTCTATCGGATTCCTCTGGATAAAGAGTTGTTACACTTATTACAAACCTGTAACAATTTTAACAACCTTTGTAATTATACCGAAGAAAAGCTAAAAAAACAACCTTTATTATGCTTTTTCGGAGCATTTGCCACAGTGTACAAAGTATTATATAGATTTTTGGTGATTTTGACGATTATTTCTTATACTGCAGGTCGTAGATAGTCCAATCCTTGACAGCGCCGTAATACTTCTTAAGGCAGGTCATAGCGCCCTCAACATCGTGATCAAGGTAGTTTCCGCACTCTTTTTTACTGTTGCCGGGGATATCTCCTGTATGATTAAGAGCCTGTACGAGAGTATCTTTAATAAGTGCAATTGTGTTCTTGTTTGAAAGGTCACGGACAATAAGATAGAAACCTGTACGGCAACCCATAGGTCCGAAATAAACAATATTACTTCCGAAGCTGCTGTTTCTCATATAGGTTGCAAACAGGTGCTCGATTGTGTGCAGAGCACCATTCTCAAGAAAAGGAGGAGTATTAGGCTTGATAAATCTTAGGTCATAGGTTGTAATGTCACCATCAATGCGTGACACATAAATACCCACATCAAGAATATCATGGTCCACTGTAAAGCTTGCGATTTTTTCCATTTTAATTACCTCACTTATAATTTTTAAAACAAATATTAAGGTCAACATCACCTTGTATGCCGGGGACACTGCCTGTACAGGAATACTGCCATATCATATAGTTATAGTAAAGATCAGGGGTATCGTTATAAAATGCATACCATATATCAATGTCAGAAAGCTGTCCAAGGTCATACTTATAGTATGCAAGCTGACTGCCTGTATATAACGCAGGAATGTAACCTGCCTTTTTTACCCTGTCACAAAAGGCTCTGGCACAAGCTGTAAGAGTCTGTGGGGATATATTATCTGTACGTGCTCCCTCAGCACTTTCTATAACCTCCCAGTCAAAAGCAAGAGGATAATCAAGTGAAGCTCCTCTTAAGAGCGAAATCGCATATTCTGCCTCTTCCTGAGCCTCCTTTGGTGTTACCGCCTGAGAGAAGAAGTAAACACCTACCATAAGACCTGCCGCCTTTGCGCCTCTGAGGTTACTCCTGAAGTATGTATCATCGTACATAATGCCCTCTTCCCCGTAGCCTCTGCCGCCTATTCTGAGCATTGCAAAGTCTACTCCTGAGGCTTTCACCGCCTGCCAGTCAATCTCTCCGTTATAGGCGGATACATCAACGCCGACGTATGAGCATAGCTCACCGTCCTCATAGTAATGCTTAAAGCCATTTGAGTCTGTTATAAAGTTTTCGTCACTATAGGTACAGACTGGGACACCCTCAATGGCAGGAATAGCAATATCTCCTAAACCGTAATTTGAAAGGGGAACCCTGTCGGTTTCACCTGCGACCTCTATCTTCTGGGATTTATCATAAATAGCCCTGTGTATTTTATTACGCTCGTTGAGCTTTCCACCCATAACACACAAAACACAGGTCAGCACCAGAACCACAGAAAGTAAAACTGCAACCGCAGGGTTAAACCAGCCTTTAAGCAATGCTTCAGCATTGCTCTTTTTCGGCTTTTTTCTGTTTTTATCTGACTTTTCAGGGTTTACATACACAGGTATATCTGTGTCCTGATTTTCATTGATTATCTGATTATTCATACACTTTCCACCCTTTTCTACATAATATATCTTTTTTCGTTATGTGCAACAGATATAGAATATCACAAAAATCACCGTCTGTAAATATGAACCCTACCACTTGAAATACTTCCCTATCATATTGTATAATTACAATACGGAAATGTTTTTTGAAAGGAGGAAATGCTATGAGCACAAATAGTTTCTCGGGCAAATCAAAAGAAGATTTGCTCAAAGAAATAGATTGCTGTTCCACTATTGCAGAAATATTCGCCCTTGTAAAAAACGAAAATATTGATATGCGTATGCAGACACTAACCAGTGCTTCAAACATTCCTCCGAAGCTTCTTGAGTATGATTCCTCCGCTTCTTTGGAGGACCCACTCATAAGACTCAAAAAGGTTGTGCGCCTTGCGGTGGAAAACCAGTTCTGATTAATAACATATAAAAAATCAAACAGACTCATTTGGGAATACCCATCTGAGTCTGTTTTTTGTTATAAGCTTACTGTTTTTTCTTTTTTGGTGTAAGTTTTTCTCTGAATGCCATTTTGGCTGTTGCTATAGGACCAAGTTTTTCCGTCTCTGTCTTTTCGGGAGTGTTCCAGATATGAATGATTCCGCTCTCCTGAAGCTTAACGATAATGATAATAGAAACAGGAAGAAGCATCATACCCAGCACGCCGAACACCTTAAGTCCTACATACATAGCGATAAGTGTAACAATGGGAGGCAAGCCAACCTGCTGGCCGATGATTCTGGGCTCAATGATATTACGGATAACGGTAATTGCAATATAGGTGAGGAGCACACCAACACCAAGTCCCACATTGCCCATAAGGAGGCTGATTACAAACCAAGGCAGAAGCACAGTACCTGTACCCACAACAGGCATAATATCCAGCACTGCAATTAACGCTGCCAGTATAGCGGCATAGTCAATCTTAAGTATAGTCAAAGCTATGAACAGCTCAATGTATGTGATGAACATAATGATAATATAACCGCGGAGCATCTTGAGAATGTTGGTAACAAAGAGTTGTTTTATGCTTACTACAATTTTTGCATTCTTCTCACTAAGCTGGCTGATTATAAAGTTTACTATTTTGCGGTAGTCCTTGGTGATATAGCAGGAAGCAACAACAGAAAACACACAGGAGATAAGAAGTCCGGGGCCATCTGTAATAATCTTCTCTGCAACCAAGGTAACAAAGCCTGTTACACCGCTTACAACAGCACTAATGATATTTGCAGGAGCACTCTCAAGGGCAGCACCGGCGCCTGAAGGGAGCATATGGGTAATACCTGAAAACCACGCTGACACACTATTGAGAGTGTTTCTGATTTCAGGCACCATTCCTGTCAGCCATTTTGCAAATCCCGGTGCTTCTTCATACAGCGCCCAGCCCAAAAGACCGATAATCGCAAACAGTGCACACAGCACCACAAGCACCAGCAAACAGGACCAGAAGCCTCTGGTGACTTTTGTTTTTTCGGTAAGGTATGCTACAGGCTTCTGCAGAATAATCGCAACAAGCAAACCGATTATAAAGGGTAACACCCACACAGCAAGGTACTCAATCACAAAGTACACTGCTGCAAGTATCAACGCTATAAAAACAACGTCAATGATAAATTTTCTCTTTTTGTCAGTAGTCAAATTCATACCGCCTTTCCAAAATTGTATTTGTGCATTCCTCTTAACCTTCCAAATAAGAGTTTCTACTGTTTCAGTATATATAAACTTTGAGAAAATATCAAACCTTTTTTGCCTGATATTTCCTTTTTTCTCAAATTTATTTTTATTATACACTATAAATGCCTAAAAAGTATGAATTCTATGTAAATTTCATTGACGAAATTTTGCTCTTATATTATACTTATATATAGAAATCAACAAGGACGTGATTTATTATGAAAAGAATTATCAGTTTACTGACAGTAATCCTTATGCTTATCAGCTGCAGTGTATTCTCTACCGGTACTGTGTTTGCTACTGAGGGAGACTACACCTACAAAACCGTCACAGGCGGTGTTGAGATTACAAGCTACACAGGCTTTATCGAAGTCGAAGAAGACGAAAAAGTGGATTTAGAAATCCCTGCAACTCTTGGCGGTTTGTCTGTTGTAGGTATCGGCGAAAAAGCCTTTTACCAAAACAAGAGCAAAGTAAACATCATTATCCCCTCAGGTGTTAAATACATCGGTAACAGAGCCTTTGCAGGCTCATTCATCAAAGGTGTTTTTATGCCTGACACTGTCACAGAATTAGGAAACTCTGCTTTTTCTGAATGTATATACCTTAATGACGTTACCATCTCAAAAAATGCAAAAACAATCAGCAATAGTTGCTTCTACAGCTGTACAAGACTTGAAACTCTAACCATTCCTGAGGGTGTTGAGGTTATTGAGGATATGGCATTCCAGACCAACAACCACTTGGTTGAGCTTAACCTTCCCTCTACACTGAAGTCTATCGGTGAATATACCTTCGCATACTCAGGACTAACCGAGCTTACAATCCCCGAAGGCACACAGGAGCTTGCTGACTTTTCTTTCTTTATGAGTGAAAAGCTTGAAAAAGTTGTAATTGCAGGCACAGTTAAAACAATTGGTATGTATGCTTTTTCTGATTGTTATGCGCTCAGCAGTCTTTCTCTGGATGAAGGCACCGAGGTTATCAAAACGAGTGCCTTTGACTCCTGTGCTCTGACCACTGTTAAGATTCCCACCACAGTTACAGAAATTGGCAAATACGCCTTTGGATATGTATATGACCAGATTTCTTTTGATTACAATTATGCAGAAAACTTCCAGATTCTCTGTGCAGAAGGCAGTGCAGGCTATGAATATGCTGTAGCAAACGGCCTATCCTACGAGCTCTACTCAATCACACCTCCTACCACAGCTCCCACAGAGCCTATAACAACTGAAGCAACAGAGCCTACTACAACCGCTCCTGCTACAACAGAAGCTACCGAGCCTACTACAACCGTTCCTGTAACTACTGAGGCTACTGAGCCTACTACAGCTGTTCCTACAACAACAGAGGCTACAGAACCTGCAACAACTGTTCCTGTAATCACTACAGCTCCTGTAACATCTATCCCCGTAACATCTATCCCTGTAACAACAAACGGCACAGAGCCTCCCAAGACCTATGAAAAGGGTGACGCAAACTTAGACTACTCTGTAAACATTAAGGATGCAACTGCTATTCAGAAGCATATCGCTGTGCTTGAAATCCTCAGTGATGAAGCACTTGTACTTGCAGATTATGATGAAGATACAATAGTAAACATCAAGGACGCAACTGCTATCCAGAAGTTCATCGCAGGTATCACAAACTAATACAAATTAAATATGAAAAAACTATTGAAACTTTAGCTTTTAACGCAACACAAAAACCACCGCAGATTATTTATCTGCGGTGGTTTTTTAGGAGATACAAAAGTCTTGTCTGCATTGTCCTCAGACAGATTAATTATTCTCTTTTATCAGTCCTCAGCTTCCTGCTTTGCTGCTTCGATAACCTTCTGAGCAACGTTTGCAGGTGCATCCTCATAGCGAACAAAGTCAAAGCTGAATCTGCCTCTACCCTGTGTTACCTGACGGATATATGTACTGAAGTCGTGCATTTCTGCCATAGGAACCTCAGCCTCGATAACCTGCTGATTATCCTCACCGGGGCTCATTCCGAGAACTCTGCCGCGGCGCTTGTTGACCTCGCCCATAATGTCGCCCATGTTTGCATCGGGAACAGTACACTTGAGGGAGCCAACAGGCTCAAGAAGTGTGGGGTTAGCAATTGCCATACCATTCTTGAATGCAACCTTTGCTGCCATCTTGAATGCCATTTCGTTGGAATCAACGGGATGATAGGAGCCGTCATAGAGAGTAGCCTTGAGACCTACAACAGGATAACCTGCCAGAGGACCCTTCTGGATAGCTTCTCTGAGACCCTTCTCAACTGCAGGGAAGAAGTTTCTGGGAACAGAACCGCCTACAACTCTCTCTGCAAACTCAAGATCTGCACAATCACAAGGCTCAAACTCAATCCAAACGTCACCGAACTGACCGGAGCCGCCTGACTGCTTCTTATGTCTGCCCTGAACCTGCACCTTCTTGCGGATAGCCTCACGATAAGCAACCTTGGGCTTTTTGAGTACAACCTCAACGTTGAACTTGGACTTAAGCTTACATACTACTATATCAAGGTGCTGGTCACCCTTACCTGAGATAACCATTTCCTTTGTTTCCTTGTCGGACTTGAATCCCAGAGAGGGATCTTCCTCAATAAGTCTTGCAATGCCCTGTGCAACCTTATCCTCTTCACCGCTCTTCTTGGGGAAGATAGCCATTGAGAAGGAGGGCTTGTTATACTGAGGACCTGCAAGAGTCACAATACGCTTTGGTGAGCAGAGTGTATCGCCTGTTGCGGCACCGGAAAGCTTGGGAATAGCACCAATATCACCAGCAGCAACGTAGGGTACATCAATCTGCTTTTTGCCTCTTACAAGGAATACCTTGGAGATTCTCTCGCTCTCGCCTGTACGGGCGTTTACAAGAGGAGTCTCTGTGGAGATTTTACCTGAAATAACCTTGAAGTAAGAAAGCTTACCAACAAAGGGGTCAGCAACAGTCTTGAAGATAGTTGCAACTGCAGGAGCAGACTCATCAACCTCAATCTCAACATCGTTACCTGCTTCATCCTTGCCGATTTCCTTACCGATAACTGCTGCGGGAGGAGTAAACTTAACAATTGAATCAAGGAGAACATCCATACCTGCCTGTGTGATAGCCTCAACGCAGAATACAGGTGCGATGTCGCCTGACATAACAGCATTCTTGATACCTGTGTTCATTTCCTCAGCTGTGAATTCCTCACCGCCAAAGAATTTATCCATAAGCTCCTCAGAAGTCTCTGCAACTGCTTCCTTGATAGCGTTTGTGTATTCCTCAAGTTTATCAAAAGCAGGCATAGGAATCTCTGTAGCTTTTGAGCCTGCGTATGTATAGGCCTTCTGGTTTGCAAGATCGATGTATGCTGTAGCCTTACCGCCCTCTACAACAGGAACAAATACAGGACAAACATTGTAGCCGTATCTTTCCTTCAATTCATCTATAAGAGCATAGTAATCAACATTTGGGTCACACATACCGTTGATAACGAAAAATCTGGGGCGCTTTCCTCTTTTTGCAAACTTGAAACCACGCTCTGTACCAACGTTGATACCGCCCTTTGCGGAAACAACAATTGCTACTGAATCAGCTGCGCGGATAGACTCAACGCAACCTGCCATGTAGTCATAAAGGCCGGGAGCATCAAGAATATTAATCTTGGAATCCTTCCATTCAACAGGGGCAACTGCCAGTGCAACGGAAACTTTTCTCTTTATTTCTTCAGGGTCAAAGTCTGTAACAGTATTACCGTCAGTAGTCTTGCCCATACGGTCGATAACTCCGGTCATAAACAGCATTGCCTCTGTCAGGGTTGTCTTACCTGCACCGCTATGACCGGTAAGGGCAATGTTATAAATTTTGTCTGCTGTGTACTGTTTCATATATGATTCTCCTTTCGTGCCAACCTTGGCAACGATATATATTACTTATAAGCGAAATAGCAATTTATACAAAAAAATCTAAATACTTAAAGTAACTAATAACAATTATAACAAAGAGTATGAATTAACACAACAAAAAATTACTCCTCTGCCACAATTTTGACTTCTTGCTCAATGAAAAAGCCCTCATCTTGTGCATATTGTACAAGATTATTCATCACAGTTGAAGTATATTGACCTATTAGAACATAAAAAGACAGGTTTTCTCCGAAAAGAAAACCTGTCATACCTGTGTAATATTATATTTTCAGATAGTTTTGTATTATCAGTCAAAAATACCTGTGGACAGATAACGCTCCCCTGTATCTGGCAGAAGCACAACAATTCGTTTGCCCTTGTTCTCCGCTCTCTGAGAAAGCTCTACACCTGCGAAAAGCGCCGCGCCTGAGGAAATACCCACAAGGTAGCCCTCACTGTGTGCAAGGTCTTTGCAGGTTTTAAAGGCGTCATCTTCCTTAACAGCGATAACCTCGTCGATAATATCTGTGCTCAGAATCTCAGGGATAAAGTTTGCACCAATGCCCTGCAAGCCGTGAGGAGCAACCTCGCCACCTGAAAGGAGAGGTGAGTTATAAGGCTCTACTGCCACAATCCTGATGTTTGCATCCTTGGATTTCAGGTACTCACCCACGCCTGTAAGTGTACCGCCTGTGCCTACACCTGCAACGAAAATATCAACCTGGCCCTCAGTGTCCTCCCAAATTTCTACACCTGTGGTTTCAATATGTGCCTGAGAGTTTGCAGAATTTGTAAACTGGCTTGGCATAAAACTGCCCTCAAATTTCACGAGAAGCTCCTGTGCTTTTTCTATTGCGCCCTTCATACCAAGGCTACCCTCTGTGAGCACAATCTCAGCACCAAAGGCTTTGAGAAGATTTCTGCGCTCAACACTCATTGTATCAGGCATTGTGAGCACAACCTTATAGCCCTTTGAGGCCGCAACCGCCGCAAGACCGATACCTGTGTTACCTGAGGTAGGCTCGATTATAACAGAGCCCTCCTTTAGAAGTCCGCGTTTTTCTGCGTCCTCAATCATATACAGAGCCGCTCTGTCCTTGACACTGCCTGCAGGGTTGAAGTATTCAAGCTTTGCACAAACCTCCGCCTGTGGATTCTTGTCACTCATAAATTTAGTCAGCTTGACCAAAGGGGTTGAGCCGATAAGCTCTGTAATTCCACCGTAAATTTTCATATAAAAATCTCCTTTACAAAGGGTAATAGCAAAACAATAAAAAAATTATACACTCACAGAAAAACTCTGTCAAGGAATCCCTTTTTTATTATTATATTAAGTCTTAATGAAAATAATCTATGTACATTTGGTATAAATATGCTATAATGCAGATAAAGAGGAATTTTATCTAAAAAAGGAGGATAGCTATGAACACTCCCGCCCATTATCAGCAATACATAAATATACTGAAAGAGGAGCTTGTTCCTGCAATGGGTTGCACTGTGCCTATAGCCATAGCCTATGCCGCCGCTAAAGCAAGGGAACTTCTGGGTGCTGTACCTAATGATGTTTTAATAGAGGTAAGCGGAAACATTCTTAAGAATGTCAAGAGCGTAGTCGTCCCCCACACAGGAGGACTTCGGGGTATTCCTGCAGCAGCGGCAATCGGAATTATAGCAGGAGATGCTCAAAAGGAGCTTGAGGTGCTGTCCCACATAAGTGCTGAACAGATTGAGGAAACCAAAAATTTTCTTGAGAAAACTCCCATAAGTGTTCACTATGCAGATACTCCACACATTTTTGATATTATGATTACTCTGCGAAAAGGTGACGAAAGTGCCTTTATCAGACTTGCAGAGCACCACACAAATATTGTGTGCATACGTAAAAACAACGATACACTCTTTGAAAAAGAAGTTATACCTCAGGAAAACGGACTCACTGACCACAGTGTGCTGAGCATTGAGGAGATTATAAACTTTGCAGAAAACACCGACCTTGAGCCTTTAAGAGGTACTCTGGACAGACAGATTGAATACAACATGGCAATTGCCACAGAGGGCATGAAAAATAATTACGGTGCCAATATCGGAAGCACTCTGCTCTCTCACGGAAATCCTGATATTTATCAGAAGATGAGAGCATATGCAGCCGCAGGCTCAGATGCTCGAATGAACGGCTGTGAGATGCCTGTTATCATCTGCTCAGGCTCAGGCAATCAGGGTATTACCGCCAGTGTCCCCGTCGTCGTTTATGCACAGGAGAAGCGGATTCCCCATGATGAGCTTTTGCGTGCTCTTACCATATCAAACCTTGTGACAATCCACCTGAAAGCAGGTATCGGTAGGCTATCTGCCTACTGCGGAGTTGTAAGTGCAGGTGTAGGCTCTGCCGCAGGCATTGCCTACCTTAAAGGTGGAAGATACGACACCATAGCTCATACCATTGTAAATGCTCTTGCCATGGACTCAGGCATCATCTGTGACGGCGCCAAGGCAAGCTGTGCCGCAAAGATTGCTTCTGCTGTAGACGCAGGGCTTCTGGGACTATTTATGTACCAGAACGGAAATCAGTTCTACTCAGGTGAAGGACTTGTTGCAAAAGGTGTGGAAAACACAATCCGCAACATCGGCTCCCTTGCCCGCAACGGCATGGCGGCAACAGACAAAGAAATCATCCGCATTATGCTGGAAAGTTAAATATTACGAAATCACATCGCAAACAACGAACGCCTGACGGAAAAATCGTCAGGCGTTCTTATTGTTAATTATGTTTTATTATAACTCTTTTCCTATGGGATAACCTGTTTCAATACCTGCAATGAACTTCTGAATTGCGGTTGAATCCTTGATGGT
The DNA here is from genome assembly GCA_045535605.1 of Ruminococcus sp. Taxonomy (GTDB): domain Bacteria; phylum Bacillota; class Clostridia; order Oscillospirales; family Acutalibacteraceae; genus Ruminococcoides. The sequence continues at coordinate 11,380 of JAZSLX010000114.1, forward strand.
AACATCCCAGTTTGCGTCTGTGTCAGCTGCAAGGAGAGCTGTTTCATCAAGATTCTCAAGATTTGCAAGGTGCTTCTGAATTGCGGTTGCATCCTTGATGGTAACATCTCCGTCGCCGTCAGCATCACCAAGGATAATCGGCTCAATATCAGCGAGAGGAACAAAGGGAAGATGTTCCTTCTTTGCGTAATATTCTGCACTAGAACCTGCATAGCCGTAAATTGTCACGTTATCACAGTTGTAGAAAATATTGTTATTGAATTCTGTAACACTCTCAGGGATTGTGATGCTTTTAAGACTTCTGCAATCGAAGAAAGCAAAGTCACCGATAGAAGTAACACCCTCAGGGATTGTAACACTCTCTAATTTTGTGCAAAGACCGAAAGTATGTGCACTGATAGTAGTAAGGCTCTCTGGGAGTGTGATACTCTCAAGTCCTATACACCAGAAGAAAGCACCGCCACATATGGTTGTAACACTATCAGGGATTGTGATGCTTTTTAGTCCTGTGCACTGGGAGAAAGCATATTCACCGATAGATGTAACACCCTCGGGGATTGTGATACTTTTAAGACTGGAGCAGTCATAGAAAGCGTTGTCACCGATGGAGGTAATACCCTCAGGAATGATATAAGTTGTATCTTTACCGGCAGGATATAAAACTAAAGTTGTTTTATCCTTATCAAAAACAACTCCGTCAACACTACAATAAACAACATTATCTATATCCACATTGATGCTTGTAAGGCTTGAGCAAGCGGAAAAAGCAGTGCCATTGACAGACGTAACATTCTTGGGGATTGTTATGTCCTCAAGTTTTATGCAATTGGAGAAAGCAAAGTCAGCAATAGATATAACCTCATCAGGGATTTCGATATCCTCAAGCCTTAAACAACTGGTAAAAGCAGATTCGCCGATATAGGTAATGCCCTTGGGGAGATTGATGCTTGCAAGATTGAAACAGTATGAAAACGCGTTATCACCGATGGAGGTAACACTATCAGGAATTGAGATACTTGTAAGGTTATGACAATCCTTGAAGGCAGAGTCACCGATAGCGGTAACAGAGCACTCATCGATAGTAGCAGGGATAACAAGGTCTGTGGCATCTTCAGAACAATCGGTTATAATAACTTCGCCGTTTTTGATTTCATAGGAAAACCCGTCATCGGTTTCTGCCGCTGATACGGGTATCACCGCAAACAGTGACATAAGCAGACATACAATACAAACCAATGATAAAAGCTGTTTCATTCTTAACCACTCCCTGAAGACTTCTTTAATAATATTTTACAGTACAGATGTTCTCTGCGTCAAGCATGCCTACTGATGTTTTAGTATATTTTGGGCAGAGCGCAATAGCAAAACCTGATTAATCTTATTTACTTTTATATTCATACATACGATACATCGCCCTTGCAACTGCACCGCCGTATAAAGTCTTAAAAACAAAATGCTCTGCACCCTTAAGTTGCTTTATAAGATTTTCAGGAGTCATGCTGTGCTCGACTACAAACTCAAGCCCTGAATTATCTGCAAATACCTGAGGGTCATCTGTGCCGTACACAAGGGTAACTCCCACATCATTTATGGGGTTGCGGTATTTTGAGGCTTTGGCGGCTTTCTGAGTATAGCAATCCATCAACACTCTGACAGACTCAAAATGTCCGCACAAGGCTTTAAGCAGAGTTTGCATTTCCTTATGCGTAAAATACATGCTGATTCCTTCAAGGACAACAATTGCGTTTTTGCTTGGAAGTGTGCTTATCCAATCTGTCTTTCTTGCATCTGCAGAAATCATCTGATAGGTTTCACTTTCCGAGTAATACTTTTTTCTCTCCCCTATAACATCAGGAAAATCCACATCATACCACAGATAGACTTTCGCTTTTGCCCTATCACATCTGCTGTCCAGACCGCAACCAATATGAAGAACTATGCTCTCCTCAGTATTTTCAGTCTGCTCACGCACCCATGTATCAAACACAGCTGAGCGCATACCCATATAATAAGCAAGCCATTTGGATTTTGATTTACCCTTCAGTTCAAAACCTTCTTTTTCCCAGATTTCTTCCGCCTTTTTATCCTGCAGGATAATCCCCTTTCGGCTCACATAAGCCTTGCCGTACAGAGGAATATACAGGGTTTTATTAACATTATTCATATTAACACCTCAGAATTCGTACAACACATCACAGTTATTTTATAACAAAACAGCTCCCCTTGCAAGGAAGGAGAGCTGAATTTTTAGTTATATAGCATTATTTATCCCCGCCGTTGCAGGGCTTTGCGTAAAAATCAAAGTTACCCAATAGCGAACTTTCCCACCGTGGCTAACGGTTTAATAAAGCTTAGCACCTGCGGGGATTCTGTTTGATACCATAAGGAGGTTAAGCTTTTCCTCGCCCTCTTCGGTGTGTACTGCAGACAGGAGCATACCGTTTGACTCAATGCCCATCATTGCTCTGGGAGGCAGGTTTGTAATTGCAACTAAAGTCTTGCCTACAAGCTCCTCAGGCTCATAATATGCGTGAATACCTGAGAGGATTGTACGCTCTGTGCCTGTGCCGTCATCAAGTGTAAACTTAAGAAGCTTCTTGGATTTGGGAACAGCTTCACACTGGAGAACTTTTACTGCACGGAAGTCGGATTTTGAGAATGTCTCAAAGTCTACAAACTCCTCAAACAGAGGCTCAATCTCAACCTTGGAGAAGTCGATAACATCTTCCTTTACTTCCTCGGTCTTCTGTGCGATAACCTTCTTCTGAGCATCCATAGGCTTCATTGTGGGGAAGATGATAACGTCACGGATAGAAGCGGAGTCAGTGAGAAGCATTACAAGTCTGTCGATACCCATACCCATACCGCCTGTGGGAGGCATACCGTAGGAAAGAGCTGTGAGGAAATCCTCATCAATCTCGTTAGCCTCGTCGTCACCTGCCTCACGGAGCATCATCTGATGCTCGAAGCGTGAACGCTGGTCGATGGGGTCGTTAAGCTCTGTGTAAGCGTTTGCAAGCTCACGTCTGGTTACGAAAAGCTCAAAGCGGTCAACAAGGAGAGGATTGCTCTCAAGACGCTTTGTGAGAGGAGAAACCTCAACAGGATAATCTGTGATAAATGTAGGCTGAACAAGGTTTTCCTCAACAAACTCCTCGAATGCAGTGTTGAGGATGTTGCCCCATGTATCGGTGGACTTAACCTCAAGGTTAAGTGTTTTTGCAACTTCCTTTGCCTTTTCTGTGTCACCCATAAACTCGCCGAAGTCTACGCCTGAGTACTGCTTTACAGCCTCAATCATAGTCATACGAGCAAAGGGAACGGAGAGACTGATTGCCTCGCCCTGATACTCAATCTGGTCTGTGCCGTTTGCGGCAATACAGCAACGGTTTACAATCTGCTCTGTACGCTCCATCATACCGCGGAGGTCTGTGAACGCCTCGTAAATCTCGATAGTTGTAAACTCAGGGTTGTGCTTAACATCCATACCCTCATTACGGAAGAGTCTGCCTATCTCGTAAACTCTCTCCATACCGCCTACGATAAGACGCTTAAGGTAAAGCTCTGTAGCAATACGCAGGTACATATCAAGGTCAAGGGTGTTGTGGTGTGTAATGAAAGGACGTGCGTTTGCACCGCCTGCGATAGTGGAAAGCACAGGAGTCTCCACCTCAAAGTAGTTAAGGTTGTCAAGATACTTTCTGATTTCGGAAACAATGCGTGTACGCTTCTTGAAGGTTTCCATAACATCAGGATTCATAATCATATCAACGTATCTCTGACGGTAACGAAGGTCAGGGTCCTTGAGACCGTGGAACTTCTCAGGCAGAGGAAGCAAAGACTTTGCAAGGAGTGTTACAGCAGTTGCGTGGATACTAACCTCACCCATCTGTGTTCTGAACACGTAGCCCTTAACCTCTGCAACATCGCCGATATCCCACTTTTTGAGGTCTGCATATACTTCCTCACCAAGGTCGTCAAACTTTGCAAAAATCTGAATCTTACCTGTTACGTCCCAAAGGTCCATAAACATAACCTTACCCTTGCCGCGCTTACTCTTAATACGGCCTGCAACACATACAGTCTTGCCCTCAAGGGAGTCAAACTGCCCTGCGATATCTGCAGCATAGGTATCTCTGTCAGATGTATTAACCATGAAGGGGTCCTTGCCTGCCTGCTGAAGGGACGCCAGCTTGTCCATTCTGATCTGATTCTGTTCGCTTATACTTTCCATAGGTGCGTTTGCACCGCGGGTATTGTCACTCATAACACAAGTCCTTTCCTGTATTTACATTAAAGCAATTATAAAAAATTGCGAAAGGGCGACCCACAAGCCGCCCGAAACATCGCTTATTACTTAGAGATTTCAAGAATCTTGAAGGTCATAAGACCTGCAGGAGTCTCAACCTCAACAATATCACCTACGCTGTGGCCTAAAAGGCTCTTACCAACAGGAGACTCATCAGAGATTTTTGCCTCTCTGGGATTAGCCTCATTGGAGCCTGTGATTTTGTAGGTAACTTCTCTGCCTGCTGAGATATTCTCAAGCTTTACAACAGAGCCAACGTGAACGGTTTCGTTTGATGCATTTTCGTCGATGATAACCGCAACCTTAAGAGTAGCCTCGATAGTAGCAATTCTTGCCTCAAGGATTGCCTGCTCGTTCTTTGCGTCATCATACTCGCTGTTTTCTGAAAGGTCGCCGTAGGAACGTGCAACCTTGATTTTCTCAGCAATTTCTTTTCGTTTTTCACCTTTAAGGTAATCCAGCTCTTCCTCAAGCTGTTTGTAGCCTTCTGCTGTAACCATTATGGATTTAGCCATGTGTGACCATCCTTTCAAAATCGTTCTATTTGCATAAGTTACATTATATGTTAAATCACCCTCAATGTCAAGTACCGAAGCACTCAGTTAAGTATCTTCTTAAGGATAAAGTTGTCTGGGTGTCACTGACACTGCTGCACACAAGGGGAACTGCGGAGCCTAAGCCATAAAATCCGCAAAGAGAGTAAAGGCCGCCAGCAAAGACTTCTGTGTCAACACCTTCAGGCTTAAGCTCACGGAGTTTGTGTTCCAGTGAAAAGGAGTATTTATAGTAAACCCTGCAGGACAAGGATACTGTGGGCTTCATACTTGAAAGTACCACCGCCGAGGTCTGTGGTGTAAAGGCAGAATCAATAACCGACGGAGATATAATAAAACCGCAGGTGGAAAGCAAGGAGACATGAGGGCTTACACAGAGCACTGCCCCTGTCTCCGTCAGGAGTCTGTCTGCCTGTTCTCTGTATACACTGTAGTTTTTGGTTACAACAATCAGATTATCCGTATATTTAAGCAGATGCTCAGGCAGGTCTGTGTACTCCCCATCAGGGTCATAAAGCCCTATTCTGAGTTTTTTGGGCACATTCCTCATCACATCAAGGACGGCAAGTGCCATATTCCCGCACAGCCTTTGCCGAAGCTCCAAAGGCTCAAACACTTTAATACCAGTGTCATCAGGCACAGGAAACTCTCCGCTGTAAATAAGCCTTGCTCTACCCTCACCTGCAGCTTTTGATATCTTATTCCAATTGATTTTTCCACGCCGGTTTATGTATCTCAGATGTTTTATGGCAACAGGGTCTTTGTGCACCTGCACCTTCAGGGAATTAATTGATATCGCCGAAAGGAATCTCCCCCATTTTCCTTTATATGTTCTGTTATCTATTGTAAGTACAGTAAGCATAAAAAACCTCCCGCATAAACTTCTAAAGTATATGCGGGAGTTGTAATAATTATTTTATGTTACTGTGTTTCTGTCTGAGTCTGGGTTTCAGCAGGCAGATCAAGGGCTTCGTACTGCTCCTGAGTGAGAACTACCATTGCGGAACTGTCCGCAAGAACAATGACGGTATAGCCTGCTTCTGAGGTATATCCACTATCCTTGTACTCATCGGCAGTCAGATAGATAACTCTGCCCTCATAAGCCTCAGCGTAGCCTCTGCAAAGCTCCTCTGTGAGCTTTTCCTTATCAACCTGATAGTAGCTTTTTTCTCTTACAAAGCTGTCAACATCAGCCATTGTGGAAAACAATGCCTGCTTCTTGCTTAAATCTGTGAGGCGTGCATTCATAGCACTTGTAGAGATTATATATGCCACAGAAAAAGCTATAGCCGCTGAGATAAGCGCAATTGCAATTACTATAGGAAGGGAAATTTTCTTTTTCATAAACATCTCTCCTATCAACTGAGTTCGGTCATGGGGTCGTAGCGAGTACCATAGTATCTGCATTCAAAGTGCAGATGGGGGCCTGTGGAATAACCTGTAGAACCGCCGTAACCCAGCACCTCTCCTGCATTTACGTACTGTCCCTCATAAACGGTTGTGTAAGACAGATGAGCATAAATAGTTGCCTTGCCGCCGCCATGGTCAATCCATACATAGTTGCCGAAGCCGCCGCCACAACCGCAGCTTCCGTACTTGCCCCAGTTATGAGAACAGCTGTTGTTGGAGGTGACAACGGTACCTGGCGCTGCCGCTACAATGGTAGTACCCATAAAGCCTGAACCTGCAATATCAATACCTCCATGATAGTAACCTGTTCTCTCCTCGTAATACTGAGAGCTGAGGGTGTAGTGTCCCGGTGCAGGCCATACATAGTTGCCTGAGTAGGGAGGATTGCTTGAAGAACCGCCTGAAGATCCACCTGATGAACTGTTGTTCTGGTTTTCCTGCTCCCTCAGGGATTCGTAGTAAGCCTCAATCTCGTTGTTTACTCCCGCAATCGCATCGTCATAGGCCTGCTTATGGTCCTCGGCGTCGGATTTTTCGCCGTAGAGCTTTGCCAGTGCCTCTTCATTCTCTGCAAGAAGAGAGTTAAGCTCTGTCTGATTTGCCTCAAGAGAAGACTTTTCAACCTCAAGCTCTGCTTTGTCTGCGTTAAGTGAATCAACTACTACGTTTACATCGTCAAGCTGAGCTTCAATCTCATCAATAAGCTTTGCGTCATACTCGGAGATACTCTCAACAAGCTGCATTTTATCCACAAAGTCAGAGAAATCCTTTGCGCCTAAGATAATCTCCAGAGCAGATGTATCACCAGCCATATAGAGAGCACGGAGTCTTTTTCTGAGCACCTCCATATTCTCCTCAGCCTGAGCATGAAGTTTGTCTTTCTCGGCCTCCTGCTCTGAGATTCTTGAGTCATAAACCGCAATTTTCTCACGGTTCAAAGCAATCTGGCTGTTGACGTTTGCTACCTTTTCTGCAATAGCATTAACGTATTCTTCCTGCTCGGCAATCTCGCCTTCCTTCTCCTTGATGATAGCCTCATACTCTGCAGCTTCCTGCTCAAGGCGCTGCTGCTCGTTCTTAAGGTCGCTGATGGTATCAGCACCGGCAGTTGCAACTGCAGAGAAAACTATGATAACTGCCAGAAGCAGTGATAAAAGCTTTTTAGTCATAGACTCACCTCGTCCTTATACTTTTCATACCAATCTTCCAAATATATAATTACCAGCCTAAAAGCTCGTTACCTTCCTTTTTCAGGTATCTGCCAATAGATACCACACTGCCCAGTGCACCGATAAGCATACCTGCAACAACAAATGCAAGGGACGCCCACATGCCAACCTGAGAATAAGGAATAAATTTAAAGGATACTATATTCTGCATTGTATTCATAACCACATCGTAAAGAAGCAGAAGAAGAACAGAAGAAATAATACCTGAGATAAGACCGATTACCATGCCCTCAATAACAAAGGGAATACGGACAAAGGTGTCAGTAGCACCTACGGACTTCATAATACTGATTTCAAATCTTCTGGAATACATTGTCATTCTGATTGTGTTTGAAATAATAAAGATGGAAATAAGCACCAGAGCAACCATTATCCACAGAGTCATTGTGCTGACAAGATCGTTGAGGCTTGTGAGCTTCTGTGCGATTTCTCTTGTATCACGTGCAGAATCAACACCGTCAACAGCAAGCACCTGAGCTATAGTATCATCGTAATATGCCAGATCAGTCATAGTAACATCTATGGCATTAGGTAAGGGATTGCCCTCACCTAAAAGCTGCTGGAATATATCCTCACGCAAAGTATCCTGATAATCCTTGATAGCTTCATCCTTAGGGATAAACACTGTTTTTTCCACATTGGGAATACGTGCAAGCTCGTCCCCTATATGCACTGCCTCAAGGTCGGTAATCTGCTGCTCAAGGAAAACTCGTGTCACATTAGTGCCGCCGATGCTCTCAATTGCAGAAGAAACGTTTATAGAAAGGAGCTGTGCTGCTCCTGTAAGCAAAAGACAGGAAATAAGAACACCCACAGACGCAATACTCATCATTCGGTTTGTCCAGATGCTCTTGATTCCTTCCTTCACCAGATATCCAAATCCACTGAATTTCATACCTTTACCCTCTCATTAACCCTGATTATCCACAGTATCGGAAACCACAACACCCTTTTCAATGGTGATAACCCTGCGGTTGAAGCTATGTACCAGGTCAAGCTCGTGAGTAACAATGAGTATGGTGGTACCGCGCTTGTTTATCTCTGAGAGAAGCTCGAGAATTTCGTAGCTCATCTCAGGGTCAATATTACCTGTAGGCTCGTCCGCAATAATCATCTGAGGATTATTAACGAGTGCACGTGCAAGACCTACTCTCTGCTGCTCACCGCCTGAAAGCTCAGAAGGATAGCGATCTGCCTTGCTCTCAAGACCTACAAGCTCAAGGATATAGGGTACACGCTTTTTGATAGCACGGGGACGTGCACCGATTGCACGCATGGCAAATGCCACATTATCGTATACTGTCATCTTGTCTATAAGACGGAAGTCCTGAAACACAATGCCCATAGTACGTCGAAGCATTGGCACATGACGGCGTTTCATCTTATCAAGCTGCATACCGTTTACGATAATCGAACCTGATGTGGGAACTTCTTCTCTCATAATAAGCTTGAGGAAGGTACTCTTACCTGCACCTGAGGAGCCTACAATAAATACAAACTCACCTTTTTCAATAGTGAGGCTTGCTTTGTTAAGTGCGTGGGTTCCCGTGGGATAAACCTTGGAAACATTTCTGAATTCAATCATTTCATATCCTGCCTTTTTATCTATCTGAACATTTATATGTAAAGATTCCTATTTACATATAATGGTAAAATCCTTGTTATTCTAAAATCGCTTTGCACGCAGTTCTGATATTCGAACCCGCGTACAAAGCGAAGTTTTATCGTTTAACGATTAATATTTAGTGGGGCTTGCTGTCAGATACTTTTTAACCATAAGGGCTACCTTGAACACGATAGCATCCTCAAACTCTCTCAGGTCAAGACCTGTGAGTTTTTTAATCTTTTCCAGACGGTAAACAAGAGTATTTCTGTGCACGAAAAGTTTTCTTGATGTTTCGGAAACATTGAGGTTGTTTTCGAAGAATTTCTGAATTGTGAAAAGAGTTTCGTGGTCAAGTCCCACAATTGAGCCCTTTTT
>JAZSLX010000087.1:0-11439 GCA_045535605.1 Ruminococcus sp.
AGTAAAGTTTTGTCAAACTTTTACAAAAGTTTGCAGGGTGAGGGACAGAGTCCCTCGAAGATAAAAAATCAGGCAATCTTCAATGAAGGTTGCCTTTTTCATTTTTTATTGACAAAGAATAAATCTTGTTATATGATAAAACAAAGGAGTGTGAAAATATGAAATTATATATAAAACAAAAAGTATTTTCCTGGAAAGACAGATTCACAGTAAAAGACCAGTACGGTCAGGATAAATATATGGTAGAGGGTGAGATTTTCTCCTTAGGCAAAAAGCTTCACGTCTACGATATGTCAGGTAACGAGGTAGCTTTCATCCAGCAAAAAGTTTTCAGCTTTATGCCGAGATATTTTGTTTTTGTCGGCGACGCACAAGTTGCGGAAATCGTAAGAAAGTTCAGCCTTTTCAGACCGAAATATGAAGTGTTGGGTCTTGACTGGCAGGTAGAAGGCGACTTTTTTGCCCATAATTATGTGATAAATGACGGTAACAACTATGTTGTGGAAATCAATAAGGAATGGATGACTTGGGGCGACTGCTACGAGCTTGATATTGCTCCCGGTGCCGATGAGATAGTAGCCCTTGCAACGGTACTCGCCATTGACTGTGCAACAGAAAACAACGGTGGCGGAGTGTCTGTGAGTGTAGGTTCAGATTAAATTATTGTGTAATTATATAACAAAAAAAACCGAGCTTTTTCAACTCGGTTTTTTATTCGCTCGCCGCGTGGCATTCTTTTTCCCGACACGGAAAAAGAATCGATAACGTACTCAAATTAATCCATCTGTCTGATATCTTTGCCGCAGAAATACATAGAATCACTGCTGCCCATAATTCTGGATGCAACTCTCTGGGAATATTTCTCGGCAACATCGTTGAAATCAAGATTAGTGCTGATAATTGTCGGAAGTGACGCGAGAATTCTGCTGTTAATGATATTGTAAAGTTCAGCATTTGTGAACTGTGTAGCAAATTCTGTGCCAAGGTCATCAATAATAAGCAGATCACAGCTGAGGATATCTTCTTTGATGCTTTCTTCTCTGGGAAGTCTGCCGAAATGCTCGCCCTCAAGCTTATCCATTATGGACTGAATAGTTCCGTAGTAAACATCAAAGCCCTTATCAATAACTACGTTGGCAATTGCAAGAGAAAGATGAGTCTTGCCAAGACCTGTCTTACCGTTCATAAAAATACCCGGTGAATTTGTTGTGAAGTTTTCGGCATACTCTTTGCAGTATTCGTAGTTGTTTTTCATATGCTCGCGCTGATTGATACCGATAACACCGTCAACAACATCGGGATACTTATCAACACAGAAAGAATCAAAGGTGCATTTTTTCAAGGGCGAGTTCGCACTGAGTTCCTGTCTTGCGACATCTCTTATAAGCTTTCTGTAACACTGACAGTAAAACTCCTTGTTATAACCTGTATCCTTACAGATTTCACAGGTATATTTAACTTCGAGATAATCCTCGGGGAAACCTGCCCCTTTAAGAAGTTCTTTTCGTTTTGCCTGAGCTCTGAGATTAGCTGTTGCCAGATTTTTGATGTATTCGTCAAGGTTTGCACCCATGCCAACAGCCTTGACAACGTCAGCACCGTGAGAAGCCATTTCTCTTTCTATCTGCGCAATCTCAGGGCAAAGTGCAACAGCTGCCGAGTGACGCATTTCAGCCTCTCTTTCAGCGGTAGCCTTTCTTTCGTCAAGTATCTCTTTTGCTTTTATATATACGCTTCTCTTGTATGACATAATTTCACCTTCTTAATCGGTATTGGTCTTTTTATATTTCAGGCCGATGGCCTTTTTCATAAAAGCATCTGCATCATATGAGGGCTCATCCCTGAGCATTGTGGGCACGTTCTTTTTATCAGAATTTTTCTGAGGCAGCTTTTTATCTCTTTCTTCCTGCCACTTGGCCTTTTCTCTTTGTATATCCATCGGTGTTTTTACACCCTTTTCGTGCCAACTCCTGATTATCTTATCCATATATGGCATACTCATTTTGCCGGTACGGTCTACAGATTCTTCATAAGCATAATAAATAATATTTTCATCATATCCGTACTCTTTTACCCAGGCAACGAGATAACCTCTCTGCTTTGTGGTGGGGGTACGGTTTGTTATATCCGTCAGTGAGCGAAGTTTATTCCAGACTTCGTTGACTGAGTTGTGCTCTTCAATATATTCCATAGCACCCTCGAGAGTATCGATGCCCTGCTCCGACCATATCTTACCTATTTTTGCAATAGATGAAAATCCCGTTTTCTGCTGTGTTACTGAATATTCCACAGCCATAAGAATAACCTCAAAAGGCAGACCGTAGCTGTCGTGCATCATAATCAGCACCGACTGTCCGTCATAACCGATAGTTTTACCTAAAGCTGCCTGAGCCTCAGCGAAAAGTCCCGAAAATTCCTTGCACTCTTTAAGACGTGCTGCAATCTGCTCGTGGCTGGGCCTTGAAATAGGAATATCTGCCACCTTTTTAGGCTGCGAGGCTGTTTCCTCGGCAGGGTGCTCATCAGCTTTGGCAATGATAACATCTGTTGTTGCCTGAAGATGAACTATGGGTCTTGCACTTTCTTCACCTTTAATAAGCAGACCTCTTTCCTGCCAGAAAACCATAGCATCTTCCGTGTCGGCCTTATCTAAAGACAGTGCAGAAGCAACATCCTCACTGCTCAGGTCCTTATCACTGTGGCGAAGCATATATAAAAGAACCTTAAGCTGAAGAACGCTTGCAAGTCTTATATTATCGTCAACTACGCTTGTGGGCACGGGAAAAATGCTCTTATATGCGTAGGGGTTAATTTCAAAGCTCATATTATTTTTGTTTTCTCCTTGTTTTTGGGTAGAAACAGGGCAAGTTTGTTCCTTGCCCTGAAAAATAATTAATATTTACCTAAATATTTGTCGATTTCCCACTGGGAAACTCTTGTGCTGTATTCTTTCCATTCTTCCATTTTTGCTTCAACATACTTGCCGTGCACGTGTTCGCCAACAGCCATCTTTGCGAAGTCGCTGTATTTGAATTCTCTAACAGCATCATAAAGTGTCTTGGGGAGTGAGTGGATACCCTCTGCCTTTCTTTCGTCAGGAGTGAGGTGGAAGATATTTGAATCCTTGGGTGACGGAGGTGTCATACCTTTTTCGATACCGTCGAGACCTGCCTGAAGCACTGCAGCCATAACAAGATATGGATTTGCTGCGGGGTCGGGGTTACGAAGCTCTATTCTGGTACCGGTGCCTCTTGCTGTGGGGATACGAACGAGAGGACTTCTGTTTTTAGCAGACCAAGCGATATAAACGGGAGCTTCATAGCCGGGAACGAGTCTCTTGTATGAGTTAACGATAGGATTGGTAATTACAGTGATTGCCTTAATGTGGTGCATTACACCTGCAATGAAATTATAAGCAATATCACTGAGACCGGCTGCATCATTCATATCACAGAAAACGTTTTCTTTACCCTTGAAAAGTGAAAGGTTGATATGCATACCTGAGCCGCAAATGCCGTAAATGGGCTTAGGCATAAAAGTTGCATAAAGTCCGTGCTGATTAGCAAGGTTTTTAACAACATATTTAAAGGTCATTACGTTATCGGCTGTTCTGAGGACTTCATCATATTTAAAGTCGATTTCGTGCTGAGCAATTGCGTTTTCGTGGTGTGAAGCCTCAATTTCAAAGCCCATCTTTTCAAGGCAAAGACAGATATCCTTACGGCATCTTTCCCCTCTGTCAACAGGGCCGAGATCAAAGTAACCGCCGTGGTCATAAGTTTCTGTGGTGGGTTTGCCGTGCTCGTCAAGGTGGAAAAGGAAAAATTCACATTCAGGTCCGATGTTGCAGGTATAACCCATATCAGCTGCCTTTTTGATAGCACGTCTGAGCACATAACGGGGGTCACCCTCAAAAGGAGTACCGTCAGCATTATAAACATCACAGATAAGTCTTGCTGTTTTGCCTGAAGTCTCGTCCCAGGGTAAAATTACAAAAGAATCCAAGTCAGGATGAAGGCTCATATCACTTTCCTCAATACGCACAAAGCCGTCGATTGATGAGCCGTCAAACATACAGCCGTTACCGAGAGCTTTCTCAAGCTGACTTGCGGTAATGCTCACGCTCTTGAGCGTTCCGAGAATATCAGTGAACTGCAAGCAGATAAAGTCCACCTGTTCCTCTTTAGTTATGCGGATTATGTCCTCTTTTGTATATCTTGCCATAGGATTTCCTCTTTCCTTTGTTGGAATTATAGTCAGTTAAATTCAAAATAACTATACCATTTATAAGAGATTTTGTCAACAGATTGTCGGATTTTATCTCTTGGCACACAGAAAAAATCCCCTCACGAGGAGGGGATTTGATTTGTTTTATTTTCTGGGATCAGCACAGCAATCTTTGCCGCCAAAGAATCTAATGATCTTCTGGAACAATCTGAAGAGCATACCCCAGAATGTATTCTTGTGACATGAGCAAGTACATTCGGGTTTCTCGGGTTCTTCAGGCTGAGGATTATCAGGAGTATCTGTGTCGTCGCTTGCCTCCGGCTTGTTAAACTCGTTGAGATATCCGTCCATAATCTGAGCTGTCTTAACTTCGCCGCCTGCACCGCCGACAATACCGTCAGCAACGATATAAGCTGTCCAAAGCTTCTTATCAAGTGCCTTATCAACCTTGAAGCTTACGAAACCACCATCTGTTTCCTTACCGTCTTTGTAAAGCTCGTAGATTTCACCGTTATACTTGAGCTTAACATTTGCGAAGTCTGCAGGAGTTCCGTCATCATTATATACCATAATATTGATGAACAGGTGTTCCTTAACGGGAATCTCCTCAGTTACAGTCTGTTCACAGGATGTACAGTAGAATGTCTTTGTACCTGTAGTATCAAATGTAGCTTCCTTGATAACTATTGTGTCTGCCTTAGGTGTATGCTCGTTTGTTGTGGCACCGGGAAGGTTGTACTTAAATCCACATACTGTACAAATACGATGTGCAGCTTCTGAACATGTACCCGGAACAACATCACCATAGCTATGTGCAACTGTAGCATATTTAGCAGAAATTGCTGTCTCGCCGTATACACCCTGACTTATTACATTAGCAAGTTTAAGAGTAGGACCGTTGTTTACTGACCAACCGAGGAACTCATAGTGATACTGGCTGTTATAAGCCTGAACCGGTGTGTCGCTATAAGCAGGAATATTTGCGCCGTATTCAACATTTTCAAACTTAGCAACGGGATTGCCTGCGTTAAAGTAAATTACGGTGTATGTTCTCTTTGTCTCAGTGAATGAAGCTTTATAAACAACGTCACTGTCTACTACAAATTCTGTAGCTGTAATAACGGTAGTTGTGCCGTCTTTAACCCAACCTGCAAATGTGTAGTTAAACTCTTCTGTTGAATCCTTGGTTGGAGCTTCGGGAGCTTTTACGGTTGTACCGGGAGTAACAGTTTCAGAAGAAATAGCACCTCTGTCGTCTTTGAATGTAATTGTTACAGTTGTAACGCTTTCTGTGAAACCGCAATTTGTACATTTACCGTCTACCATATTGTGTATACCGGTAGCAGCGATTGAATCTGTAGTTTTCTTGCCGCAAGAACAGGTGTATTCAATCACACCGGTTGCTGTACAAGTAGGATCTTTTGTTACTACACCGTTTTCTTTATCATAGGTGTGCTTTGTAGCTGTAAATACAGGCTGAATGTAAAGGTCTGTGGTCACTTCAACATCGGTGCCAATTGACCACTTGTCAAAAGTATAGTGATACAGGCTGTCAGGAGCCTTTGTGGGATTTGTACCTGCAAATGCGGGTACCTTTGCACCACCGTTTACCTCATATTTATCGAGAAGCTCTGTGCCGTAAAGGTATACAACAGAATACTTAACGGGGATTTCTCTGAACTGAGCAACGAATGTTGCGTCATCTGTCATTGTGAAGGTATCAGTTGTGGTTTCAGTCTCACCCTCAGCAACTGTTGCCGCACCAACTTTTATCCACTTAATAAACTCATATTTTACTAAGTTGTTTGCTTCAAGTGTGGGAACAGCTTCAGGAGCCTTGTTTTCGTCACCGTATTTACCTACGATTACTTTATATGTTGTAGTTTCACTTGAATCGTAGCTTACGGGCACTTTAAATGTATGAGTATAAATTCTATCTGTTGCAGTAAATTCAGCAGTATATGTTTCGTTGCCTGTTACCTTAACGGGAAGATTAACAACCTTGCCGGTTGATGCTGCTTTCCAGCCTGCAAATGTGTATTCCTTATAAGCATCCTTAGCCTTAGTCTGATCTGCAACTGCAGTTGCTTCAATTGACTCGCCTTCGATCTTGCTGATCTTAATATCTGCGCCGTTTGCGCCTGCGCCCTTGAATGTTACAGTATATGTTGCCTTAACCTTAATAGCCGTCTTGCCTTCAGTGTGGTCGCAACCTTCTACCTGGCATTCATACTGCATATAGCCGTTGGGATAAGTAGTTGACTTATCTGATTCTTTGTCATACTTGACAAGCTTGAGAGTATGACCGATCATATCAACGGGTGCTGTGCCCATTACAGCGTCACAAGCCTTACAGTAGGTTGTTTCTACACCTTCTGCATAGCAGGTTGCCTCTGTTGTTACCTTGGTGTATCTGCCGGTATCAACATGGTTGAGCTTGGGAAGAGTATTAACTGTCTGCTTTTCGAAGCAATACTTACAGTTCTGGTATGTTTCACCGTCCAGAGTACATGTAGCTTTAAGGGTCTTAACCGTTCCGAATAAGTGACCGTTCTCTGTATCAACGGGAATTACAGCTGTCTTTTCGTCGCCGCCGCAGACGTTACAGTAAGAAGCTTTCTTACCTTCAACACAACACGTTGCAGCAGTTATTACAACGTCAAATATGATTTTGCCCTCTTCATCCATATCGTGCTTATGGCCTGTTGCTGCCCCACCGGGAGTTTTTATTTCGTGACCGCAAACTGAGCACTTCTCGAGTGTATAACCGGCTTCATCACATGTGGGAGCAACTACAGTTTCAACATACTTGTGACCCTCATGTGTAATTGTTTCTGTCTCAAGTTCCTTATTACAAACTGCGCAAGTTACCTTCTTGTAACCGTCTTCAGTACAAGTAACAGCCATTTCAGTTGTTACTTCGTCATGACCGTCAGTAACAATGATCTTCTTTGTTGCGCTGTTGCCGGCCTCATCGGTAACTGTAATAATGTAGTTACCTGCTGCAGCGATTTCATAATTGCCGCTTGTTGCTGTTACTGTCTTACCGTTAACAGTAACAGTTGCACCATTTTCTATATCCTTAATTACAGCCTTACCGCAATATGTGATAATGCTGCTTGTTGTAGCTTCATTGTAGTCACCATCAATTGTGATTACGGGAGCTGTTGTGTCATAAAGGAACTTAGCTGTTCTTACGTTAGTATTAAGTACGTTGCCTGCCTTGTCAATTGCATAGTAGTAAACAATGTATTCAGTACCGTCAACAAGGTCTGTTGTTGCACCCTCTACACCAATCTTCAAGTCTCCGACCTTAGCTGTATAGTTGGCAGCATTGTTGAGTGTCTGTGAATCGTCTGAGAAGATTGTGATTGCGAGCTTTGATGCGTCTGTAGCCTCTTGTGCTGTAAATGTATCACTTGAAACGAAAGCACGGATCATCTTGATGCCGATACCAATACCGCTGGGATTGTATGCAGTATTTACATCACCCTTATCATTGATTGCAAGAATAATGTCTGTGTCTGCGTTAGCGTAGTACTTGTTTGTATCCAGACCGCCGTTAAGACCGTCTGAGCTCCAGCTGCCCTGAGTGCCCAGGTAGATTGTACCTGTGGGAGCAACCGTATCAGTGAGCATAGGAATATCTACTGTTTCAGTAGTGCCTTCCTTGCTACAAGCACACCATTTTATTTCGCTACCCTTAGCATAGTATGTGGGAGCTTTTACAAGGTCTTTGAGAGTCTTATCATGTGCTTCCACATCGAACTTAGCATAGATAGTTGTAGCTTCTGTAATTTTTGTAGCAGCAACATCAAATACAGTTTTATAATCTGCATCTGCATACCAACCTACAAACTCATTGTGGTTGTTCTCATCCACAAAACCGTCAACAGGAGTACCGATAGCATCAGCAGTCTTGCCATATTCAACCTGATACTCTGTTCTTGCATTACCTACAACTGTTGTTACAGTAACGGCATCGTTTACTACTTCATATGTAGCATAGAAAGCCATGTTAGCTGTGATTGTCATACCTCTGTCATAATCAGCTTCAACACCGTCTTTGAGATATTTCCAACCTGCAAATACGTAACTCTTGCCTTCTTCCTCGCTTGTGGGAGGTACAAGGTCTACAGAGGGAGCATAAACTGCACCTTTGTATATGTGGTTTGTAACAGCAAGAAGACCGTCTGCTCCGACAAGTTCCATCTCGGAGGGAGCTGCATCTTCCATAGCTTCTTTATCATTATACCATCTAACCTTATAGTAGATGTAGCTGGGCTCGTACTGAGCGGTGTATGTCATATCCTTGCCTTCGCAAAGGAAGTTATCGGGCACTTTGTAGTCCCAACCGATGAATGCATATGAGTATGTGTCATCAGGAGCTCTGTCGCTGTTTTCAATAGCTTCGTCGTATGCATCTTTAAAGCTTTCGCCTGCTTCAACTTCTGCTGAGCCGAGAACTGTTTTTCCGTCGAAGCTCATAAACTTGATTGTGAACTTGAAGGGTGAGAACTTGAACTGAGGATAAAGCACAAGATCGCCTGTCACTTTGCTTTCAGTTGTATACTCTGTGCCGTTTGTCTGAGCAAAGTCTTTATCTGTCTGCTCTTCATCGAACCAACCTTCGAATTCATATTCACCGGTTTCGGTTTTATTCTTAGCGGGTTTATATTCTTCCTCGATTTCGTTACCTTCGCCGTCTGTTGATTTAACAGTCCATGCGGGAACGTTTGAACCGGCAAGGATTCTTTCGCTATAGGTCTTAGTACCGTCGATATAAGTTACGGTGTAGAAAGGTACGCCCTCACCGTAAACTGCTTCGAATGTTACGTATGATGCGGGTGAGAATGATGTGAAATCGTTCTTCTCATATGCATCCTTGCCGCCAACGTTGGTACCTTCTGTTACAATCCACTTGTTTGCGAATGTATAGAGAGCTTCACCGTCGTCATACTCTTCAGGAACATTGAGTTTGTCAACTGTTTCCTGTGTGATGTTATAGCCGTGGTAAACCTGATCAATAACTGTCTTATCTGCACCCTTTGCATCCTTATACTTGAATGTTACTGTATAGGGAGTGGGCTGACCCTCGTCATAGTGAGCCTTGAATATGATGGGATTTTCAGGTGTTTCACCCTTAAGGTTTTCTGCTGTAAGGAATACGTTTTCGCTATTAAATACGAGTGAAGCGTCAACGTCAAGCATTACTGACTCACTGCTGTCGTTTACATAGTCCCAACCTTCAAGAGTGTAACCGTAACCGCCTGTAGCGTAGGTTCTGTTTACATTAGTGGGAGTTGTGATAACTGAACCGTAGGGAATATACTGAATGTCTGTCTTTGCTGTGCCTGTTGAGTCAGTGTAACTAAAGGCAATAACATATTCTTTAACTGTGCTTCTGTATACAGCATAGTATGTAATGTCGTCTCTTACAACCCAGTCAGTGTTTTCGGTAAATGATGTGTCGTCTTTTGCAACCTTGTGGTAGTTACCGCTTGCAGGTTTCTGTGATGACCAACCTGAGAACTCGTATGTATAATCGTAGTCGTATGCGATAGCACCGGGAACATCGTATGTGGGAATGTCAGCACCGTTGAGAATATATCTGTAATCATATTCCTTGACAACATTTTCTTCTTCTGTGGGATTTTTGAAGGTTATTTCATACTTATCACTATATGTCTTGTCTGTATAGATAGGAGTAAGTGAAAGTGTCTCGAGAGCACCGAATGTGTATTCGCCTTCAGTAATCACTGCACCTGTGATATCACGCCACTGTTTTGCAAATTTCTCATATTCGAATGCGCCTGCATTGTAGGAATCCTTGGGATTGGGATACCAATCTTCAGCAGGTGTGTTACCATATTTAGCGGTCTGTGTACCGAGGTATGTACCGTCGATATCATAGAACTTAACAACGATATCCTTGGGAACCCACCAACCGTGGAAATCCATATCACCGGTAATTGACTTATGTGTTGCGGGATCCCACTGTGTGCCTGCGTTGTAGTACTTCTTGCCGTCTTTTTCTACATATTCAGCGCCTTCAGTACCGCCGTATAAGTTAACGAAGTCTGTGCTGCTTACGGGAGTTGCAAAAGTTGCTGCAGAAGCATTGGTGCCTGCATCGCCTGTTGTGGGCTGTTTTGTTGTCCAGAAGCCTTTGAAAGTATATCCGTTTGCTGTTGCTGTGCCCGTAGGCCATTTAACTGCGGATGCAATGTACGCACCTGTATGAATCCAAGTGCCGGTTTGTGTACCTTCGCTCATATCCATAACTGGATTAAAGTTATCAGCAGTAATTGACCCCTTTGGATAAACTTTGATTGTATATGTAGGATAAGTCACAGTGATTTTCTGTGATGTTTTTATAGCTGCACTTCCATCTGCACCACCATTAATCGTAGCAAAGAGGTAATAATCTTTAGTAGTTGTACCCTGAGAAGCAAGATAATTTACCTGCATCTTTTCATTGATTACAACCTGTCCGTTTTTGCCACTCTGGTTCACATAAAAGCCCTTTGTTTGGTCATCTGTACCTGCAAGAGCAGAAGTTGCATTTTCGGTGTCACCAATAAAGAATGAAGGAGTTGCATCTGCAAGCCATTTTACACCGTACTGGTCCCAGTATGTCGGAGTCCAAGCTGTTGTTTTTTCCTCACCGCCCGAACCAATCTTAGGGATAGTTGCGGTTGTATCACTCATAGCAGATGCTGAGTTGATGTAGGGATAAGCAATGTTTGTGGATATAGGAATATTATAGTCATGGTCATAAACTGTTTCAGTCCAACTGGTTTTACCATAAGCATTTGTAGTTGACGCTATTTGTAAATTGTTTTTATCCTTACCAATCCAAAATTTAAAGTCTTCCAGTCTGAAGTTTTTTCTGTCAAAGAAACCACCGTTTACATGACCAAAGAGGTTTGCAGCTGTGGGGAAGCCATCAATATAACCTTCCCATAACACTTTGTCAGTGCATGTGCTTGCGAATGTTCCTGTTCCCCAGTCTACCTTCTTTTCGTTTTCAACCAGTGTTCCTGTGCCGTTATTTTTCTTGTACGATACAGTTACATTACCATACATATCTGAACAGTATGTTGTACAGTCAACAGTAAACCTAATATAATACTGACCTGTTGTTTGGTCAGCATTAGCCTCAGTAGGTGCAACCCACACCCAGCAGGACATAAGCATAATAACTGCCAT
>JAZSLX010000062.1:0-14322 GCA_045535605.1 Ruminococcus sp.
GATAGAAAAAGCAAGAGCGTTTTGGCATATACAGCAAACAACGGTCAGAAGGAAGTTGAAGAAAAAGTCATTCCTCTTGACAGCCCTGAGCTTACAGAAACCGTTGGTAAATATATGATCGATGATTTCCTCGGTGACATCGAGCTTCTTGAGGGCGCAGGAGATGAGCTGAATCTAGATTTAGTAAGACAGGGTAAACTCACTCCCGTATTCTTCGGCTCTGCTCTTAACAACTTTGGTGTTGAACCCTTCCTCAAGGACTTCCTTGAGTTCACAACATCTCCGCTTCCCAGAGAAACAGATGATGGCATAGTTGAGCCTGATGCTGATTTTATGTCAGCCTTTGTATTCAAGATTCAGGCTAACATGAACAAGATGCACCGCGATAGAATTGCTTTTATGCGTATCTGCTCCGGTAAATTCCAGAAGGATATGGAAGTTACTCATATACAGGCAGGCAGAAAAATCAAGCTTTCTCAGCCTCAACAGATGATGGCATCAGACAGAGAAATGATTGAAGAAGCCTACGCAGGAGATATCATCGGAATATTTGATCCGGGTATTTTTTCAATCGGAGATACTGTATGCTCACTTGGTCACAAGGTACAATTCAAGGGTATTCCTACCTTTGCACCTGAACATTTCGCATTAGTCCGTCAGAAAGACACCATGAAGCGTAAGCAGTTTATCAAAGGTACTTCTCAGATTGCGCAAGAAGGTGCAATTCAGATATTTCAGGAGCTTGACGCAGGTATGGAGGAAGTAATAGTAGGCGTTGTAGGTATACTTCAGTTTGATGTACTTAAGCACCGTCTTGAAAGCGAGTACAACGTAGATATTATAATGACCTCACTGCCTTATCAGTTTATCCGTTGGATTGGCAACAAAGACCTTGATCCCAAGACTCTCGACCTTGCATCTGACACAAAAAGAATTCAGGATTTAAAGGGCAATCATCTGCTTCTTTTCACAAGCGAATGGAGTATTGATTGGGCTCTTGATCATAATAAAGGTCTTATTTTAGAGGAATTCGGCAGAAACTCCTGATAATTTAATAAGGACACGCAAAACAAACGCACTCTCTGAATATGATTTTATAAAATCATAAGGGAGTGCGTTATTTTGTTTGATTTTTTATTATGGATTGCGAATTACTGTTATGTCTTTATTCTTCACGTCTGCATGGGAGGCTCTTTCCCAAAGCCTTTATCCGCAAAAGAAGAAGAGGAGTACCTGATAAAATGTAAAAATGGTGATATTGAAGCAAGGAACAAGCTGGTAGAGCACAATCTCAGGCTTGTAGCTCATATCATCAAAAAATACTATGCTATTCAATCTGATCAGGATGACCTTGTTTCCATCGGTACCATCGGTCTTATCAAAGCAATTAACACCTTTGATCCACAGAAAAACATACGTCTGTCAAGCTACGCTTCAAGGTGTATAGAAAACGAGATTCTCATGCACTTCAGAGGTACAAGAAAAACTGCTCAGGACGTTTCTCTGAGCGAAGCAATCGACACAGACAAAGAAGGCAACCCACTTACACTTATGGATGTGCTCTTTGTAGAAGAAAACTATGCAGATGAGCTTGATTTTAAAGTGAAATCAAGCAAACTTCGTCAATATATCAACAGCGAACTTAGCGATAGAGAAAAGAAAGTCATTATTCTAAGATACGGGCTTGACGGTAGAGACCCCTTAACTCAACGTGAAGTTGCTAAAATAATGGGGATATCCCGCTCTTATATCTCAAGGATCGAAAAAAAAGCACTTCTTACTCTCAGAAAAAAATACGACAAGAGCTAAGTTATCACCCTGAACAAAAGGTTTACCATAAAACAGAGGAGCATACCAATAATCAAGGGAATTATAATTGACATTATTGTCCAAAACACACTACCCGTTTCTTTCTTTATTGACAGACAAGTGGTAGAACAAGGAAAATGAAACACACAAAGGATAATTGTACATAGTGCAGTTATCCACGTCCACCCGTTTTCAGCAAGCATTAAACCTAACTGGTCTGTTGATGAATACTCTGTAAGCACACCTACTGAGCTGTATGCCATAAGCATAATCGGTATTAGTATCTCGTTTGCAGGAAAACTCAGAATTATCGCGGTAAGTATAACCCCGTCAACCCCAATCATTACTCCTAAAGGCTGTAAAAAATCTGATACATGTCCGAGCAAAGAAACCCCATCTACACACACATTTGCTAACAACCATATAACAACACCTGCAGGCACAGACACAAGTACAGCACGTGAAAGAACATATAGCACTTTATCTTTTATCGATAGTAGAATAACCTTAATAAACTGAGGTTTCCGATATGGGGGTAATTCAAGAATAAAGCAGCCGGAGTTATCGTCTTTAATAAGGCGTGATAAAATGAAAGACACCAATAATGTAATCAGTACAGAAACAATCAAGATTGCAAGCAGGATAGCTGTAGTTATCAACGAGCTGATCAGGTTGTCTGGATCAAAACAAAAGAACACTGATATCAAAGCAATCAGAGTCGGAAGTCTGCCGTTACACGGAATAAAGCTGTTTGTGACAATAGCGCAAATCCGCTCTCTTTTACTTCTTATTATACGGCAACCCATTACACCGCAGGTATTACATCCAAATCCCATCAGCATAGTCAGGGCTTGTTTTCCGTTAGTTCCTGCTTTACTAAAGTATCTGTCCAGATTAAACGCAAAGCGGGGGAGTATGCCCGTATCCTCAAGAACAGCAAACAGCGGAAAGAAAATAAGGGCAGGAGGTAACATAACAGAAACAACCCAACTTACAGTTGTATAGATTCCATCAATCAGAATACTTCTTACAGTCTCTCCCAATCCGAAAAACACAATTAATTCATTGAACCAATACTTAATAAAATCAAAAACATACGAAAGCAATTCACCGGGATAGTTAGCACCAAAAGCTGTTAGCCAGAAAATCAGCGCAAATACTAAAATCATCACAGGAATACCTGTGAGAGGAGATAACAGCAACCTATCAAGCTTTTTGTCAAAATCCCTGTAAATATCACCTTTATTCCCGACACATTTCTCGACGATGTTTTTACTCAACAGTGAAATCCTATCTGATGTTTCAGTGTAATCAAGGCTTGAATCTTCTATAACTGAACTGATACTTTTAACCTGATATGTTTTTATTTCACCTTCCGACACGCCTATGGCTGTATTTATCAGTTCATTTATACCACGTTTATATCTTGCAGACACTCCTACAACAGGAATTCCAAGTTGTATGGATAGCTCATCTATATCTATACTGATGCCTTTCTTTTTTATCTCATCCATAAAGTTAAGACAGAGCACAACTTTTCTTGTTATTCTCAGTATTTGCAAAACAAGATTAAGATTACGTTCTAAGCAAGTGGAATCTACTACTACAATAAGACAGTCAAAGTCACCTTTTTCAATATAATCGTTGGTGATCTTTTCCTCTGGAGTATCAGTAAGCAGGGAATAGGAGCCCGGTAAATCAACAACACTAACTGCTCTGTTCTCATATATAAATTCACCTGTAGCTAGTGAAACCGTTTTACCTGCCCAGTTACCCGTATGCTGATTCATTCCTGTCAATTGGTTAAACACCGTGCTTTTTCCAACGTTAGGATTACCTGCTAACGCAAGATTCAAATTTCCCCAATTGCATTTCACCTGTTCATCCGTATTGCTGCAAGATTTAATGGGTGCTATTCTGATCACCGCTTATTAAAAAAATACATTAATATGTCCTGCATCTTCACTTCTGAGTGCTATCAGTGTACCTTTTATCAGATACGCCGTTATTGTTCTTTTACTCCCTTGCCACACAGGAGTAACCTCTGCTTCTGATGTAAACCCTAAATCCATAAATCTGAGTTTACTGTTACAATTATTACTAATATTCAGAACGTATGCAGTTTCTCCTATTTTAATTGTATTAAGCTTCATATTGCCCATAAATCATCCCGCTTAGTTCGATGTAGTTTCACAATATCATTGTATGTAAAATAGTTCATATAGTGAACAAATAACTTTTCACAACAAAAATTATGTGCTATAATAAGAGTAATGATTGTAGCATATACTTAATCGGTGATGAATATGAACAATAAACGATTAAGTATTTGCCTGGCAGGATTTCTTATTCTATCCTGCATTTTATCTGCATTAAGCTACAATAACAAGACCACTGCAACAAACGCAAACATTAATTCAAAGCCTGTAATTGTTATAGACGCAGGTCATGGCGGTGAAGACGGTGGCGCCGTGTCTCAGTCGGGTCTTATTGAAAAAGACATTAATCTTCATATAGTTTTAACATTGCAGAAATTATTTCTCCAAAGCGGATTTCAGGTTGTTATGACACGCAATGAAGATACTGCCATATACAATGATAGCGCTGTAACTCTGAGAGAGAAAAAAGTTTCTGATATACATAACAGAGCGGAAATATGCAACGAAAATGCTAACAACATTTTTATCAGTATACATCAGAACAAATTTGAACAGAGCAAATACAGTGGAACGCAAGTCTTTTATTCACCTAACGATCAAATGAGCTGCGAGTTAGCAGAGAGTATACGATTAGCTGTTAAAGGCTTACTGCAAAACGACAACAACCGCCAATGCAAACCAGCCACAGACAGTGTATATATTCTTAATAATGCCACTGTTCCTGCTGTGCTTGTTGAATGCGGTTTTCTCTCTAATCCACAGGAAGAAGCTTTGCTTAAAACAGATAAATACAGAAACCAAATGGCATACGCCATATATTCAGGTTTCCTTGAATTTTACTATCAACATTATTAATACTTTTACATTATCAGGATGTGATAAAATGGCAAAAATCAAAAGTGTATTTGTATGCAGTGAGTGTGGTTATGAGTCACCAAAATGGTACGGAAAATGCCCCTCCTGCGGAAACTGGAATACTATGAACGAAGAGGTTGTAAACAAAGCAGAGGCTTCCTCTGTTGCCAAAAGGCAGGCAGTTTACACCAAGCCTGTCAGCATAACAGAAATATCTACCACAGATGAACACAGATATGTTACAGGTATTTCAGAGCTGGATCGAGTGCTTGGTGGCGGTATTGTAAAAGGTAGTCTTATACTTCTGGGCGGCGACCCCGGTATAGGCAAATCCACAATTCTTCTGCAGATTTGCAGACAACTTACCAAGGAGCTTAAGATTCTCTATGTATCAGGCGAAGAATCTAAACGCCAGCTCAAGTTAAGAGCAGCACGTCTGGATGCAGAAAATGATAATCTGCTTGTGCTTACAGAAACCGATGCACAGGTTGTTGCTGAGGTAATAAGAGAAGATAAACCTGATATGGTTATGATTGACTCCATACAGACAATGTCTATTTCTGAGCTGAGTTCTTCTCCGGGCAGCGTTACTCAGGTAAGAGAATGCACAAACTATCTTATGAGAGTCGCTAAAGGACTGGATATTCCTATGTTCATTGTAGGCCACGTGAACAAAGAAGGATCAATCGCAGGACCTAAGGTTCTTGAGCATATTGTAGATGCAGTTCTGTATTTTGAGGGTGACAAGCAGATGTCTTACAGAATCCTCAGAGCGGTGAAAAACAGATTCGGATCAACTAACGAAATCGGTGTTTTCCAGATGAGCGAAAATGGACTTGAGGAAGTTCAGAACCCCTCAATGATGCTGTTGTCAGGAAGACCAAAAAACGTCTCAGGCACTTGCGTTGCCTGTACTATGGAGGGAACAAGGCCCATCCTTGCTGAGGTTCAGGGTCTTGTATCAGCATCACCCTTTGGAAATCCCAGAAGAATGTCCACAGGCTTTGACTACAGCAGAATGTCACTGATAGTTGCAGTATTGGAGAAGCGTGCAGGCTATTATTTTTCAAACACAGATGTATACATAAATGTAATCGGAGGTCTGAGGCTTGATGAACCCGCAACAGATCTGGCTGTTGCTATGGCTCTTATATCAAGTCTTAAAGATGTGCCCGTAGCTGATAATGCCATAGCTTTTGGTGAGATAGGACTGGCAGGAGAAATCAGAAGCGTTTCTCATGCACAGGAGCGTGTCAACGAAGCATCAAGGCTCGGTTTCAATAGAATTGTCATTCCATATAACAACCTGAAAAATGTTAAAGCACCTGCTGATGTTCAGCTTATCGGTGTAAGGAATATCCGCGAGGCATTCGATGCACTTACATAATAAACATCACACTGTGCTCATGGCACCTACAGAGCCAGAATTAACAGAGAGCCTGCTAAGCTTGGGTATAACTGTAATTGCGACTCAGCGTGTTGAATGCCTTCTGGAAAATGAACAATATCATACAGATATGCAAGCTTTAATTATTCATGGTACTGCCTTTGTTCCAGAAGACTGCACCAACACCGCAGAAGCACTAAAAGCTTTCGGATATAAAATTGTACATTGCAAAGCACTGTCTAAAAAATACCCGGATAATATACTTCTAAATGTAGCTCTCATTGGAGATAAATTGTTCTGCAAAGAATCTGCTGTAGCAGAAGAAATAAAGAACTTCAGTATTGAAAATAATATTAAGATTGTCAATGTAAACCAAGGGTATACAAAATGCTCAACCTTAGTTCTTAGCAACAATGCTATTATTACAGCAGATGAAACCATATATAAAGCTGCACTGAATAACAGCATAAATGTTCTGAAAATCTCACCGGGATATATATATCTTCAAGGTGCAGATTATGGTTTTATCGGTGGTTGCAGTGGCGTGATAGGGGACACTGTATACTTTTTTGGGGATATCAATACACATCCCGAATCAATGAAGATTACAGAATTCATCACAAAACAGGGGATGAGTTACGTTTCTCTGAACAAAGGAATTATGAAAGATATAGGCGGATTTATCTGTTTATAATGCTTATTTATATTAAAACAATCCACAATCGAACATATGTGTTTAAAGCAGGCATATTATTATGTCTGCTTTTTTGCACACAGATGTATCGAACATATGTGCGTGCAGGTGAGAGCTACAACCCCAGCAGATAATCAGCAGATACTCGATAAATCTTACAAAGCTTAATAAGCAGGTGAAGCGGTAGCTCACGTACTCCGGATTCATATTTAGAATATTGCTCCTGACGTATACATAGAATATATGCAATGTCTGACTGAGTATAAGAATTCTGCAGACGGAGCTGCTTGAGCCGTAAGCAGTAAATTTGCTTCATAAAATCACTCCAAAATAATACTATGTCTGTAAAGACATAAATCGATATGTTCAAATGAACATAATAATGTATAACACATAATTGAAAAGAAAAGCGTAGAAAAAAGTTTTATAAATAAAATAAACAGAAACAAGAACCACAACATGCAAACCGGTATCGGATATAAAATTATTAATAAAATAAAAGTATAATTATTATTGAATTTAAAACACAGAACACCGAAAAGTGACCTTATAGTCGTTTAGTACAAATCAAACCGCATTATCAACTATTTGTATAAAAACCTCTTCCCCAAATTACACAAAATATTCATTTTGTGTAATTTTCTATATAAGAATTTACATCCCTATTTTTTGTGCTATAATATAGAATATAATAAATCTGAGACCTCAAAACCATCATAATCATATTAAAACTTTTTAGGGAGTGTGTTTATGTTAGCAAGAAATTATAAAGATGAAGCTCCACCAATTATCAGAGAGTATTTGATTTACTTGCAAACAATCAAAGGTAAATCCCCCAAGACTATTGAAGAGTATTTTCTGGATTTGAGAACTTTTTTCAGATTCCTGAAAATCCACAGAGACATTGTTCCTTCAAACACACCTTTTGATGAAATCAGCATTTCTGATGTTACTCTTGAACTTATACGTACAGTTACTCTTGCAGATGCTTATGAGTTTATGAGTTTCCTTATTGATGACAGACAAAACAACAGTTCAACCCGACTCAGAAAGACCTCTGCCCTACGCGGATTTTTCAATTATCTTTGTGTGAAAAAACATTACATAGACGAAGACCCGTTGAAAGAACTTGAGACTCCAAAGCAAAAAAAGAGTCTCCCAAAGTATCTTACACTTGAACAGAGTATACAGTTGCTGGAAGCGGTCGATGGTCCACATAAAGAACGTGATTATTGTATAATCACTCTATTTCTCAATTGCGGTCTCAGACTTTCTGAATTGGTTGGACTCAATGTAAGTGATATTCGTCCTGATGCAACAACTCGTGTTGTTGGTAAAGGCAATAAAGAGCGAATTATTTATTTAAACGAAGCATGTGTTGCCGCTATTACGGCATATTTGACGGTTCGTCCTACTGATAGCCTTAAGGATAGAAACGCACTGTTTATCAGTAATCAGAAGAAACGACTTAGTGCTGTATCTGTACAAAAACTTGTATATAAATATCTTGAAAAAATTGGCCTCGATTCCCAGGGATATTCATGTCATAAATTAAGACATACTGCCGCAACACTTATGTACCAACACGGCAATGTAGACATCAGAGTTTTAAAAGAAATACTCGGGCACGAAAACTTAGGCACAACTGAGATTTATACACATCTTAACTCTGAGCAGATGGAAAAAGCAGCAAACAGCAATCCCCTTGCAAATATAAAAAATAAAAAAGGAGATTAATTATGAAACATATTGTGATTACAGGTGCTGACGGCTTTATAGGTCGACATTTTATAGATAAACTTATTACTTGCGATTACGAAATATACGCTGTTGTATATGAGAAATCTTCTAATATTCATCTTATTGAAAACATTAATAACGTACATATAATTAAAGGTAACCTTGATAACATCGGATTAATCAAAGAACAGATCCCACAAAATCCTACTGCATTTTTCCACTTAGCTTGGGATGGAGTTGCTGCAGATAAAAAAACAGATTTTACATATCAACTGAAAAATATAGAAATGTCATTAAATGCAGTTAATTTAGCAAGTTTGCTTAAAGCAGAACGTTTTATTCTTCCAGGGTCAACAAGCGAATACGCTTATTGCAATGCTCCGATAAACCATTTATCCTCCCCTTCTCCCATTAATGCATATGGATATATCAAAGTTTCAACGCGTTATCTCTGTGAAGCTTTATGCGAAGAACTTGAATTACCCTTCGTTTATGCTGTAATTACGGGAATATATGCTTCTGACCGCATTGATAATAATATTATTTATTATGCAATTACAAGCTTACTTAAGGGTATTAAACCATCTTTTACAAAACTTGAGCAATTATGGGATTACGTTCATATTGACGATGCTGTAGAGGCTTTGTATCTTATTGCTGAACACGGAAAAAATAAAGCATTTTACACAATCGGTCACGGAGATAATCATAAGCTTAGTAAATATATATATGAGATTCGTGATATAATTAATCCGGATGCAGAATTAGGTATTGGCGATATCCCCTACAAAAATGGTATTTTACCAAGCTCTTGCGTTGATCTTACAGCACTTACTGCTGATACGGGTTTTATACCTAGAACACCTTTTAATGTAGGCATTAGAGAAATAATTGATACGATAAAGAATAATATTAAAGACGAACTATAAAAATTCATCAACACAAATAATTAAAGCCTTGAAACCCGATTACAATACGGATTTCAAGGCTTTAATTCGTGGTGGAGACGATGGGGATCGAACCCACGACCTCTTGAATGCCATTCAAGCACTCTCCCAGCTGAGCTACGCCCCCACGAACGTCAGTATATTATCATAAATCAGATAAAAAAGCAATAGTTTTATTTATATTTTTCAACTTTAGTCTAACAAAACAACAAGGTCGGGTATCGCAAAAAAACAAACCCGACCTATGTATTATTTATTGTTTTTCATTGTGTTATATGAAAGCTCAACAGCTTCCTTGCTGATATTGCAGCAGAATTTATATACTGGAACTTTTGTGAGCATTTCATCAAGCATATTAAAAAGTGCTGTCATTTTCTGAACACTATCAGGTCTTAACGTCTGCTCCATAAGTACAGGCAGGGCCTCAGCAACAGATATTTTCTCAATACTGTTTTCAGGACTCTGGCATAAAATGCTGATTCCGCACAGAGGCACCTTTACATTTGCATTAATGTCGTGCTTACCTGAAAAAGGAGTTCCACAGATGTACGGTGTACCATCAATTATTCTTACAGCTGGTTTATCATCATTGATTGAAATAACTTTGTCACCAAAATACCTTCTCCAAAGTGTAGCATGAGTGGACTTACCTGCACCGCAAGGTCCGGTAAAAACAAAACCTTTGCCATCTACCGCCAATGCTGAGCTATGAAGAAAGAACGCTCCTCTGAGTATAATTTCATTATAGAACTTAATTCCAGCTACAACATACTCTGCAAGGTCTTTATCCATAGGATACTTTGCAATATGATCGTTTATATCATCATCTGTGATTACAATTGCAAAATCAGGTGTTACACACTGGTCAGTCGACAGATACTTCATAGAACGGTCTCTGAGCCTTGCAAATCTTGGCTCATATTCAACATTATAATCGCATATTGAATAAATCACTTCTATTCTCCTTATCTGTCAATTATTTTTAAGTTCCCAAGGTTTGATATCCTTTATCTCAGTAAACATTTCAACATAACTCTGATGTCTTGATGGAGAGATTACGCCATTATCCACTGCATCGATAACAGCACATCCCTTTTCACAGGTGTGCATACATGAGGAAAATTTACATTCGCCGATATATTCCTCAAACTCAGGAAAACAGTACATAAGTTGTTCTTTCTCAACAAGATGATACCTCTCGAGGTCTACGGTAGAAAAACCGGGAGTATCAGCAATATAGCCTGAATCTATTTTGAAAAGCTCAACAGTTCTGGTAGTGTGTCTGCCACGACCCAGTTTCTGGCTTATCTCCCCTGTTTTAAGCTGCAGTTCAGGATAGAGATTATTGATTAGTGTGGATTTACCCACGCCACTGTTGCCAATAAAAGCAACAAGCTTGCCAAAAAGAGCAGAGCGAATTCTCTCTACGCTTTCTTTATCTCCATCAGAATAGGCAAATGTAGGAAATCCGGCTTTATCATAAACCTTCATAAGTTCGCTGCAATCGCACAGATCTGTTTTTGAAAAAACAATATATGGAACAGTACCGATATCAACTGCTGCCGCAGTGAGCTTATCAATAACAAGGGTGTTAGGTACAGGCTCTACGGTTGAAATCACAATAACCAGAGCATCAAGATTCGCAAGCGGCGGACGTACAAGGTAGTTTTTTCTCTCAAGTATTCTTTCAACACTGTGATATCCGTCAGGTTTTACCGAAACAACAACCCTGTCCCCTACAACAGGTGATTCGCCTTTATTGCGAAATTTACCTCTGGCTTTGCATTCAAGTATCTCGCCGTCGCAATCAACATAGTAGAATCCACCTGTAAGACGGACTATGATACCTTCTGTTTTCTGGTCAACACTCATCAATATTCACCCTGTGAAACAGATGTTGTTTCCTGATTCTGGCCGTGATTAACATCAACATATTCGTTTTCAGTTATTGTATCATAGGTCTTCTTTGTAAAGTCTACTCTGTATTCACGATAGAGCTGATCATCAAGAAGCACCTGCACAGTCTTAATATCTCTGCCGGTAACACTGAAATTATGTGATGCTGTCCCGCCGTATACAGTTACAGAGCGGGAAACATCATCAATTATTACTGTAAACTGCATTGAATGAGTTACATTCTGAGGCAAGTCAACAGAGATAGTAACAGAATTCTCAGGTGAAAGTGCACTGACATAGATTGTAACAACTGAGCCTGAATCAAGCTCTCCGCCAAGAGGTGACTGTGTTACAACAACATCTTTAGCTTTGTCACTTTCTATAGGTTCAATTACAACATCAAAGCCAAGGCTCTCAATTTTAGTGATAGCATCAGCTTTTGTGTAGCCGATTACATTAGGCACACTTACTTTCTTTGAAGCAGCCTCTCCCTCTGCTACATAAAGATATACGGTTTCATTGAGAGATACAACAGAACCCTGCTGAGGATATGAACGTACAACTGCACCTGACTGCGCATTATCATCAGAAATCTTAATAATCTCAACTCTGTAAAAACCACTCTTGTTAAGGGAAGCTATTGCCGCACTCTCGTTGAGTCCGTAAATAGCAGGAATTGACTGGTCGCTCTGTGCACTGTTTACAGAAAGTGTTATTGTGCCGTTTGCTTTTATCTTCTTTGAACCTGCTTCAGGCTTCTGGTCAAGAATCACTCCAAGCTCATGTTCTTCGCTATAAATATAGTCGTATTCAAATTTAAACTGATAGTCTGTGTTCTCGTTAAGCTCCTGAACTGTCATACCAATAAAGTCTGGTACATCTACGTCGGGAGCCTCTGTACTCTGACTTGAACGAAATGCACCCAGAGGAATACAGACTATAAGAGCAATACAGAAAGCAATGAGTATACCAACAACAATAGGAATAGTAAGACTATGACGAACTTTTTCTTCATCCTTACCTTTGTTGTTATTTGCAAACTCCTCTGCCCTATGGCTCTTACCACGGCTTACAGCATCCACATACTTTGTGGGCTGTTTATCATAAAGATACTTATATTCAAAACGAACAGAGGGATTCATACGGAATCTCTCAATATCATCAAGCATATCCTGTGCAGACTGATATCTGTCACCGGGCTGCTTCTGCATAGCTTTAAGGGTGATCTCCTCGATACCCTCAGGGATTGAGGGGTTGAGTGTACGGGGAGTATCAGGCACTACCTGCAGGTGCATAAGTGCAACAGAAACCGCATTATCACCATCAAAAGGAAGCTTACCTGTGAGCATTTCGTACATCATAATACCGATTGAATAGATATCGGTTTTACCGTCTGTGATGTCACCCTTTGCCTGCTCAGGAGCAATATAATGAACAGAGCCGATTGCCTGCTCTGTCATTGTTCTTGTGGAATTGGAAAATCTGGCTATACCGAAGTCAGTCACTTTGATAGTACCGTCAGAAAGAAGCATCATATTCTGAGGCTTGATATCACGGTGTACAACACCTTTGCTGTGTGCATGAGACAGTGCCTTGAGAATCTGAGTAACAAGATGAACTGTTTCTTTCCATGTCAGCACCTTCTGCTGATTGATGTACTCCTTAAGCGTAATGCCATCAATATACTCCATAACAATATACTGAATCATATCACCGAAGCTCACATCGTACACCTTAACGATGTTTGGATGAGAAAGCACAGCAATCGCCTTGGACTCATTTTTGAATCTGCGGATAAACTCCTCGTTGTTAAGGTATTCATCCTTCAGGATTTTTATAGCAACCTCACGGTCATCAATAGTATCGTAGCAACGGTATACATTTGCCATACCGCCAATACCAATAAGCTCTCTGATTTCATATCTGCCGTCAAGTTTTTTGCCAACATATTTATCCATTATACTCCACCTCCTCAGTAAATTACTGTAACAGTGATATTATCTGTACCGCCGCCTTCTTTAGCCTTATCAACAAGCTTATTTGTCATATCTTCTCCACGATTCTCATGGACAATTTTGACGATATCGCCTGTGCTGACACAGTTTGTAAGGCCGTCAGTACAGATAAGAAGAACATCACCATAGGTAAAGTTCGCTTCAATATAATCAATGTTTACCTCAGGACGGATACCTAAGGCACGAGTAATGATATTCTTGTTGGGGTGCTTCATTGCTTCCTCAGGGGTAATTTCGCCGCGTCTTACCATCTCCTGAACAATGGAGTGATCCTCTGTAAGCTGTTTGATTTTACCGCCTCGGATTGCATAGGTACGGCTATCACCAACATGAACAACATGAACAGTGCGGTCTTTTACAAATACAAACTCGCAGGTTGTACCCATACCCTCAAGTTCAGGGTTAGACATAGCCATATCAAAGACCTGTGCGTTGGCACGCTGCACAATATCTGTCAGAAGAGTTACAAGCTGTTCGTCAGAAAGCTTTTCATCATAAAGCTGCTGTATCTGTTCACTTATTACATCTACGGCAACTGCACTGGCTATATTACCACCATTTGCACCGCCCATTCCGTCACATACTACAGCCCACGCACAACAGGGCGAGAAAACTCCGAAGCGACAGTCGTCCTGATTAGATGTTCTGACTAAACCGATATCACTTTTACTGAAAACTTCCAAGTTATACTCCTCCTTTGTCTTTAAGATTCTTACCTCTCAACTGTCCGCAGGAAGCATTGATATCACTGCCAAGAGTACGGCGGACGGTTGCATTAATGTTATATTTTGAAAGCAGGCTTACAAAAGACATAAGTCGC
>JAZSLX010000117.1:0-2329 GCA_045535605.1 Ruminococcus sp.
AGGTGTTACTCTCGTTATATACAGCCCTCAGCATAGGCTCAGGACCGCAGGTGTATACATATGTGTAATCTGTGAGGTTTTTCATAACATCGGTTACAAAACCTTTGGTACCTACACTGCCATCAACAGTTGCAACGTACACCTGTGCACCTAAAGCCTTGAACTCAGCGGTGTAAAAAATCTCCTCTGCCTTGTTAAAGCCAAGGATAACTGTAACGTCTTTACCCTCAGCTCTCAAGTCCTTTGCAAGCTGATACATAGGAGGCACTCCTACACCGCCGCCGATAAGGAGAGGCTTTTCACCGCTTACAGACAGGTCATAGCCGTTGCCAAGGCCTGTGAGCACATCAAGAGAAGTACCCTCTGCCATAGCACTCATAACCTCGGTGCCCTTGCCTACTACCTTATAGATGATAGTAAGCTTGTCACCTGCTACCTCGCAAACGGAGATAGGACGGCGAAGGTAAAGACCCTCAATCTGAATATTAACAAACTGTCCGCAGGCAATGGAGGTTGTGTCTCCCTCCATCACCATTTTGAACACGTCTTTAGCTATTTTCTCGTTAGAGATTACTTTGAAAATTACCTGTTTCATTTTTCACTCAACTCACTCTGCATCAATTGTAGAAATTGTAAGTGTTGTTTCCTCAAGTACATCCAGCAGTACCTTAACTGTATCAAGGGCTGTGAACATTGTTACGTTATTCTCAGAAGCACATGCACGAATTTCGTAGCCGTCTGTTGCCTGACTCATAGAGCCGATGTCACGGGTGTTGATAACATAAGCAATGTGACCCTTGCGGATTGCCTTGGGGATATCCTCTGAGCCCTCAGAAATCTTGCCCATCTTATGAGTACGGATACCATTTTCGATGAGGAAGTTTGCTGTACCCTCTGTAGCCTGAATGTTAAAGCCAAGCTTGTAAAAGCGGCGGATAAGAGGCAGTGCCTCCTCCTTGTCCTTGTCTGCAATAGTTACAAGAACTGTGCCGTAGTTCTGAACTGTCATACCAGCTGCCTGAATAGCCTTGTACATTGCACGGTTAAGCTTCTTATCGTAGCCGATAGCTTCACCTGTGGACTTCATCTCAGGTGAGAGGTAAGCATCCAGACCCTTGATTTTATTGAAGGAGAACACGGGAACTTTTACGTACCAGCGGTTCTTCTCAGTAGGATAGATTGTGAAGATTCCCTGCTCCTTTAAGGTCTTGCCCATGATTACGTTTGTGGCAATATCTGCAAGGGAGTAGCCTGTAGCCTTAGAAAGGAAGGGCACTGTTCTTGAAGAACGGGGATTAACCTCAATGATGTAAACATCCTCGTTAGAGTCAACGATGAACTGGATATTGTAAAGACCTACAATACCAAGACCAAGACCCAGCTTCTTAGCATACTCAAGTATTACACCCTTAACCTTGTCACTGATACTGAATGCAGGGTAAACGCTGATGGAGTCGCCTGAGTGAACACCTGTACGCTCAACAAGCTCCATAATACCTGCTACAAACACATCTGTGCCGTCGCATACTGCGTCAACCTCTACCTCTTTACCCATAATGTACTTGTCAACAAGTACGGGCTTGTCCTCGTCAATCTCAACAGCTGTTCTCAGGTATCTTCTGAGCTGTTCCTCGTTAGCAACAATCTGCATTGCACGACCGCCAAGAACGAAGGAAGGACGAACAAGAACAGGATAGCCGATGGAGTTTGCAGCATTTACGCCGTCCTCGATATTGGTAACTGCTGTGCCCTTGGGCTGAGGAATATTAAGCTCTGCAAGGATTCTCTCAAAGCTCTTTCTGTCCTCTGCTCGATCTATAGCCTCAACGTCAGTACCGATAACCTTTACACCGCGTCTGCCGATAGGCTCTGCAAGGTTGATTGCGGTCTGACCGCCGAGAGAAGCGATTGCCTCATAAGCACCCTCAAACTCAACTACGTTCATTACATCCTCGGGAGTAAGAGGCTCAAAGTACAGCTTGTCTGCTGTTGTGTAGTCAGTGGAAACTGTCTCAGGATTGTTATTGATGATGATAGCTTCAATGCCTGACTTACGGATAGTAGAAACTGCGTGAACAGTGGAGTAGTCAAACTCAACGCCCTGACCGATACGGATAGGACCTGCACCCAGAACGATAGTCTTCTTGTTATCTGTTACAATGGACTTGTTCTCGCCCTGATAACTTGAGTAGAAGTAAGGAATGTATGCACCTGTGTGGCAGGTATCAACCATTCTGTAGATGGGGAAGATATTTTCTCTCTTTCTGAGAGCATAAATCTCGTCGTCGGAAACACCCCAGAGCTTTGCAATGTATTTGTCAGCGAAGCC
>JAZSLX010000055.1:0-2419 GCA_045535605.1 Ruminococcus sp.
ACAAGAAGTTTGCAAAAGTTCTTATCTTTGTTTCTTCTTCTATTTTCACCGTTATTGTAGCTTTTGCCGTCATGCTGGTAATTCTTTTCAGCACAGTACGCCCATTATTGTACAATATAATAACTATAGTTGTATGTATATTACTTCTGGTTACGCTTGCAGGAATATTGTGGGGCTTTATTAAGAAAAAAAGATTTTACATTCCCACAATCATTATTACGCTTCTGTGTGTGATAATCCCAGTTATACACACAGCATATAACAATTATGTTGATCGCATACCTACGGTGGAAGAGGGCAATGATTTGCTTCTGGAATATTCTCCCTATGTTGCAGGTACAAAAGTTGCAACCCTTGATGAACCCACAACTCTTACCATAACTGAAGATATCCCCAGAATGAACGGTGCAACCGCTTTATATCCTGTGTATTCATCTTTCGCAAGAGCCGTATACCCAAAATACACTATCGACCACATAACATATGCTAACGATTATCATGATACATTTAATTACCTTAGCTGTAATAAAACAACTGCTGCTTACGAGATGATAGTAGACGGAGAAGCTGATATTATCTTTGTCGCAGGTCCTTCAGAGCAACAAGAAGTCCATGCTGAAGTCAAAGGTGTAGAACTTGTATACACACCCATTGGCAAAGAGGCTTTTGTATTCTTTGCCAATGCTAAAAATCCTATAGAAGATATTAGTGTTGAAGAAATCAGAGGTATATACTCAGGAGAAATCACACATTGGAATGAACTCGGAGTAGATGGCTTTGGCAAAATAAGAGCATTTCAGCGTGATGAAGGAAGCGGAAGCCAGAGTGCACTCCAGAATCTGATGGGACACACTCCGTTGGTAGA
The DNA here is from genome assembly GCA_045535605.1 of Ruminococcus sp. Classification (GTDB taxonomy): domain Bacteria; phylum Bacillota; class Clostridia; order Oscillospirales; family Acutalibacteraceae; genus Ruminococcoides. The sequence continues at coordinate 866 of JAZSLX010000055.1, forward strand.
GCCTCCAACAGAAGATGTTGTCAGCGGTATGGGCGGTATAATAGAGAAAACTGCCGACTATAAGAACTATAAAAATGCAATCGGCTACTCCTTCAGATTCTATTCTACAGAAATGGTAAAAAATGACCAGATTAAGCTTCTCAGCATTAATGGTGTTTATCCCAATATCGAAAACATTGAGAACGACACCTATCCTATAGCTTCATATTTTTATGCTGTAACCCGAAGTGATGCTGACGAAAACACAAAAGCACTGGTTGAGTGGATATTAAGCCCCCAAGGACAAGAATTAATCGAGAAAACAGGATACACTCCCATAAATAATTAATAAGATAAAAGAAACAGCCTTGAAGTTTTTATTACACTTCAAGGCTGTTTTATTGTTGTGTTATTATAATAATTCTTTCAGTCTGTTCATTGTGTCTGCATCAGGAACAGGGTACTTATCAAATGGAAACTCAAGTCCCATGTTATCATACTTTACCTTGCAGACTTTCTTAAAAGGTAATAGTTCTATCTTATCAACACAAGGGTTATTCTCAGCAATCGCATTTAATCTCAGAATATTATCCTCATTGTCATTAAGTGTCGGGATTATTACCTGACGCAAGGTCACAGGAATACCGCACTCATTAAGATACGCAAGAAAGAGCAGGGGAGAGTCAATACTGCAGCCTACATATTCTCTGTACATTTCATCTGTGGTGTACTTAATGTCCAAAAGCACTCTGTCAGTATACTTCAAAAGCTCTTTCACAGACTCATTGAGAATACTTCCTGATGTATCAAGACAGGTATTTATGCCATCTTCTTTACACAGCTTAAAAAGCTCAGTTACAAACTCACTCTGCAAAAGAGGCTCACCGCCAGAAATGGTTATACCACCTTCACTGCCGAAGTAGGTTTTATATCTTCTGACCTTATCAAGAAGTTCTTCTGCTGTATACTGTGTACCGCCCTTGATATCCCATGTGTCAGGATTGTGACAGCATCCACATCTGAGGTTACACCCTTGAGTGAAAACAACAAATCTGATACCAGGCCCGTCTACAGTGCCTAAAGATTGCAGTGATTGAATATTACCAACAATATCGCGGGTTTCCATTACATTGCCTCGTGGAATGTACGGCTGATAACCTCTCTCTGCTGTTCACGAGAGAGCTTATTAAAGTTTACAGCATAGCCGGAAACTCTGATTGTAAGGTTGGGATAAGCCTCAGGATTCTCATAAGCTTTCATAAGAGTTTCTCTGTTAAGTACGTTGATGTTAATGTGATGTGCCATCTTTGCAAAGTAACCATCAAGAATACCAACAAGGTTAGAAACTCTCTCTTCATCAGACTTGCCCAGTGCATCGGGAGTGATGGAGAAAGTATTGGAAATACCATCACGGCAATCGTCATAGCTGATTTTAGCAACAGAGTTAAGAGATGCAAGAGCACCGTTCTCCTCACGGTTGTGCATGGGGTTAGCGCCGGGTGCAAATGCCTCGTGAGCCTTTCTGCCGTCAGGAGTTGCACCTGTATTCTTACCATACATAACATTAGATGTAAT
>JAZSLX010000050.1:0-62610 GCA_045535605.1 Ruminococcus sp.
AATTCTGCCTGGGGAGGTGTGAGGCTGATACAGGTATCCGTTTTGTGTCAGATCTGCCATATCGTTTCTGATGGTGGCGGGAGAAACGTTGATACCCGTTTCAGTAAGCAGGGTCTTTGAACCTACCGGTTCACCTGTTTCAATAAAGCTCTCAACGATGGCCCGGAGTATTTTCTGTTTTCTTTCTGCAAGCTCCAAATCATCGCCTCCGTTTCGGATTAGCACTCTAACGGTGCGAGTGCTAACTCTACTAATAATTTACACCCGATATATGGAAATGTCAAGTGTATTTTGGATAAAAGATTTGTGAATTATCTGTGTACAAGGGGATTTTTCGGCAGGATAAGGAAACTTTTTGCAGAAAAATATATTTAGCGGAAGGGCTCTCTTGTATCTGGTTACCATGAGGATATCTATATATAGTGTATATAGGGAGAGTATAAATATTTTTGAAAAAAATTATGCGGAAAATAAAGAAAATGCTTGCTTTTTTCAATCGGTAGTGGTATTATATATCAGCACGATTGTGAAAATAGGGCTTTTATGGAAGCTCTGATGATAAATCTCACGAGGTTTCGTGTTAACGCTTTTGAAGGAGGTGGGACAATGCCCAATATCAAATCAGCAAAGAAGCGCGTTAAGGTTATCGCAACCAAAACTGCTCAGAACAAGAGCGTTAAGTCTGCTCTCAGAACAGCAATTAAGAAAGCATACTACGCAATCGACACCAACGCCGACAACAAAGCTGAGGCGGTTCGTCTTGCTGTTAAGAAAATTGATCTGGCTACCGCAAAGGGTATTCTGCATAAGAACACTGCCGCAAGAAGCAAGTCTAATCTTGTGAAGCGCCTGAATGCTACAGCATAATTTTTTCTTAATAAAACCTTAAAAGCAGAGCTCTCTCTGCTTTTTTTGTTTTTGCGGATATTTTTTCTGCAAATTGCCATTATTCGGTTGACTTTTTCTCATACGGCTGTTATTATTTTAGTGTATAGAATATCTGTGATTTTCTGCACAGAATATTTATGAGAACACACAGGAGGTACGTAATATGAAAAAGAACAGTTCTTGGGGCTGGGTTATCGCTCTGCTGTCTGCTATTGTTGCAGTTGCTGCAGCAGTTACCACCATTATGGTTGTTAAGAAGAAAAAAGAGAAGGACAACGAGGAGCTCGAGGAGTATCTCGATAACGCTATTGTTTGATTGTTTTCTCATAAATCTTAATACGTAACAGGGAGCAGAGGGTGTACTATGCCCTCTGCTTTTTTGTGCTCAAAATACACTGTATACACTCTGTATCCATTTTGGATACTCAGGATAGGTTAGGATAGGTTAGGATAGGTAAGTATAGTATAGAGTAAGGGTAGGTAAGTATAGTATAGAGTAAGGGTAGTATAGTACATACAAGGACAGAAAAAACAAACATAGACCACTGAAGACTGGGTAATCAGAGGATGTTCTTTGTGTGTGTGAAATTTTACTTGTGTTTTTTGTAATCGGTAATTAAGTATAAAAGGATATATTCGCAGATATGGCAGGATGTAAAAACCGCAGAGGCCTTTAAAGCTTCTGCGGTTTTTGTTTAAATTATGCTTTTGTTTTAATGGAGATGAATCAGATAAGTCCTGCTACCTTCTTCTGGATAGCGGTAGCATCCTTGATGGTGATTACGTCGTCCTCGTCGTAATCTGCAAGGGTAAGAGCATCGCCCTCAAGGAGTATAAGCTGTGCTACGTGCTTCTGAATAGCGGTGGCATCCTTGATGTTGATGTCGCCGTCAAGGTTTGCGTCACCTGTCTCGTATTTGTCCAAAGGTGATGTGGAAGGCTCGTTTTCATCAAGGGGAATAAATGTTATATAATTCTCCTTTGCATAAGCTTCTGCACAGGTGCCTTTATAGCCTTTAATATATTCTAAAAAGCCGAAGGCACCCTCGCCGATTTTTTCAACTGACTTGGGGACAACTATTCCATCGCATCTGCAGTTGAAAGCTTCTTTACCGATTTCCTTGATACCGTCGGGAATTACAAGCTCACCTTCAATGCCGCAGGCGTAGAATGCACAGTCCGGGATTTTTGTAAGGGAATCGCAAAGCAGAGTAAGCTCCTTCAGGTCAAAGCAAAATTCGAATGCACTCTCACCCAGATACTCAAGTCCTTCGGGAATTGTTACAGAGGTTAAATTTGCGGAATAAAAAGCAAAATCGCCGATATATTTTAAGCTTTCGGGAAGAACTGCATCCGTAAGTTCGGTATACTGAAATGCATAGTCACCGATGTATTCCAGTCCCTCAGGGAAGTTAATTGCAGTAATTTTAGAACCGGTTAATGCACTGTCGCCAATGATTTTTAAGCTGTCAGGTAAAACAATAGAGGTGAAATTGAATGAATAGCTCAGAGTATTATTAGCAATCAGACGGGTTCCGTCCTGGATTGTTAACTCGGCATCATCGTAATTCCTTGCGGCAACAAGACAGTTGTCGATGTATAAAACACCGTTACGGTTTTCATTGAAATATGAAGTGAATATTTCGGTGTACGCAAAAGCATCTTCACCGATATATGTAACAGTGGATGGAATGTTAATTTCTGCAAGTCTGCTTGCAAAATTAAAAGCACTCATGCCGATATATTCAAGGCCCTCGGGCAGAGTAACAGAGCCGAGGTTTGAACATGAATTAAACGCATAGTCGGATATAACCTTCAGAGATTCAGGTGCAACATAGTCTACGGGTTCACTGGTCCAAGGCGTATCAGTGTGATAAATTGCCTCTGTGAGCTCCTTGTTATAAAGAAAACCGTCACCGTGAATTGCGAAGTGCATATTATCGGAATCAATAGTGATTTTTTCAAATTCAGAGGGATATAATGCATTGGAGGATATCTCCTCCAGAGCGGCAGGGATGATAAGCTCCTTGAAGGTGCGGGGAGAATGAGAGAACGCAAAGTCTTCAATCTTTTTTACGGTGCTTGGGATAGTTGCAATACAGTCCTCGACATCAGGGTCAGAATAGTAGTTCAGCAGAACAGTCTGGTCTTTGTTGTACAGAGAACCATCAACAGCAGAATAGTTCTTGTTGGCATCTGCAACTGTGAAGCCGTTACTAAAGCTAAAGGGCCTTGCCTGAGTACCCATATCTTCAAGGCTGGCAGGGATAGTAAGGGAATCGAGTTCAGCGAATCTGGGGAATGCAGAATCGGCAATAAGCTTGGTTCCGTCCTTGATTACAACATCAGCAGGAGTTCCTTCGCTGACGGCAATCAGATATTCGCCTACATAGAGCATACCGTTTTCCCAGTTGCTTTCATTGTCATAAAAGGCACTGTCAGAGAATGCGTCGGCACCGATATGGGTCAAAGTGTTGGGTAAAGAGATGCTGACAGCTGCAGAGTCGTAAAATGCATCGCTTGCTATGCTTGTTACTGTGTAGCCGTCAATGGATTCGGGAACGGTGATTTCTGTCAGTTCGTCGTCGCAGCGTGTGATTTCTGCTGTGCCGTCTTCCTGCAGCTCATAAAAGAGCTCCGGCATTTCAAAGTCTGCTGCAGCTATACTTGAAAAGGGTATGCTTGTTAACAGTATCAGTGCAGCTAGCAAACATAAAAACATAGATTTAATTGTTCTTTTTTTCATGGCATTTCCTCCTGATTTATTATTGTTTTGGCTTCTTTGTTCTTATATTAACACCTATATAAAGGTATTTACAATAGACGCAATTTAGAATAAATCAACTAATGGTTTAATAATGTTAAAAAGATTTCAGCTTAAAAGTAATGTAAGTGTGATTGTCAATAGTTTTTTTAAGGTTTTCTTTTAGCTTGACTTTTGGGTTTTATGTTATTAATTGTAACATAAGTCAAGGAATAAGGAGTCTGAGGTGATCTTGTTATAAACAAAAAGTCACTCAGGGGTGAAGACGGATACAAAGTCATTTCTATCAGAATCAAAGAAGAAACGAGCTCATCAATATTCTGCCAAACTTTGCAATTGAAAACAGTGAGGTGCAGTGACCTTGTGTTCTTGATTTTGGCGTGGATTTTGTATTGAAAAACAGCAGAGGCTACCAAAGCTTCTGCGGTTTTTGTTTAAATTATGCTTTTTGTTTTAATGGAGATGAATCAGATAAGACCTGCTGTCTTTTTCTGGATTTCAGTTGCGTCCTTGATGGTGATTACGTCGTCCTCGTCATAGTCTGCAAGGATAAAGCCTATATCGTCAAGAAGCTCAAGCTCTGCTACGTGCTTCTGGATAGCAGTTGCGTCCTTGACGTTTACTTCTCCGTCAAGGTTTGCGTCTCCGCGATCAAAGTTCTGGGTATTATTTGTAGGAGGTTCAATTACACCTATAGCAACAAATTTGTGGTTAAATTCCGCGGCGTAGCTTTCAGCGGCAGAGCCTGCATAGCCGTAAATAGTAAAGGGCTTTAAGTTGTAAAAATCCTCAAAGGCGTGTTTTCCTATCTCTGTTACTGAGGCAGGTATAGTTATCTCATACAAAGAGTCACAGCCTGAGAAGGCTCTTTCGCCGATTCTGGTAACACTGTCGGGAATTGTGATTTTTCGCAGATTCCAGCAGCTTGAAAAGGCTTCATCAGGAATCTCTGTTATAGTAGCAGGCAGGGTGATTTCTTCAAGACCGAAGCAAGCCCAGAATGCTCCTTCTTCTAATTTTGTAACCCCGGTGCCGAAGTTTACATTCCTGAGTTCCTGAGCGTTGGAGAAGGCGTGTTTGCCTATAGTTGCGAGGGAATCAGGGAGAGTTACAGAGATGAGCTGGTCGATACAATAGAAGGCTTTTGTTCCGAGAGTCTGCGTGCCTTCGGGTACACAATAGGAGCTGCCTGCTTTGTTTGCGGGGTATCTGATCAGGGTCTTTGCGGATTTGTCAAAGAGAACTCCGTCAATATCGCAGAAGTGCTCATTGTCAGGGCTGACACGGATTTCCTCTAAGCTGTTCAGTGAATCGACATCTTCTATGTTCAGATAGAACAGATTAGCACCAATGCTTATAGATTTCAGCTCGTCGCAGTAATCGAAGGCGGAGTCGCCTATAACCAGCACTGAATCAGGCAGAACGAGGGAGGACAGGTTGTCACAGCCAAAGAAGGCATATCCTGCGATTGCCTCAAGTCCCTCGGGAAGGTTTATTGTTTCCAGATGGTTGCTCAGGTAGAAGGCAATTGCACCGATATTTTTCGTGCCCCGGGGCAGTGTGTACTCAGTTGCGGTTTTTCCTGCAGGATAATAGATAAGGGTTGTGGCGGCTTTGTCAAAAAGAACGCCGTCAATGCTTGAATAGAGCTTGTTTTCGGGGGAGACGTTGACGTTCTGAATGGTTTCGCATCCGTAGAAAAGATGATTGCCGATAGATCTGACACCCTTGGGGATGTTGAGCTCAGTAAGAGAACTGCAGTTTGTGAAGGCTTCGTTGCGTATAACCTGAAGGCTGTCAGGGAGGTTTACCACACTGAGGTTGGAACAGCTTCTGAAAGCGTATTCGTAAATGATAGAAATACCCTCGCTGAGGGTTATGGATTTAAGTGTGTGGTTTGCTTCGAAAGCATATCCTCCGATTGCTGTAACAGGCATATCGTCCACAGTAGAGGGGATAGTCAATTCGTCCTGTGTTCCCAAATAGTCTGTAACTGTAAGCTCACCCTCAGAGTTTATCTGACAGATAATTCCATCAGGTGTCTGAATGGTCTTAGGCTCATTGTCTGCAGGAGATACCGCTCCTGCAGGGGTTGCAGAAATAAGCATAAGTACCGCCAGCATAAAAGCGATTATAGAGTTTCTTGTTTTCTTCATAGAAGTAACCTCCTTTGCTGATGATTTGAATATATCAAACTTAAAGAAAGCTTGTCAATAAAAGAAACAGCACAAAGAAAGAACGCACCATAACTTTTGGTTATTGCACAAGAAACGGCAAGAAAACAGGGTGCCTCCCCCGGTGGGATTTAAGTATGCCGAAGTCAACACAAAAAAGAACACGACTGCTGAAATTACAAAACTCAACAGTCGTTTGTTATTTATGAGAGTTATTACAGATGATAAAGCTTCTTTGTCTGGTAGGTGGGCTCACAGGTGAGATTTATACCAAGCTTTTTGAACATCTTTTCGTCGGTGCTTGCAAGGATAACCGTTGCGTGTGCCTCAAGACCCTTCAGCTTGTGGAGCTGGTCAAGGGCTTTTTGTGCAAGGGAATCTGTTGCGGCACAGATGGAAAGTGCCAGGAGCACCTCGTCAATGTGAAGTCTGGGGTTGTGGTTGCCTAAATGTCCTACCTTCAATTTCTGGATAGGCTCGATGATTGTGGGAGAGATAAGGTGAATCTCGTCGTCGATTCCACCAAGGTACTTAAGAGTGTTAAGTATTGCAGCAGAGGACGCCCCCAGCAGTGATGAGGTTTTACCTGTGATGATTGTGCCGTCAGGCATTTCGATTGCGGCGGCAGGCTCTCCTGTTCCCTCAGCTTTTTTAAGAGCTGCTCCGATAACAGGTCTCTGCTCTGTGCTGAGTCCTGCCTGCTTCATAAGAAGCTCAAGCTTGAACACAACTTCCTTGTCACAGTTGCCCTGACGCTGTGAGCACATAGCGTCATAGTAACGTCTTATAATCTCCTGCTGAGCGGCGGCACATACTGCCTCGTCATCAAAGATGCAGTGGCCTGCCATATTAACACCCATATCTGTGGGAGATTTGTAAGGTGACTCGCCCAGAATCTGCTCAAACATGGCGCTGAGTACAGGGAAAATCTCTACATCGCGGTTGTAGTTTACCGCGGTTTCGTTGTATGCCTCAAAGTGATAGGGGTCTATCATATTTACGTCGTTAAGTTCAGCAGCTGCAGCCTCGTAAGCAACATTTACAGGGTGCTTTAAGGGGAGATTCCAGATGGGGAAGGTCTCAAATTTTGCATAGCCTGCCTGAACGCCACGCTTGTGGTCGTGATAAAGCTGAGAAAGACAGGTGGCCATCTTGCCTGAGCCGGGACCGGGAGCAGTGATGATAACAAGCTGCTTCTCGGTTTCAATGTATTCGTTCTTTCCAAGACCCTCGTCGCTTACAATAAGGTCAATATCTGCAGGATAGCCGGGAATGGGGTAGTGGCGGTAAACCTTTACACCCAAAGACTCCAGACGCTTCTGGAATTTATTTGCAGAGGGCTGGTTTGCATAGCAGGTGAGTACCACAGAGCCAACATAAAGGCCTACACCGCGGAACACGTCAATAAGACGGAGGGTGTCAAGGTCATAGGTGATGCCCAAGTCGCCGCGTACCTTGTTTTTCTCAATGTCTCCTGCGTTTATTACGATGACGATTTCTGCCTGCTCCTTGAGCTGTATAAGCATCTGGAGCTTGCTGTCAGGCTCAAAGCCGGGAAGGACTCTGGAGGCGTGGTTATCATCATAGAGCTTGCCGCCGAACTCAAGGTACAGCTTGCCGCCGAACTGGTCGATTCGCTCCTTGATACACTGGGACTGCATACTCAGATATTTATTGTTGTCAAAACCTTTGGCTATCATAGAAATACCCCTTTGACTAATAATAAAAACAATCTACCCTTAATTATACAACGGCTCAGTTTAGTTTTCAAGGGTGAATTTCAGCCATTTTACAACACATCCTGTATCGGTATGTCAGCTGTGTACTGGGGTTTGTTACAATATTACCCTTGTTGATTGCCGATAAGTGTGATAAATTCAAAAGAGTGGTAAACTTGAATTTGTGTAATTCTACTTTTCGTAGGTTGTTGCTTTATAAAATAGGATATATAATTATCTCAACAATTGTAAAGGAAGGTGCATATTGTGGGATATATAACCGGAAAAACGATAAAGGAATTAAGAGAAAAGCGTAAAATAACTCAGAAAGAACTTGCGAAAAAAATAAATGTAAGTGATAAAACTATATCCAAATGGGAAACGGGAAAAGGCTTGCCTGATATAGCTATTATTGAAGATTTGTCAAAAGCATTGGGTACATCAATAACAGAATTACTTACAGGTGATTTGAGGAAAAATGAAAATATGTCAAGCAATATGAAGAAGATGAGCTTCTTTGTATGCCCGATTTGCGGCAATATTATTTCTGCGGTTGGAGCAGGCTCGTTTTCGTGTTGTGGTATTACATTGCAAAAGGAAGAAGCTGAAGAATATGACGAGAACCACGCAATCCACCTTGAAACAATAGAGGACGAGTATTATGTATCAATAAATCATTCTATGGATAAAAAACACTATATTTCTTTTATTGCTTATGTTACATCAAACAGTTGTGAAATTGTAAAGTTGTACCCTGAACAAGATATATCTGTTAGATTTAAGAAAAAAGGACACGGAATCATCTATGCCTTTTGCAATAAACACGGAATGGCTCATATGAAGATATAAACAGGATGTTAAAAAAATCAGATTATTTTTAATTTGCAGGGATACAAACGGGCTTCGCTATCGGTGGCGAGGCCCGTTTTGCTTTGCACAGATGTTTATTTTTTGAATCGGGATTTGCCCACAAGGCTTGCGATTATGCCGAGGACTATGGCAGCGGTAATACCTGCCGAGGAAGAGGTCAGTCCTCCTGTGAGGATTCCCAGTGCACCTTTAGCGTCAACGGCTTTTCTGACACCCTCTGCCATTATGTTGCCAAAGCCCAGAAGGGGCACTGTGGCGCCTGCACCTGCAAATTCCGCAAAGGGCTTGTACACACCGATTGCAGAGAGTATTACACCCAGCACCACACAGCCTGTGAGAATTCTGGCAGGGGTGAGCTTGGTAAAGTCAATGAGAAGCTGGCACAAAAGGCACAAAAGGCCTCCCACCCAGAAGGCATTTAAATATTCCATAATATACATCCTTTGAAATGGTAAGTTTTATATTATATTTTGTATTATATTATTACAAATATGTGCATTGCATATAATTTCTATTGAAAAAAACAGGTGCGAATGATATAATTATTTTAACTGTGAAATAATGAAATATTCATCAGTAACAGTTGCAAGGTAAATCCCACTTCTTTTATAGGGAGGTTAATATATGAACAAGAAAAGCCTGAGGTTTCCGAGAGCCCCCTTCCGTACTCCGGGGGGAGCAAAGGTGCCTCACAGAAAGCATACCGCTGACAAAGAGAGCGTGATTATGCCCTCACCCGCTGAGGTTGTTATTCCCATGAGTCAGCACATCGGTGCACCCTGTAAGGTGCAGGTAGCTGTAGGAGATACTGTATATGTTGGCACAGTTATCGGCGACTCTGATGCCTTTGTGTGTGCGCCTATACACTCAAGTGTAAGCGGTGTTGTCAAAAGCATTACAAAACTTACTATGCCCTCAGGTCAGGCTGTTGACGCAGTAGTGATTGAGTCTGACGGTATGGATACTCCCGACCCTGATATTAAGCCCCCTGTGGTGGAGAATCTGCAGGACTTTCTGAAGGCTGTAAGAGCAAGCGGTCTGGTAGGTCTTGGAGGTGCAGGCTTTCCTGCTCATGTAAAGCTCAACGTCCCTGCAGACAAGGAGATTGACACCCTTATCATCAACTGTGCAGAGTGTGAGCCGTATATTACCGCCGATAACCGAGAGGTTATAGAGAATTCATGGGCGGTAATGTCAGGTGTTTATGCTGTTTTGGAGATACTGGGCATTGACCGTGTAATTATCGGTATAGAGAACAACAAGCCTGAGGCTATTAAAATTCTCACAGAAATTGCAGAGAATGAGAAGCACGACCCTGAGGACAGGGTGAAGGTGCTTCCTCTTAAAGCTTCCTACCCTCAGGGTGCAGAGAAGGTTTTAATAAAAGCCTGTACAGGCAGAGAGGTGCCTGTGGGCAAACTCCCTGCAGACGCAGGCTGTATAGTAATGAACGTAACTTCTATTGCATTCCTCAGCGATTACCTGAAAACAGGCATGCCTCTTATAAAAAAGAGAATTACTGTTGACGGCAGTGCTATCAAGGAACCTCAGAATGTAATTGTTCCCATTGGTACGCCTATCAATAAGGTTATCGAATTCTGCGGCGGATATAAGGAAGAGCCCAGAAAGCTCCTTATGGGCGGACCTATGATGGGTATTGCCCTTATTGATGATACACTGCCTGTGCTTAAGCAGAACAATGCAATCCTTGCTTTTAATGAAAAAGAGGCAAGACTCGCTGAGCCTACAGACTGTATCCGTTGTGGCAGATGTGTGTCTGCCTGTCCCATGAAGCTTATGCCCACAAGACTCTGTGCAGATATAAAGCAGGGTGACTTTGAGGCAATGAAAAAGCATCAGATTATGACCTGTATGGAGTGCGGAAGCTGTGCTTTCAGCTGTCCTGCACACAGACATATAGTACAGACTATCCGACTGGGTAAATCCCAGCTCAGAGCTCAGATGGCAAAGCAGAAAGGAGATAAGTGATATGAGTAAATTTTTTGCATCAGCATCTCCTCATCTGCGAAGCACCTCAAGTACAAGAAAGATAATGCTTGACGTGGTTATTGCCCTTGTGCCTGCCTGCGTGGCTTCTGTTGTTTACTTCGGCTGGCGTGCACTTATGCTCTTGGGTGTATGTGTGCTCACCTGTGTGTTCAGCGAGTATATATGCAGAATCGTTATGAAGCGTGAGCAGACCATAGGTGATTTATCTGCAGTGGTTACAGGTGTACTTTTAGCACTTAACCTGCCTGCAAACCTTAATCCCTTAATGGCTGTGTTCGGCTGCGTTGCTGCAATTGTTGTGGTTAAGCAGATGTTCGGCGGAATCGGTATGAACTTTGTAAATCCTGCCTTGGCGGCAAGAATTATTTTGACAGTTTCATTCCCCACAGCAATGACAAACTGGATTCCCACCTCAATGCAGGGTGTGGACGCAGTTTCCTCTGCAACTCCTCTTGCGTCAGAATCAGGTGCATACTCCTACATGGAGCTTTTCCTTGGAAATCACGGAGGCTCTATGGGTGAGACCTGTGCTCTGGCAATCCTTTTAGGCGGTATCTACCTTATTGCAAGAAAGGTTATTGTTCCTACAATTCCTGTGGTTTACATAGGCACATCGGCTTTGATGGCACTCCTGTTGGGTCTTGATCCCCTTGAGCAGATTCTCTCAGGCGGTATTATGCTGGGTGCTGTGTTTATGGCTACAGACTACACAACCTCTCCCGTTACAAAGTGGGGTAAGGTTGTGTATGCTATAGGTTGCGGTGTGCTGACAATGCTTATCAGAACATTTGCAAACCTGCCCGAGGGTGTTTCATTCTCAATCCTTATTATGAATATCCTCACACCGCTCATTGAGAGCGCAACTGCTCCCAGAGCTTTCGGCGAGAAGAAAGCAAAGGAGGGAACAAAATGAAAAAGATAAGCTTTAAGGATATTTTTGTTCCCACAATTTCTCTTTTCCTTATTTGTATAGTGGTGAGTGCTCTCCTTGCAGGCACCAATGAGCTGACAAAAGGCCCCATTGCTGAGATTCAGGCACAGACTGCAGCTGATGCTATGAAGAGTGTCTGTCCTGAGGCTCAGACCTTTGAGGGAAAAGAAGGGCTTGAGATTGAGGTTTACGCAGGTCTTGACTCAGCAGGAGCTTTAGTGGGCTATGCAATCCCCTCTGCGTACAAAGGCTACGGCGGAGACGTTGAGATTATGGTTGGTATAGACCTTGAGGGTCAGGTTACGGGTGTAGAGATTCTCTCTCACGAGGAAACTCCGGGCCTTGGTGCTAACTGTACCAAAAAAGAATTCACGGATATGTATAAGCAGTCTGCTGAGAACGGCTTTACTGTTGTAAAGGACTCAACAGGCGGTGAGGGAGGCAGAATTGATGCCCTCACAGGTGCAACCATTACATCAAACGCAGTAACTCAGGCTGTTAATAGTGCACTTAATGTATATAACTCTCTGGAAGGAGGCGGGAACTGATGGCAGAAAAGAAAAAGTATAATTACCTAAAGGAAGTCACCAAGGGTATAATTAAGGAAAATCCCGTTCTCTGCCTCATTCTCGGTACCTGCCCCACACTGGCGGTTACAACTGCGGCTTCCAACGCAATCGGTATGGGTATTGCGGCTACAATTGTTCTTATTTGCTCCAATGCGGTTATCTCCGCAATGAGAAAGATTATTCCCGATAAGGTCAGAATCCCTGCGTACATAACTATTATTGCTACCTTTGTTACACTGGTGCAGATGATAGTAAAAGCGTATGCACCCTCTATTGACGAGAGTCTGGGTATCTTCCTGCCCCTTATTGTTGTAAACTGTATCATCCTCGGCAGAGCTGAGATGTACGCAAGCAAAAATCCCGTTCTGCCCTCTATCCTTGATGGCATAGGAATGGGTATCGGCTTTACGGCGGCTTTGCTCCTGATGGGCTCTGTCAGAGAGATTTTAGGTAACGGCACATGGTTCGGTATGGACCTGCCCGGTGAGCTTCAGATTCTTATTTTCCTGCTTCCTCCCGGCGGTTTCTTTGTATTCGGTATGCTTATTGCACTGGCTGCAAAGGTTAGCGGAAAGAAACCTCCCAAGGCTACAGGCTGTGCTGGCTGTCCCTTGGCCGGTAAGTGCTCTATGCATAAGTCTGAGGGAGAGGAAAGCACTTGTCCTTCCTCTGCTGAAGCAGTAAAGCTTGAGAAAGGAGGCAGTGACCTATGATTAAGACATTGGTTGCGGTATTCCTTGCCGCTATCCTCACAGAGAACTATGTTCTCAGCAAGTTCTTAGGTATTTGTCCCTTCCTCGGTGTTTCCAAAAAAGTAAACACAGCCTTAGGTATGAGTGCGGCAGTTACCTTTGTTATGGTCCTTGCTACTGCGGTTACTTATCCTATCTATATGTATCTCCTTGTACCCGCTTCAATGGAATATCTGGAGACTATCGTTTTTATCCTTGTTATTGCAGGTCTTGTACAGCTTGTAGAGATTGTGCTGAAAAAGTACATCCCTGCACTTTATAATTCACTGGGTATTTATCTGCCTCTTATTACCACAAACTGTGCTGTACTGGGCGTTACAATGCTGGTAATTGAAAAGAGCGGGGCAGAGTTTGGTTATATCCACGCTCTGGTAAACTCTTTAGGTGCAGGTATCGGCTTCCTTGTGGCTATGGTAATGTTTGCAGGTGTGCGTCAGCGGCTTGAAACCTGCGATATTCCCAAATCCTTAAAAGGTCTGCCCATTACTCTTGTGGCGGCATCCCTTGTTTCTCTGAGCTTCTTGGGCTTCTCAGGACTTGTGGATAATATGCTGGCTTAAGGAGGTGCGGTTATGGATTTAACTATGATTCTTATTGCCGTAGCAATTGTTGCAGGCGTAGGACTTATAATCGGACTTATCCTTGCTATTGCTTCTGCCATTATGGCGGTACCCACAGACGAAAAGGTAGAGGCTATTACTTCTGCACTGCCCGGTGCTAACTGCGGTGCCTGCGGCTATTCAGGCTGTAGTGGCTATGCAAAGGCACTGGCACAGGGTGAGGCAAAGCTCGGCGCTTGCTCCCCCGGCGGTGAGGAATGTGTAAATGCTATTGCAGAAATCCTTGGCGTTGAAGCTACGGGTGTTGACAGAAAGGTTGCCCTTGTGCACTGCATGGGAAGCTGTGATAACACTGATACAAAGATGGAGTATCAGGGTATTAAGTCCTGTGCGGCGGCTGTGTCACTTCACGGAGGTACAGGGGCTTGTGCCTACGGCTGTATCGGTCTTGGGGACTGTGTATCTGCTTGTCCCTACGGTGCTGTTTCTGTTTGCAACGGTGTTGCAAGAATTGACGCTGATTTGTGCAAAGGTTGTTCCATGTGTGTTAATGCTTGCCCCAAGGGCATTATCTCCTTTGTTTCCTACAAGCCACAGACCGTTGTCCGTTGTGCTAATTCCGACAAGGGTGCTCAGGCACGCAAGGTCTGCAAATCTGCTTGTATCGGCTGTAAAAAATGTGAGAAGGTCTGTGAAGCACAGGCGGTTACTGTTGTGAATTTCAAAGCAGTAGTTGACCCCGAAAAATGCACCGGCTGTAACGCGTGTATTGAGTCTTGTCCTCAGGGCTGTATCACCGAATTCAGGGTGTGATGCAGATTTATTGACTATATAATGTGTCAAATTTATGAAGTTATGTGATGTTGCGCTGATTTTTGCATTTTTGTGTAGCAAATCACAAGGACTTTGTTATATAATTTAAATTGCGTTGTTGTTTCCTGAAAATGGTAAGCGACAGCGCAATTACTCATAAGGAGTATAAGGAGTGAACAACAAATGGTAGAGGTTAAAAACCTGAGAAAAAATTACGGCGATGTGGCCGCCGTAAAGGATATCAGCTTTACCGCCGAAAAGGGAGAGATACTTGGTTTTCTCGGCCCTAACGGTGCAGGCAAAACTACCACAATGAACATTATTACAGGCTATCTTTCTGCTACAAGCGGAACAGTAACCATTGATGGTTTTGACATTCTGGACAATCCCATGGAGGCTCGTGCCAGAATCGGATATCTGCCTGAGCTTCCTCCCTTGTATCTTGATATGACGGTTGAGAAGTACCTGCAGTTTATCTATGAGCTTAAGAAGGTGAAGCTTCCTAAGTCTGAGCATCTTAAAGAGGTAATGGAGCTTGTAAAGATTTACGATATCAAGGACAGAGTTATCCGCAATCTTTCCAAGGGTTACAAACAGCGTGTGGGTTTTGCACAGGCACTGGTGGGAAATCCCCCTGTGCTTATTCTGGACGAGCCTACAGTAGGTCTTGACCCCAGACAGATTATTGAGATGCGTTCCATCATCAAGAGTCTTGGCAAGAAGCACACTGTTATCTTCTCCTCCCACGTGCTTTCTGAGGTTTCTGCTATCTGTGACAGAATCGTGGTTATCTCCAACGGCGTGATTACCGCAGACGCAAAGACCGAGGAGATTGCAAATATCACAGAAGAGACAAAGAAGCTGTCCCTGACAGTTGATGGTACTTCTTCTACTGTTCTTTCCCTGCTTGGTGATGTGGACGGTGTGGTAAAGGTAAGACGAATTGCTCAGGAGAGCGACAGTGTATATCAGTATGCTGTTGATTATAAAAAGACAGTGGATGTCCGCCGAGCAGTGTTCCGAACACTTGCAAAGGCAGATTGTCCTATACTTGAGATGAAGGACGCAGGTATGTCTCTTGAGGAAAGCTTCCTGCACCTTACAGGTTCCACAAAGGTTGAACGTACAAAGAAGAAAGGAGACAAGAACTGATGGGCGCTATATTCAAAAGAGACTTTTTCTCTTATTTCACATCTACTCTGGGTTACATAGTAATTGCTCTGTATCTGCTTTTGTCAGGCTTTTTCTTCTGGATGATATGCTATTTCAGCCAGTATAACAGCCTTGTGGATGTTATAAACAATATGCTCTATGTTGTTTTCTTCCTGATTCCCCTTATCACCATGAAATCCTTTGCAGAAGAAAAACGTCAGCGTACAGACCAGGCGTTGCTCACTGCTCCCGTAAAGCTCTGGGAGATTGTTCTGGGCAAGTACCTGAGCGCTCTGGCTCTTTACACAATCTGCAATCTTGTATACTTCTTCTATGCACTTGTAATGCTTATCACTATCCCCGAAATCACTATAGCATGGGGAACACTTTTCTCAGGTTGGCTGGGAATTATGCTTTTGGGTGCAGCACTGCTGTCAATAAACCTGTTCTACTCATCTCTTACAGAGTATCAGATTATTGCTGCAGTAATAGGTATGGGTACAGGTCTTGTGCTTATGCTTTATGATTCAATCATTAACGCAATTCTCAGCTTTATCAACACTCTTTTCTCAACAACCTACGAGTTTGTGGTTCTTGATAAGCTGTCACTTACAGCTCACTATATGAACCTTGTAAAGGGTGTTATCAACCCTGCAGACGTAGTGTTCTATCTGAGCTGGGTTGCACTGTTTATGTTCCTGACCGTTAGAGTTCTGGACAAAAAACGCTGGGCATAAGGAGGTATAAAAATGAATAACGAAAACATTAAAAAGGCAGAGTCCGTAACGGAATCTGCAAAGACCTCCTACAAGAGAATGACTACAAAACAGCGCAAGCTTTTCTATTCAATCTTTATTGTTATCTTCCTGCTTATCTTTGCAGGTGTCAATGTGCTTGCAACCTTCCTTGTAAACAGATTTCCTGCACTTGAGATTGACTTCACATCAGGCGGTGCATATTCCCTGCAGAAAACCACAGAGGAATACCTTGACTATATGGAAGCTCAGGTGAACATCAAGGTGCTTATGGAGGAGGAAGGACTCCTGTCCATAGACTCAACCTACGGCTATCAGGTTAATCAGCTTCTTCGTGAGATGTCCCGCTATGACAATGTAAGCCTTGAATATGCTAACATAGAGGCAACCTCTATGAAGGCTATGTCTGAGAAGTATCCCGATGTGGACTGGACTTCTTCAGAAAATATAATTATCGTTGAGGACACAAAGACAGGCAAGTACGAATGTCTGGGTATTTATGATGTGTTCGCTCCCTCTTATGACCAGAGCTACAATGTTATAATCACAGGTCAGTACATTGAGCAGTGCGTGCTTTCGTCAATTCAGAAGATTACTGCTGAAAAGGTTATGAAGATTGCACTTTCCACAGGTAACGGCGAGTTCTTCAACTCAAATTCCGATTTGAAGGACTACTGCTCCTATCTGCCTGTTTTCCTTGAGGATAATGCCTACGAGATTGATGAGGTAAACCTGCTTTCTCAGAAACCTACTGATGATACAGACATCATCATTATGATGGCACCCTCTGCAGACCTTACAAAAGAGGCTGTTGACAATCTTTCCGCTTGGCTTTCAAATGACGGAAGCCTCGGCAAAACTTTAGTTTATGTTCCCTTTGACCACGCGGCTGATACTCCCAATCTTGACCTGTTCTTAGAGCAGTGGGGACTCAAGGTAGGCGAGGGCTACATCAGCGAAAACGACCTTACCAAGGGTCTTGCTATGATGGGTGAAGAGAGCAAGGTCTGCTCTATGATGGACTATTATGATGAGACTTACACAGAGGGTCTCACCGATAAATCCCTCTCTGTTCTTATGCCCTACTGTATGCCTGTAGAAATTCTTGACGAAGAAATGGCTACACCTCTGCTTCAGTCCTCTGACACAGCAGATATTCTCATTCCTGCTGAGGATGCCGATTCAGAGCATGAGTATATAAAGAGTGACGGCACACCAATTACTGCTGCCGCAATCTCAACCAAGACAAACGATAGTGAGGAATCCTCTCAGGTTATCGTATGGGGTTCCTATGACGGTCTGAGCAACAGGTGGCTCTACTCATCATACAGTGCAAACATCAACAATACAGCATACTTCTTAAACCTGATGAACACTCTCACAGATAACGACGCAATGATTTTTGTAGAGAGCGTACAGGTTGGCGGAGATTCAATTATAGTAACTGCCGCACAGCAGATTACAGTATTTATTATCTTTGTTATCCTCGTTCCCATTGCTCTTGTGGTAATCGGAATTATCGTATGGAATAAAAGGAGACACCGCTGATGAATAAGAATATGAAAAGAAATATTATTATTGCAGGCGTGGCTCTTGTGCTCATTGTGGCTCTTATCCTTGTGGTTGTTTTAGTGCCTTGGGGCGAGAGCTCAAACGGTGTGGGAGAAATCGACCCCGGTACAGATATGATACTCTCTACCAATGAGGACGGTATGCACACAGCGCAGGTTAAGACCAACGCAAAAGGCGAGGTTGAGAACAACTCCTACGGCACACTCCTGAGCTACAAGCCTGCACAGATTGAAAAAATCGAGATGAGCACCAAGGAGGGCAACTACACCTTCCTGCTTTCAACTCCTGTAAACGCTGACGGTACTACCGAGGCTACTGTTTACACATTGGAGGGCTTTGAGGATTACGATTTAGCGGCTACAAACCCCTCCCTCCTTGCAAGCGCTGTTTGTTTTGTAGAGTTCACACAGGTTGCAGACCTGACAGGTGAAAATGCGGCAGAATACGGCTTTGATGCACCTGTATCTGAGGCAAAGGTTTACTACAACGACGGCACATATTCTGTACTGCGTATGGGCGATAATGCCCCCGGCGGTACTTCCTGCTACATTCAGTTCGGCGACAGCGAGACTGTTTATGTTGCAAACCTCTCAGAGCTTGAGCCTATGCTTCTTAGCGTTACAGATTTGTTCAGCACTGCTGTTAATACCGATGCGGCAAATGCATCTGATGACAGCTTTGACAAAATAACTCTTGGCGGTACACACCTGAGCGAAGATGTTGTTATGGTTACAAGCACCGACGGCTCTCTTGAGTGTTTCTACCTTATGGAGTCCCACGGAAATGCTCCTGTGAGGACTACAGAGGGAAGCAGCATTGTCGGCTCTATCCGTAACCTTTCTGCTTCTGAGGTTGTGTGTGTAAATCCCGATGCACAGAACCTCAAGGACTATGGTCTGAGCACCCCTTATGCAACAGCAAAGACCACATACACATTTACTGACACTCAGTATGATGATGCCGGCAACGAGACAAGCAAAAAAGAAGTTAAGGTTCCTATTTCTCTCTTAGCCTCCAAAGAGGACTCAGAGGGCAACGTGTTCCTTATGGAGGAAGGCGGCAAGCTTATCTATAAAATTGCCGCAACAAGTGTTCCCTGGGCAACTACCTCTATGGAGAAGCTCCAGAGTGAGTATGTGCTTTATCCCTCCTACACAGCTCTGGAGTCTGTTGTGCTGAAGGCCGAGGGTAAAACATATACCTTCAAGTTAAGCACAAAGGAAGTTCCTGTCACAGACGAGAACGGCAACGAGACCGTCACCTCCGAGAATGTAGTTACTCTTGATTCAAAGAACATTGACCCTGACCAGTTCTATATTATGTATCAGGATCTGGCACTTATGGAGACAGGGGGCAGTGACAGCACCACCAAAGCCGGTGACAAGGTGCTGACAGTAACCTATAACTACCTAACAGACAGAGAGTCTGACACAGTAGTGTTCTGCGAGACAGATACACAGAAGGTTATTCCTCTTGTAAACGGTGAGAGAACAGGCTATGTATACAGTGCAGATATCTCTGCAATTGTAAAGAACATTCCTCTCCTTGCAAGCGGTCAGGAGATTGCCTCTATCAGATAAATACAGGCATAAAAATAGAAAAACACAAAATATCCGACTGTTCTTTTTTGGAGCAGTCGGTTTTTTGCGGTATATCCGTTGACAAAATGCACTCTAAATGCGATAATAACAATGTATATTCCCTTTGCGACAGGAGGAATTGTTTATGGCAAAGGAACTGGCAAAGTCCTATAACCCCAAAGAGGTTGAGGATAAGATATATGATTTCTGGATGAAGGGTGGCTTCTTCCGTGCGGAGGTAGACCGCAGCAAGAAGCCCTATACTATAGTTATGCCCCCGCCCAACATTACAGGTCAGCTTCATATCGGACATGCTCTGGATAATACTCTGCAGGATATCCTTATCCGTTACCGCAGAATGCAGGGCTATGCTGCCCTCTGGCTTCCCGGTACTGACCACGCATCTATTGCAACTGAGGCAAAGATTGTTGAGGCTATGAAAAAGGAAGGCATCACCAAGGAAGATATCGGTCGAGAGGCTTTCCTTGAGCGTGCATGGGAGTGGAAGCGCGAGTACGGCGGACGTATCTGCGAACAGCTCAAGAAGCTTGGCTCCAGCTGTGACTGGTCAAGAGAGCGATTCACCATGGACGAGGGTTGCTCCGACGCAGTTAAAGAGGTATTTGTACGCCTTTATGAAAAGGGCTTAATCTACAGAGGCGAGAGAATTATCAACTGGTGTCCCCACTGCTGTACTTCTATCTCTGATGCAGAGGTTGAGTTTGAGGAGCAGGATGGCTTCTTCTGGCATCTTCGCTATCCCCTTACTGACGGCTCAGGCTTTGTAGAGCTTGCTACTACCCGTCCTGAGACTCTCCTTGGCGATACTGCTATTGCAGTTAATCCTGATGATGAAAGATACAAAGACTTTGTTGGCAAGACAGTTACTCTCCCCATTGTAGGCAGAGAGATTCCTGTTGTTGCTGACAGCTATGTTGATATGGAGTTTGGTACAGGTGTTGTTAAGATTACTCCTGCACACGACCCCAACGACTTTGAGGTAGGACTTCGTCACAACCTGCCCATTATCAATGTAATGGACGATACTGCTCACATGAACGAGAACGCAGGCGAGAAGTATCAGGGTATGGACCGCTATGAGTGCCGCAAGGCTATCGTTAAGGACCTTGAAGAGGGCGGTTTCCTTGTAAAGGTTGAGCCTCATGCTCACAACGTTGGTACTTGCTATCGCTGCTCGACTACTGTTGAGCCCAGAGTTTCAATGCAGTGGTTTGTTAAGATGCAGCCTCTTGCCGAGCCTGCAATTGATTGCGTACGCAGTGGTAAAACCAAGTTCGTTCCCGAGCGATTTGAAAAGGTTTACTTCCACTGGATGGAGAATATCCGCGACTGGTGTATCTCCCGTCAGCTCTGGTGGGGTCACAGAATCCCTGCCTACTATTGTGCAGATTGCGGTGAGATGACAGTTTCCAAGGATAACGTAACAGTATGTCCCAAGTGCGGCGGCACACACATCCGTCAGGACGAGGATACTCTGGATACTTGGTTCAGCTCTGCTCTGTGGCCTTTCTCTACTCTGGGTTGGCCCCGAAAGACAGATGACCTTGACTTCTTCTATCCCACAAGCACACTGGTAACAGGTTACGATATTATCTTCTTCTGGGTAGCCAGAATGATTTTCAGCGGTATGGAGAATATGGGCGCACAGCCTTTCGATACCGTATTTATCCACGGCATTATCCGTGATGAGCTGGGCAGAAAGATGAGTAAGTCTCTGGGCAACGGCGTTGACCCTCTGCTTCTCATTGACCAGTACGGCGCAGACGCACTGAGATTCTTCCTTGCTACAGGTAACTCACCCGGAAACGATATGAGATTCAGCGACAAGCGAGTTGAGTCCTGCCGTAACTTTGCAAATAAGCTTTACAACGCAAGTCGTTTTGTTCATATGAACATTGACGACCACGATGTTCCTTGTGAGCTTCCCAAGACTCTCACAACTGAGGACAAGTGGATTATTTCACGAGTTAATACAGTTGCAAAAGAGGTTGCAGATAACCTTGATAAGTTTGAGCTTGGTATTGCTGTACAGAAGCTTTATGACTTCATCTGGGACTGCTACTGCGACTGGTACATTGAGCTTACAAAGTCCAGACTCCGTGAGGAGGGCGAGACCGCTCAGAATGCACGTCAGGTGCTTGTTTGGGTGCTTGAGAGAACACTCAGACTCCTCCATCCCTTTATGCCCTTTATCACTGAGGAAATCTGGCAGACTCTGCCTCATCCTGCAGATGCACACGATGAGACAATTATGCTCTGTGAGTATCCTGAGTTTGAGGATGCACTCCACTTCCCCCGTGAAGTTCTGACAACTCAGAAGATTATGGAGGCTATCACTGCTATCCGTACAAGACGTAACGAGATGAACGTTCCTCCCTCAAAGAAGGCAAAGGTTTACATTGCTACTGAGAACAAGGAGACCTACGAGTTAGGTGCAAAGTTCATTGTTTCTCTGGCAAGTGCTACAGAGGTTGAGATTGACAGCGAGTTTGACCTTGAAGGTGCAGTTACAATCGTTGTATCCGACGCAAAAATCTACATCCCCATGAACGAGCTTGTAGACAAGGAAGCAGAGCTTGCAAGACTCAACAAAGAGCTTGCTCAGGTTGAAAAGCTTCTTGCTCAGGACGAGGGGAAGCTCCAGAATGCAGGCTTTATGGCAAAGGCTCCCGAGGCTGTTGTAGAGAAAATCAAGGGCCAGGCTCAGCGCGAGCGTGAGAAGATTGCCCTTATCAAGGCAGCAATCGACGCCCTGCAGTAATTCTATATTGAATCAATAAAAATTATCCCCTGAGTAGTGTGAAAATACTCAGGGGATTTTTGTGTTTGCTTGTCAGAATTTCTTTTTACAGAAGGAGTTCATACAGCACTCATCGCACTTAGGTTTTGGGGCTTTGCACGTCACTCTGCCGTGAAGAACCAGCCTGTGGCAGAAGTCATTGCTTTCCTCGGGGGGCAAGAGGTCTCTCAGTATCTTCTCTATCTTGGTTGCGTCCTTTTCCTCGTGGAGGCCAAGCCTGCGTGTTATGCGGATGCAGTGGGTGTCTACCACAACCGCAGGCTTGCCGTATATGTCGCCAACAATCAGGTTGGCGGTTTTTCTGCCTATGCCCTGAAGCGTGGTGAGCTCCTCAATAGTATCAGGCACCTTGCCATCAAAATCATTTACAATGGTTTTTGAAAACTCAACCAGATCCTGAGATTTTGTGCGGTAGAATCCGCAACTATGGATAAGCTCTGCAACCTCCTGCACGTCTGCCTGTGCCATACTCTGTGCATCTGGGAAGCGTGCAAAAAGGGCAGGGGTCACAAGGTTTACCCTTGCGTCTGTGCACTGTGCCGCAAGTCTTGTGGCAACTAAAAGCTGCCATGGGTCCCTGTAATCAAGGGAGCAAATTGCATCGGGGTATTCTTTTTTCAGCGCCTCAACGGCATTTATTGCGATATCTTTCTTGTTCATATATACATTCCTTTCATGTAAAGAATATAAAACGCAAAAAACGGTTGCAAAAAATTATGATGTTCTTAAAAATTATCATAAATTGTCAAAAAAGACTTTATTTCTCAAAAAGAGTGTGGTATAATTCTGTCATAAAATACAGGGGAAGTGGTTTTGTGTTCAAAAACTATATCTTTGATTTGTACGGCACCCTTATTGATATCCGCACAGATGAAGAGTCAAAGGAGCTTTGGGACAAGATGGTGCTTTTTTACGGATACCGTGGAGCACATTATACATCCTATGAGCTGAGATGTAAGTACAAGGAACTCTGTGCTATGGAAAAGACAGAGGTCAAAAAGGCTAATCCCACTCATAAGCACGTGGATATTGACCTGACAAAGGTTTTTATGACCTTGTATGAATTCAAGAAGGTTACAGTTACCAGAGAGATAGCAGCCCTTACTGCCAACGTTTTCCGTTGTTACTCAACAGAGTTTATCCGCCTTTATAAGGGTGTGCCTGAGTTTTTACAAGCTCTGAAAGCAAAGGGCAAGAAGGTATTTCTCCTTTCCAATGCTCAGCACGACTTCACTGTTCCTGAGATTAAAATGCTTGGACTTGATAAGTACTTTGACGATATAGTTATCAGCTCCGACGTTGCATGCAAAAAACCCGACCCTCATATGTTTGAGATTCTTTTCAAACGCCATAAGCTGAAGAAAAACGAAACCATTATGATCGGCAATGATTTTCTGGCAGATATCAAGAGCTCCTACAACTTCGGTCTGCAGAGCCTTTATATTCATCAGGAAATCTCCTCACCCATTACCGAGAAGCTCAAGAGTACATGGTCCATTATGGACGGAGACTTCACAAAGGTTATGCCCTTGGTGCTCAAGTGATTTTCAAATACAGATTTTCAAGACACAGTGTTCTATGCGCTGTGTCTTTTTTTGCTTAGCTTCAATGGCAGGGTGAACAGAGTATCCTATGCCCTTTAAGCATATGATACCACAAAGTATGAGGCTTTTCAATATTCCATGAGAGTAAGCCGGAAAGTTTGAAATATGTGCTCATAAACCGCATAAATACTGGGAATTCTACTGTGAGTAGAGTCGATATATTTGTGGTTTACACGACGTTTTTAATCGGAGAGTCGCATTTTCGCAAGTTCCGTTGACTTGTCAACAACCTGTGGGTATAATGATAGCATTGGAAATAGACGGCAGTACATAAGCTTGCTTTTAGCTTTTGTAAGAAGGACGTCTGTTTGATTTAAGCTTCTTTAGACAAAGAAATACTATAATCAATCAAAGTAAAATAAACGGAGGTTTTACTATGGCTTACAACTATATTCTCAGCTGTTGCTCTTACACAGACTTTTCAGCACAGAAGATGAAGGACCTTGACATCAAGTACATCTGCACTCCCTATATGATGGACGGCAAAACCTACATTGACGATTTGGGAGAGACCACCTCTTATGAGGAGTTTTACAAGGCAATGGAAAACGGTGCCGTTACAAACACCTATCAGCTTAACCAGAACGACTTTGCTGATTATTTCAGAGAGCTTCTTGCTACCGGTCAGGATATTATCCACGTGAGCCTTTCCTCAGGTCTTTCAGGTGTTTCAAACTCTGCACGTCTTGCTATTGAGGCAATGAAGAAGGAGTTCCCCGAGAGAACAATCTACCTTGTAGACTCCCTTGCTGCTGCTGCAGGTCTGGGACTTCTGATGGAAACTGCTTCCAACCTTCGTGCGGGCGGCATGGGTATTGAGGAGCTTTACAACTGGCTTGAAAACAACAAGCTGAAGCTTCACCACTGGTTCTTTACATCTGATCTTACCTATTTTGTACGCGGCGGCAGAGTTTCCAAGACCAGCGGTTTTATCGGCGGTGTACTGGGTATCTGTCCTCTTCTGAATGTAAGCAACGAGGGTAAGCTGATTCCCCGTGCAAAGGTAAGAGGTAAGAAGAAGGTATTTGTAGAAATCGTTGAGCGTATGAAAAAGCACGCAGAGGGCGGCACTCAGTACAATGGCAAGTGCTTTATGTGTAACTCCGCCTGTGAGGATGACGCAAAAGAGGTTGCAGCTCTGATTGAAGAGAGCTTCCCCAACCTTGACGGCAAGGTGCAGATTTTCACAATCGGTACTACTATCGGAAGCCACACAGGCCCAGGTACGGTTGCAGTATTCTTCTGGGGCGACGAGCGCGTAGACTAAAATTTATCAGATTTTTCTAAAAAAGAGAAACTCCATATACGGGGCACCGCAGTTGATTTTTTCAGTTGCGGTGCCTTTTTGTTTGGCATTTAGTAACGGAAATATATCAAATAAGAGGGAAAATAATGATAATTCTGTAAATTGACTAAGGAGCGGGAATCATATATTATATATGTATAATGAGGTAAAAGGCGGCTTTTTTAGCCTTGGTGCCCCTTTTTCAGTATGAGAGGAGGAAAATTCTTGGTATTTTCCAGTCTGACCTTCTGGTTCTTCTACCTGCCCTGTGTGCTGGCTATTTATTACGCAGTACCTAAAAAGGCAAGGAACATAGCTCTCTTTGTGGTGAGCCTTGCTTTTTACGGCTGGGGAGAGCCGGTGTATATTCTTCTGATGCTTTTCACCATACTTGTAAACTACGTTGCAGGTATGCTTATAGAAAAAGCCTCGGGCAATCAGCCAAAACGCAGGCTGTGGCTGATACTTTCCATTGTTATCAATTTAGGACTTCTTGTGTTCTTCAAGTATTCGGGAATGATTGTGAATACTCTCAATCTTCTGCCTTTTGTGAATATCGTCTTTGAAGCTCCTGCACTTCCTATCGGTATCAGCTTCTATACCTTCCAGGCTATGTCCTATACAATAGATGTATACAAGGAAGATACCGCAACTCAGCGCAACCCCTTGATTTTAGGCACTTATGTTACTCTTTTCCCTCAGCTTATTGCAGGCCCCATTGTCCGCTATAAGGACGTTGAGGACCAGCTGACGGGCAGAAAAGAGAATGTATCTCAGTTTGCAAACGGCGTTGTTCTGTTTTTAGTAGGCCTTTCCAAGAAAGTCCTCCTTGCAAACCAATTTGCGGCAATGTGGGACAACTTAGGGGGAGCGGATGCTCAGGGACTCCTTGCACGCTGGGGCGGACTTGTCGCCCTTACACTGCAGATTTACTTTGACTTCTCAGGCTACAGCGATATGGCACGAGGTCTTGGCAAGATGCTGGGCTTTGAGTTTATGGAGAACTTCAACTTCCCCTATATCTCCAAGTCTATTACAGAGTTCTGGAGACGCTGGCACATTTCCCTTTCCACTTGGTTCAGAGATTACCTGTATATTCCCTTGGGCGGAAACCGCAAGGGTTTCCTGCGCCAGATACTCAACCTGTTCATAGTATGGGCTATGACAGGTCTGTGGCATGGTGCGGCATACAACTTCCTCTTATGGGGACTTTATTTCTTTGTGCTTCTTGTTATTGAGAAGCTATTCCTCGGAAAGCTTCTTCAGAAGCTCCCTGCTTTTGTAGGTCATATTTACGCACTGTTCTTTATTATGATTGGTTGGGCTATCTTCAACTTTGAGGATGTTACTGCCCTGTGGACTTACATCTGCGGACTCTTTACAGCTTATGACGGAATGTTTACATCACAGTCAGGTTCAGTGCTCTTAAGCTACCTGCCCGTTGTAGTTGCAGGTGCAGTGCTGAGCACACCTGTGCTGAGAATTACGCACCGCAAGCTTAAGGATAAGAAGTTCTATCCTGTGGTGCTGGGTATGTGCTGTGTAATTACAATGGTGCTGTGCACAGCATCCCTTGTAAGCGACAGCTACAATCCCTTTATATATTTCAGATTCTAAGGGGAGGTAAGTGAAATGAAAAATAAAAAAGCACAGATAGCAATTATTGCGATTTTCCTTGCCTTTACTGTAGGTTTTTTCACGCTTTTCCTTGCACTTCCAAAGGCAGAGTACAGCTCTTCGGAGAAAAGATACCTTGCAAAAGCTCCTGAAGTTTCTTTTGAAAGCTTCTTTAAGGGTGAGCTTACCAATGCACTGGAGGGTGGCGAGAACGGAGGGTATATTCCTGACCATTTCCCTTTCCGTACCTTCTTTGTGGGCGTGAGCGCATACTGGAATTTGCTCACAGGTACAACCGCCTCCAATGGTTACTACTACGGTGATGATGGTTATATCATCACAAAGCCTGCGGACTCAAATAGAGCGGAGAAAAACCTGGAGCTTATTAACCGCTTCAGTGCAACACTTGACGAGGTCGGACTTATGGTTGTACCCTCTGCAGGATATATGCTGGACTCAAAGCTCCCAAAGGTACACGCAGATTATCCTGACGAGCAGGTGTATGCTTATATAAATGCAAACAAGGCTGATAACATCAGGTTTTATAATTTAACTGAGGATTTTGGCGACCACGTGGTAAGCGATGAACAGATTTTCTACAAAACCGACCACCACTGGACAAGTCTGGGTGCATACACTGCCTACGGCAGATTTTGTGCAGATAATGGACTTGAGCCTGCAGTACGAGAGGCTTTCACAGTCACCACCTATGATAACTTCTACGGCACTACCTATTCCTCCAGCGGATATTTTTTAAATGACCCTGATACTCTGGAGGTTTGGGAGAATAAGGAGCTTGCAGACAGCATAAAGGTTACTATCACCGAGGGTGCTGAGAGCAACAGCTTTGACAGTATGTACTTTGAGGAGCACCTGAGTGAGGACGATATGTACCCTGTGTTCCTTGACGGCAACCACGCACTGGTGACTATTGAAAACTCAAAGGCAAAGACTGATGATACTATCCTTATTATCAAGGACAGCTTTGCCCACTGTGCGGCGCCCTTCTTTGCAGAAAATTACAGTAAGGTTATCATGGTGGATTTAAGATATTACAAACTTCCTGTAACAGATATTGTAGAAAGTGAAAGTGTAGACGAGGTGCTGTTCCTCTACGGAATGAATAATTTCTGCACCGACACAAACCTTGCGTATTTAGGTTAAAAATAAACAGGCACACAGTTTTAAAAAAGCTGTGTGCCTGTTGAGTTTTTTGTGCTATAAACCCTTGTGTTCTTTAAGGTATCTTCTTACCTTTTCGATAACGCGTTTGTCGTTGTCGTAGGTACAGACGGTTTCTGCCTTGTCGAGGGATACCCATACATAGGAGTCGATTTCGCTCTCCTGAATTTTAATGTTGTCGCTCTTGGCAATTGCTAAGAAGAACACAACCCTCTTGCGGATTTTGCCGAAGGGGCAGTAGTCGCTTATCTCCCTAAAGCCGTCCAGTATCTCCACGTCAAGGTTTGTTTCCTCCTTGACCTCGCGGATTGCGGTTTCCTTCTCGTTTTCTCTCAGTTCAACGTGACCTTTTGGAAAACTGTAAAACCTTCCGTTGTGGTTTTTTACCAGCAGGATTTTTGTATCAGCGGTGGCTTTATCCTCATATAGGATAACTGCACCGCAGGATTTTTCGTAAAGACAACTGATTTTTTCAATCTTAATCTGTCGCAGAACACTGAGTTTTTCCATAATCTCAGGCTCGTACATTATTTCATTTTTAGGTGCAACAACTACCCTTTGTGTGCCGTCAGACAGTGTCAGAACAGCGGTGACAATGCCTGTGAGCGTGTCCTCTACAGGCTTTTTTGATATTATGTAGGCGTTTATCCCTGATATTCCCTTGCCTTGTGCATAGCCTGAGTACAGGGTGGGGGACAGAGAGCCGTATATTGTTGCAGTTACGTCTGTTGCCAGCATTTCTTAAAACCTCCTCGCATCGTACTTCTGAACCTTATTAGCTCAGAGCACTGCTCATTGAGTTGACCTGCGAGGTGCTGTTCGCAGACATAGTGTTGTTCATAATTAACACTTCGTCAATGCCGTTTGTCTTGAGATAATCGTTGAGGTCACCGCTCCAGTATCTGAAGTCCAGCAGGTGTACCTCGTCATAATGGGCTGTAAGGAAAGGTGCAAAGGCGTTGCCGTAAGAGTCCTTTACAACTGCAATCTTCTTGCCTGTGTCGGCAGAGGAGCTGATAACAAACTGTGCTGTATCGCCCCAGCAGAATACGCCGTAGGTCAGTGTGCCTGAGGTGGCGGCAGGATAGTAAACATCACAGTAAATGGTGTCGCTTCCCATACGCTCTTTCATTTTTGCCTCTGTCTCTACAGGCAGGTCATAGTAAACTACTGTGTCTGCGTTGCTATAGAGCCCGCTGTTTCCTGTAAGTGTATAGAAGGAGCCTGTGAAGCCGTCAATAGAATTCTTCTTGAGTGCGTTTATGTCCATAGGCTCAAGACCTGTCTGCTCA
This sequence comes from Ruminococcus sp., assembly GCA_045535605.1. Classification (GTDB taxonomy): domain Bacteria; phylum Bacillota; class Clostridia; order Oscillospirales; family Acutalibacteraceae; genus Ruminococcoides. The sequence goes on from JAZSLX010000050.1 coordinate 28,910, forward strand.
CAAAAAGCTGTGTAACCGTAGTATGCGCCAAGGCTTGTCCAGTGGTGGTCGGTGTTGTAGTAGATGTACTCTGAATTATGAGTTGCCAGTGCGTTGTAGCAGTTGATAGGTGTTACCCTGCTACCCAGATTTTTGTAGATTGTGCGGATGTTATCTGCCTGAGATACATTCTCCACACTCTTGCCGATACGTGTAGGCAGACCGAACTCTGTGTGGTTGGGAACTACCATGTTGTAAACGGTAATCTTTTTATCAAGACCTGCGGCAATCTTGTTCACAGCAGTAGCATAGTGTTTTGCAACCTTGTCTGTGCTAAAAAACAGATTGTAGCCTGTGTTCTTGTAAAGATACAGGGTGCTTGAGTAAAGTGTGCCGTCCTTGCCGTCGTCAGGGATTGTGGGTGTCACAAAGTCAAGGCTTGTTACAGGGGCAGGGGGAGCAGTTGTCACGGGTACTGTGGTAGGTGCTTCTGTGGGTGCCTGTGTTGTGACAGGGGGTGCTGTGGTGGGGATTTCGTCAACTGTTGCTTCGTCGGGAGTAACCTCGTCCTTGGTTGCACCCCATCCTGCAGTCCAGTTCTTCACAGCAGGGATCAGGAAGAAGTATGTACCTGCACCTATGCCTGCAATGAGCAGTACACACAGCGCAATGAGCAGACCTCGTTTGAGATACATCTTTGCCCTTCTTCTTTTCTTGTTTCTGGAGTACCTTTGGCTGGCGGCGAAGTTATCAACCATGCCGATAAAATACTCGTCCTTCTTTCTTCTCATTTTATCGCCTCCGAATGGGCGTCCTGGAATTTTTATACTCCAAGACAGATATTATTACATACTAAAGTATAATATACATATAAGTCAAACGCAACAAAAATAAAGAAATTGTGATTAAACTCCCGATAATTGTAATATTTTATGTAAAAAAGGTGTAAGTCCTGTTACATTATGGCAGAAATAAGCTCAAATTTATTGCACTGCAGAGTCAGTTGTGATAAAATAACTTTGTATACACCTATTTTAAAGAAAGCGTGATATAAATGAACTATACATTTGCTGACAGAATCGACGGTCTGAAGCCCTCTGCAATCAGAGAGATTTTTAAGTATGCCGCTGACCCCACAGTTGTTTCCCTCTCAGCAGGCAACCCTGCTCCCGATGCATTCCCCGCAGATGCACTGAGAGAGATTTCCGAAAGACTTATGAAAGAAAACCCTGTCCTTGCACTACAGTACGGACTTACAGAGGGCTATGCACCTCTCAGGGAGTCCTTGAAGTCATATATGAAGGATGACTACAATATCGGCAGAGATTTTGATGACCTTATCATTACCTCAGGTGCACAGCAGGTAATGGATCTGATGACAAAAGCACTGGTGAACGAGGGTGACGAGGTTGTGTGTGAATCCCCCTCCTTTATCGGCTCACTCAACACCTTTCGCAGCTATGGCGCAAAGCTCTTAGGTGTGCCTATGGACGAGGACGGAATGAATATGGAGGCTCTGGAGGAAGTGCTCAGAACTCACGATAAAATCAAGTTTATCTATACAATCCCTACATTCCAGAATCCCTCGGGCATTACAATGAGTATAGAGAAGAGAAAGCGCCTGTATGAGCTTGCAAAGCAGTACAACGTGCTTGTTCTTGAGGATAACCCCTATGGAGAGCTTAGATACAGAGGTGAAACCCTGCCTACAATCAAGTCTATGGACGAGGACGGCATTGTTGTATATGCAGGCTCTTTCTCAAAGGTTATATCCCCCGGTATGCGTGTGGGCTGGTTTGTTGCACCTAAGGAGATTGCACAGAAGCTCATTGTCTGCAAGCAGGGCAGTGATGTTCACACAAATATGTGGTCACAGGTGCTTTGCCACGAGTTTATGACAAAGTACGACTTCAAGGGACATCTCCAGTACCTCCGCGAGCTTTACTCAAAAAAGGCTGAGTACACAATGGACCTGCTCCGCGAAAACCTGAAGGGCAAGATTAAATTCGGCGAGATTGACGGCGGACTCTTTATCTGGTGTACATTGCCTGAAAATGTAGATATGCCACAGTTTGTACTTGATGCAGTAAAGGCGAAGGTTTGTGTAGTACCCGGTACTGCCTTCCTTACAGACGAGAGTGAAGTGTCCCACGATTTCAGAATCAACTTCTCAACTCCCACTGACGAACAACTCAGAAAGGGCATTGAGATTCTGGGTACTCTTGCAGAAAAACTTTAATAATTAACATCCTCAAAGGAGATATATATTATGGAACAGACAGTAAATCAGGAGAAAAAGAAGATAGTTTACAGTGCTATTCAGCCCTCAGGTACCATTACTCTGGGCAACTACCTGGGTGCACTGAGAAACTGGGTAATTATGCAGAACGAGGAGGATAAGAAGTGCATTTACACTCTGGCAGACCTGCACACAATCACTGTGCGTCAGGAGCCTGCCGCAATGAGAAAGAACGTGCTGGATGCCTATGCTTCAATTCTTGCCTGTGGTATAGATGCTGAAAAGAGTATTTTCTTCATTCAGAGCCACGTGCCTGCTCACGCACAGATGGCTTGGATTCTCAATTGCTACACACAGTTCGGTGAGCTTTCCCGTATGACACAGTTCAAGGATAAGTCTGCAAAGCACGCGGACAATATCAACGCAGGTCTCTTTACATATCCTGCACTTATGGCGGCGGATATCCTCCTTTATCAGGCAGATTTAGTGCCTGTAGGCGCAGACCAGAAACAGCACCTTGAGCTTGCACGTGATATTGCAGAGCGCTTTAACTTCAGATACTCAAATGTGTTCACCGTGCCCGAGGGATTTATTCCCACAAACGGTGCCCGAGTTATGAGCCTGCAGGACCCCACAAGAAAGATGAGCAAGTCCGACGAAAACGTAAATGCCTGCGTATCACTGCTGGATACTCCCGATGTTATTATGCGTAAGTTCAAGCGCGCTGTTACCGACTCTGAGGCAAGAGTATGTATCGGCGAGGGCAAGGACGGCGTAAATAACCTTATCGGTATTTACTCTGCAATCACCGGCAGAACTGCTGAGCAGATTACTGCCGAGTTTGAGGGCAGAGGCTACGGCGATTTCAAGGCAGCCGTTGGCGAAGCTGTAGTTGAGGAGCTTCGTCCTATCCGCGAGGAGTACGAGCGACTCATTGCAGATAAGGCTTACCTTGAGAGTAGCTACCGTGCGGCTGCAGAGGTTGCAGACAGAATCGCACAGCGCACCCTTGACAAGGCTATGAAGAAGATTGGTTTTATTCACAGATAAAGAGTGTCCCTCTGCATAAAACGCAGAGGGGCTTTTTACATGGCAAAACCTTGGACGTAAAATTTTCCAAAAAATATCAAAAACAGGTGTGAGGTTTTTCGTAAACCTTGCGTCTAAAAGGTGTAAAAGGGGAAATTTGCTTTCAGAAAGGAGCAATCATCATGGATAACGGTGCAGCTAGCTACCGCCGTTTTCTTGATGGGGATGATAGTGCTTTTGTAGAACTCATCAGAGACTACAAAGACGGCCTGATACTCTATCTTTGCGGCGTTACAGGTAATATACATCTGGCAGAGGATTTGACCGAGGACACCTTTGTCAAGATAATTACCAGAAAACCAAAATTTGCAGAAAAATCGACCTTTAAGACCTGGCTCTATGCTATTGCAAGGAACGTGGCCTTTGACTACCTGCGTAAAAATAAGGGTACCCAGCAGGTATCTATAGAGGAACTTCATTCTTTGCAAAGCGACGAGGATTCCCTTGAGAGAGTCTACATAAAGGAAGAGGAGAGGATAGAGCTTCACAAGGCTATGGAGGCACTTATACCTGACTACAAGCAGGTATTGTGGCTTACATACTTTGAGGAGTTTTCCGCAAAGGAAGTGTCCCGTATTATGCGAAAATCGGTCCATAGCGTCGAGACGCTCCTGTACAGAGCACGGCGCTCACTAAAAGCAGAGCTTGAAAGGGAAGGTTTTGTCTATGAAGGATTATAATGAAATGGCAGACTCTGTCTTTCGCCGAAGAGACGAGTTTGTGGCAGCACGAAAAAAACGCAATGGAATATTGCTTAAAGCAGGCACATCTGTATGTGCACTGCTTCTTGTAGCAGTTGTAGGTGTAAGTGTGTGGAGAGTACTCCCGAGTGTTCCCTTGGTAAAACCTACAGAGCCTACATCGACTGTATTGGCTGACACAACAGAAGATACAGCTCAGGCACAGGAAAAAGAAACAACAGTTTTACAGGCTGATTTGATTGAAACACCTGATAAAACAGAGGGTAAAGAGGATAATACCAAGGCAGAGACTCCGCAGGAAAAGGAGACAAAGCCACAGGCAACAAAGAAGCCTGCAGGAAATGATGACAAACCCCAGACAGGAGAAACCCTGCCTCCCGACCCCACTGAGCCTAAGGGGGATAAACCGGCAACAGAGGGTACACCTGACCCCACAGCGGCAACAGACGAAAGCCCTGACCCTACAGAGGCACCTACAAATATAGCTCCTCCTGCTGATGCTCCCCAGGCACCCGGCGCGGATTCTGTCAAGCCCACACTCCCTGTCTGGACACCGGAATCCGCCGAAACACCTCCCACAGATGAGTGGGAAGTACCCGAGGTAACCTATTCTCCTATGGTGCCTGTGCCTACAACAGAATCCTGCTGTACAACTACAGCCTGCACAGATGAGCCCACCGAGCCTACTATGGGAGGTTTAGAGTCTATACTGCCCACTGTTCCCGACGAGCCTGCCACAGGACCTCTCTTTATAGAGTGCGACGGCAAAACCTATGAGGCACAGGTTGGTGATATGGTAACTCTCACCGTAGAGCTTCAGGCTGATAAACCTGTAAAGACAGCTTATGTCGGTGCAAAGTATGACTATTACTACGGCAGACTTGAGGTTGTAAACCTTGAGGACCTTGGATTCAGCAAAAAACAGCTTCGTGATGCACATGTCCCGAATCTTGGGGATGTGATTTCCCTTATCAACTATGATTCGGGAAGTTACGGCAGATACAGAGCTGTCATGGTGGATTTCTCGGTTGCTGAGGAGGAATATGCACCTGATTTTACTGAGGAAAAAGTGTTCCTTACTTTCTCCTTTATGGTTAAGAAGCCCGGCAACACAAGCATAGAGCTTATTACACATACCATCAACGGTATAGGCGGGGTGAAGTATTACAATGATAATGTTCAGGTAAACGAGGGTGCAGACTTATCTGCAACACTTGATGTTATTCCCGCAGAGCAGGTTGTGCTTCCCGCTCCTCCTGAGGAAGAAACCCAGCCCAGGGAAGAAATTGATTTTACATTTCCTGATGAGAGCACAGACGGCGACCTTGTTATTAATTGCGAGGGCAGAACTTACAGTGCAAATGTGGGCGATACTGTGACCTTCATAACGGAAATGCAGGCGGATAAACTCTTTGAAAATATTCATATAGTGCTTGATTATCCTGAAGAATACCTGAGGCTGAATGTCCCTGAGAAAGCAAGGCAGGCATTCCCCAATATGCACGGGGTGACCACAAACTTTCTGGGGTATAAGGATGCCGTTACAGGCGAAGTTATAAACCCTGCGGTGATAATGGTAGCAGTCGATATTTACGGCTATGACTTTACAAGCCGACAGGTGCTTGCAAAGCTTGAGTTTGAGGTTATCAAGGCAGGAGAAATCGACCTTGACCTGCATTTTGAAGATATGGCCAAGTGTTCTGAGGGGACTAAAACAGATCCCTACTTTGAGCTTGGTGTGCAGAAGTCTTTTGACGACATTACGATTTCCGAATATGTCCTTGTAAATTAAACCTTAAAATCAAAAGATAAAGTGCCATACAAAAGGGGTGCAGGATTCATTGGTATCCCGCACCCCTTTTGAGATGAAAAAGTAAAAGGAAGATTTATATATGACCGTGTTGTATATCGCTGCAATTCAGAAGTGTGTTGCAGGAATAAAAGATAATACCGCAAGTTGAGTATAAAGATTTCCCCTCGAAAACGGGCAGGTACACTCAGTGTATCTGCCCGTTTTCCCGTTTACCGCATAAGCGGTTAATATTTTGTTTTGGTTTATCAGATTTCTGTCTTCCACAGTCCGTGGAGGTTGCAGTATTCATATACTGCCAAGGGCTTCTCGTCACTGAGTGCAAATGTAGCCTTGGGCTCTTCGCCTGCACTGAGATATTTAATCTGACCGCCCTTGTCTGTCAGCAGGTATATCCACTGGATGTAGTGCTCTTCTACCATAGGATGTAATACAGAGCCTACCTTAACAACTACTGTGTTGCCGTCTACATTTACAACAGGAACGTGCTTTTCAAGGCTTGCGTCAACGGTACCGGGGATGAGCTCTGTCATCTTCTGTCCGCAACAGAACACAGGCACCTTTTTATCCAGAATTTTTGTAACAATGTTACCGCAATGCTCGCAGATATAAAATTTAACTTCTTTCATAATAGTTACCTCCGTATATATTTTGCTGTGTGATTTATTGATTATTCCTTGATTTCTTCAAAATCTGAAGCTCCGTGCTTACACAGAGGACAGATGAAGTCCTCGGGCAGGGGATGTCCCTCGTAAATGTATCCGCAGATTTTGCATACATAGCCCTTCTTGCCCTCGGTCTCAGGCTTGGGCTTTACATTTTCGTGATAGTAACTGTAGGTCATGGTCTCTTTGTCTGAGAGGACTCTTGCCTCTGTAATCTCACAGATGAACATTCCGTGAGTATCAAGGTCTACGTATTGCTCAACCTTTAAGGACATAAAGGAATTGATGTATCTGGGCAGGAACACAAGACCGTTGTCAGACCTCAGCGGCTCACAGTTTGCAAATTTATCTGTGTTTCTTCCGCTTGTGAAGCCGAAGACTTCAAAAACAGAGAAAGGTGCCTCCGTAGTCAGACAGTTTACATTCATTATGCCTGTCTGCTTGATAATATGGTGAGAGTAGTTTTCTTTGTTGATTGTAACAGCAATCTTGTTGGGTGTGTTTGTAACCTGAGTAACAGTGTTTACAATGAGGCCGTTGTCCTTTTTGCCGTCGTTTGTAGTGACAACATACAGACCGTAGCCAATGTTAAAGAGTGCACTTAAATCATTCTTGTTTGCAGTGTCTGAGTTCTGTGCAAGGTAGTCTTTGCACAGCTCCTCGGAAAGTGCCTCAAGCTGAGCAGAGCTGTCCTCGTTCAGTGCTGAGCGGATAGAAACGGTTGTATCTGTAAAGGTCAGGTTTTTGCTGCCCTCAAGCATTTTTCTCATAACCTTTGCCGCCATAGGTGCCCAGCTGCCGTTTTCGATAAGAGCAACTGTTCTTCCCTGGAAGTTACGCTCTGTCAGGTGGTTTATAAACTCCCTCATAAAGGGGAAGATTTCTGAGTTGTAGGTTGTAGTGGCAAGTACGAGCTTTGAGTAGCGGAAAGCGTCCTCAACAGCCTCTGCCATATCGCAACGCGCAAGGTCGTTTACTACAACCTTGGGGCAACCCTTGGCGCGGAGCTTCTCTGCAAGCTGATTTACTGCCTTCTTTGTGTTGCCGTATACAGAGGTGTAGGCAATCATAATGCCCTCTTCCTCAGGTCTGTAGCTTGACCAGATGTCGTAGAGGTTGATGTAATAACCGAGGTTATCTGTTAGCACAGGACCATGGAGTGGAGCAATTATCTCGATGTCAAGGTTTGCGGCTTTTTTCAGCAGATTCTGCACCTGAACGCCGTATTTGCCCACAATGCCGATGTAGTAACGTCTTGCCTCGCAAGCCCAATCCTCTTCTACATCAAGAGCACCGAATTTACCAAAGCCGACAGCAGAGAAGAGCACCTTATCAGTGCTGTCATAGGTAACAATTACCTCAGGCCAGTGTACCATGGGAGCTGTTACAAAATTGAGGGTGTGTGTGCCGAGGCTGAGGGTATCTCCTTCACCTACAACAATGCGTCTGTCCTCGTACTCTGTGCCGAAGAAGTTCTTCATCATCTGGAATGCTTTCTGAGAAGAAACAATCACAGCATCAGGATATGCCTTGAGGAAGGTTGCAATGTTTGCAGAATGGTCAGGCTCCATGTGCTGGACAACAAGGTAGTCAGGGTTTCTGCCCTCAAGAACGCTTTGGATATTATCAAGCCACTCGTGAGTGAAGCCTGCGTCCACAGTGTCCATAATTGCGATTTTTTCATCAATGATTGCATAGGAGTTGTACGCCATACCATTGGGAACGATGTACTGACCTTCAAACAAATCAATCTTGTGGTCGTTGACTCCGATGTATCTGATGTCTTTTGTTATATTCATAGTAAACACCTCTTGTATGTTTTTCTTTTATTATATCACAAATTCTGTGCTTTCAAATATATTTAAAAAATTATTCTAAGATTTTTCCGTCGGTGGTGATTGTCACAACCTGCCAGGGGATGAACTTTCCGCTTGCTTGCAGTGCACGTTTCACTGCAATTTCAAGCCCTGAGCAACAGGGGACCTCCATACGGACAATCTTTACACTTTTAATATTGTTGTTTGAAATTATCTGTGTGAGCTTTTCTGTATAGTCACCATTATCAAGCTTGGGACAGCCGATAAGGGTTATGTGGTTGCGGATAAAGTCCCGGTGAAAATTTCCATAGGCATAGGCTGTGCAGTCTGCGGCAATGAGCAGATTTGCGTTTTCAAAGTAAGGCGCATTTACAGGCACAAGCTTTATCTGGCAGGGCCACTGGGACAGAAAGCTGGGAGTGTCGGTACATCTTGCAGAGACAGTAGGCTCACGCTTGATGGCGCGGCTTTTGGTACCGGGGCAACCGCAGGGGAGTTTTGTCTGCTCCTTTTTTGCCTTTGCTTTTTTCACTGCTTCTTCGTTGTAGGCAGGAGCTTCTCTTTCCTCAAAGGAGATTGCGTCCATAGGACAAGCAGGCAGGCAATCGCCCAAGCCGTCGCAGTAGTCCTCACGGGTAAGCTTTGCTTTACCGTTTATCATTTCAATTGCACCCTCGTGGCAGGCAGTGGCGCAGGCACCGCAGCCGTTGCATCGTTCTTCGTCTATCTTAATTATTTTTCTCAGCATTTTCGGAACCTCCTTGATTTTCTGGCTTTATTATAATATAATGAATTTAATAAAGATGTTGAATTTTCAACAAAAGGTGATACTATGGAAAAATATTTTGATGTTCTGAGAAAATGCCCCCTCTTTATGGGAATTGCCGACGAGCATATTTTTAAAATGCTTAAGTGTCTGGGAGCGGTCAAAGAGACCTTTGACAAAAAATACACCATCATCGCAGAGGGGAATCCTGCGAAGTTTATTGGAATTATGCTGTCGGGCTCCGCACAGATAGAGCAGGTTGACTACTACGGCAACAGGACAATTGTAGGCAGGGTTGAGCCGTCCGGGCTTTTCGCTGAGGAGTTTGCCTGTGCAGAATCTCAGGCGGTGCCTGTGTCGGTTATTGCCAGTGACCCCTGCGAGGTTTTTCTGATAGATTGCTCTCATATTCTTCACACCTGCCACAATAACTGCGGTTTCCATCAGCAGATGATTTTCAACCTGATGAAGAATATGGCGACAAAAAATATTGTTTATCATCAGAAAATAGAGATTACCTCAAAGCGCTCCACAAGAGAAAAACTTATGGCGTACCTTATGTTCTGCGTAAAGGAGACAGGAAGCAACAGCTTTACCATCCCTTATGACAGACAGGAGCTGGCGGATTTTCTGGAGGTAGACCGAAGCGGTCTGTCTGCAGAGATAAGCAAGCTTAGAAAAGAGGGAGTTCTGACGAGCACCAAAAATCACTTTGAGTTACTATAAGAAAATGCACCGCTTATAATTGAGCGGTGCTTTTATATTGCCTTGCTTTCGGGATAAGCCGATACTTTATTGCACAGAATACCTATAAAAAGGTGTGAGAATATGTGTACTGCAATTGCTTTTAAAACAGAGGACTTTTATTTTGGCAGAACCTTGGATTATGATTTTCTTTACCCTTGTGAGGTAGTGGTAACTCCAAGGAGTTTTCCCTTGAAATTCCGTTTTGCGGAAGATATAAAGAGCCACTACGCCATGGTGGGTATGGCATATGTGTGTGAAGATTATCCCTTGTACTTTGACGGTATGAACGAGCATGGGCTTTGTATGGCAGGGCTTAACTTTGTGGGTAATGCTGTGTATGGAAAGTATAAGGAAAACTGTTTGAATGTTGCTCAGTTTGAGCTTGTACCCTTTGTGCTCTCCAGGTGCAAATCTGTGAAAGAGGCAAGGACTCTGCTACAGAATATTAATATTACGGATACCAATTTTTCTGAGGACTTGCCTGCCGCTCAGCTACATTGGATTATTTCTGACAAAGCTGAGAGCATAACCCTTGAAGCAGTGGCGGAGGGGCTTAAGATATATGATAATCCTGTGGGAGTTCTCACAAATAATCCGCCTTTTCCGTATCATATGATGAATCTGAGAAACTATATGAATTTATCCTCAAAGCCTGCAGAAAACCGCTTTTCTGACAAAATAAGTTTGAGTGAATACAGCCGGGGAATGGGGGCGTTGGGCCTTCCCGGAGATTTGTCCTCTGCGTCCCGCTTTGTCCGTGCTTCTTTTGTAAAGCTGAATTCGGTTTCTGGAAAAGACGAAAAAGGAAGTGTCGGTCAATTCTTTCATATTATGGACACTGTCAAGCAGATTGAGGGGTGCTGTCAGACAGATAAGAATGTTTACGAAAAAACTCTTTACACCTGTTGCTGTAATGCTGACAAGGGGATTTACTATTATACGACCTATGAAAACAGAAGTGTTTCTGCGGTCTGCATGAACAATGAAGATTTACAAGGTGACAGGCTCATAAGCTATCCTCTTAATAAAAGTGAAAGGATAGAGTATCAGAATTGAAGCGCAAAACAAGAACAGGCCCTTCCGTAGAAGAGCCTGTTCCTGTTAAAAAGAAAGAGGTTAAAAATGAAAAAAACAACACAAAAGTGAGGAAAAAGCTAATTGAAATTTATGCACAGTTAAAGTTTTTCAGCAACTCTGCAAAGGGTGTGCACATGGTAGTTGTTGACTCAGCGTCACTGCATACATAGTAGGGACTGAGCTGTAGGTCTTCGCCTTCACGCTCCATTTTTGCAAAGAGCAGAGCGGTGTTTTTTGCATCTACCAGTGCATCGTGGGCACCGTCCTGCAGGTCAATATCTGCAATAACAAGTGCCTCAGAGAGACGGTACACCTTGGGAGAATCCATAAGCTCGCTGAAGGTGTCCTGACAATCTATCCAACTGTCCAGATACTTTGAAAGCTCAGGAATGTCTATCCCCTTGTGCTCCACTTCCTTACGGATTTGCATTTCGTCGCTTTGGCTCCATGAAACCAGCACAGCGTCCTCGGGAAACCACGCAAGGAACAGCTCCAGTGCGTCCTCTATATCGGGTGCGCCCTCAAGGTCCTCCTGAGAGATACCTGTCAGGTTATGGATGAAGTCATTGATGGCTCCAAAGCGTGGAGCAACGAAGGTAACAAAGGTGTCTGTTATTTCAAGGTTTTCATCGAGCAGTACGGCACCAATCTGTATCAGCTCGTTTCTGTAGGGGCAAATGTGCCTTTTGATTCTTTTGGGAACCATGCACATCTCCAAATCTACAACAGCATATGTACTCATTAAAACGCTCTCTTTCATAACAAAAATTTGTTGTTTCGTTTTTTTATTGTGAATATATTATATCTCCTGAGAACACATAAATAAACAACAATATTCGCAAAAAAGCAGGCTTTATTCCTCAAAAAGTGCAAAATAAAAAGCCTGCAGACAAGCTTGAGTTTCTTTTGTCATAATTGCAATAATGGCTGTAGTAATGTTTGTATAGAATAACAAAATTTGGGAAGGAGAGTGTAAATTTATTGATGTGAAATATTTTTCTATGATATAATTGTGATAGACAAAAGATTGTCTGAAAAAAATAATTGTAAATTCAATATATACTGTGATTACGATGTGGTGTATAACTTGAGGCTTATCTGATATCTGAATTTTATTTTTAGAGGAGGTTTAATATGTATTATACTTAAGAAGATCACATGTGCTTTTACTTGTGTATTGCTGGCAGTTTTGATAATGGTTCTTTCTATATCCGCTCCTGTAGGTGCACTTGACGCAATTAGTGCTAAAAACGAAAAGAAGATGGACTCGGCGCTTAAAGAGAACTTAAAAACTATGAGTGATACCGATACTGTAATGGTCTCTGTTTGGTTTGATGATATTGATTATGATATAGTTAAAACCAATGTGGAAGAAAAATTAAATGGTAATTCCCATTCTATAGAAGTGTCAGAAAAGGCTATTGACCTTGCGTTTTGTGATGTAGAAAATACAGTAGTAAACAACGAAATGACTTTAGCTGTTCTAAGTAATATTTATGCTGATGTAACAAACGAGGAAATAAAAGCGGTTATAGAAGCAGAAAGAACAGTTGTGTCAAAAATGTATCAGGAACACAATCAAAATATAATTAATAGCTTGCTTGCAGAAACTTCACAAACGATTAGTGCAAAGAAAGCTTCGGAAGGAGGTTTATCCTCGCGAATCGACTATATATGTCGTTATGCACCTAATGCTGATATGACCCTCACAAAGGAACAGATTATGACTATTGCAAAGTCTGACAGTGTCACTGAAATAAATTATATAGATTCTTCAACAGATTTATCTTTGAATACAGTTGAACTTAATGGTGGTTATGATGAGGAAGACGAACCCTATGATATGACTTTCTTTAATGTAACTGGTCTTGCAACTGCAAGAGATGCGTGGGGTTTGGATGGAAGTGATATAAACGTTGGAATGGTTGAGGGGGTTGCTTTCCCCAAAAATGTTGATTCAATAAACACCATAGAACGAGTTTATCCTTCTGGTATTATGTCAGATGGTTATCACGCAAGCCTTGTTGCAAGTATTATGGTTACATCGAGATATGAGACTGATGGAACTGTAATGTTCAAGGGTGCAATTCCAAATGCACGATTGTTTGCGGCAGTTGCTGATGACGAGAGATTTATAAAGCCAGCAGTGGAAGCACTTTTAGATGTAAAGGTTACTGCAATAAATTGTTCTTTTTCATATCCATACGATCCCCCGACATATAATGTGTATGGTGATATCGCTAAATGGTATGACCATATTTCGGTTCAGCATAATGTACATTTGATATTATCCGCTTCTAATAATGGTGCACTGGGAGTAAGAAGCTCGAATAATTCATACAATGCAATTGTTGTTGGTGCTTGTGATAATAATGGTAATATATTATCAGATTCCTCTTATGTTATAACAAGTAACTATATGAACAAGCCTGATTTGGTAGCACCAGGTAGTGAAATTAGAGCTCCTATTTATAGTGATTCTGGAACATCTTTTGCTGCACCAATGGTTACAAGTGCAGTTGTTCAGCTTTCGCAGGCAAGCCCTATACTTCTTTCTAATCCTACACTTATGAAGGCATTGCTTATGAGTAGTTCCGTAATAACTTCAGCTATGAGTAGTGATGCGGATGTGAATTCTGTCATTAATGGTACAGATAGTGCTATTAGCCAGAAATATGGAGCTGGAATGTTGAACGTTACAAAAGCATATTCTGCATTTGTAGATAATGGCTATTATAAAACAGGAACGATGTCGCCTTACTCAGAGGGAATAAGACACACTAAGAATCTGTCCCGTGCAGTGGGTAAGACCGTGAGAGTATGTTTGACGTGGAATAAGATGAACACTGTTTCAGATCCGCATGACTCTGCAACAGCAACTTCATTAACTCTTGATAATTTTATGCTGACTGTTACAACTCCCAGTGGAGTAGTTTATTCATCGCAGAACTTGTACGATAATAAACAGATGATATCCTTTGTTGCAACAGAAAGCGGAACTTATACCTTTGATGTATCAAGATTTGGGACAGGAACTTCAGGGCAAATAGTCAAATATTCCTTTGTCTGTTCCGTACAATCATAACGAGGAGGCATTTATATGAAAAAAACATATTTAAGAATAATTTCTTTTGTGATTACAATGGTGCTGATGTTATCGTTCTGTACTATGGGGACTGCACAGGGAGCTGTTAGTTATGATAATCTTATAACCGAGGGAGAAGTTTTTGATTTGGTATCTGAGTATCTCAAACAATTTGAAAGGTTATCTGATGGATTCTGCGATATGTTTGAAGCGTACACTCATTATAATGAAGAAGCCTCTCCGGATTATGTTGTAGTAGAAGTAGATTGTTCAGTAACAACTTGCAAGATTTATTTTGAATTAGACGGTTATTATATTTATTGTTATGAACCTCACTATTATGGTGAAAGGCTATTATCTTACTATGTTGTAGATTTGGAATCTAAGAGTGTGATTCCTTATACAGAGGCTTTAGCCTCAAGTAAAGATGAATATTATCCCTTCTTGACAGATAGTGGTTACGATAAAATAGTTCGTATAGGGGATATAAACAGGGATAATAACCTTGATATAAAGGATGCTACAGCAATACAAAAGTGTGTTGCGGAATTAGAAAGTTTTGATGACTATCTTGATGATTTGTTCCCATTTAATGAAAAGCAATATATGGAGTGGTATCGTTACGTTTCCGACTTTAACCGTGACGGTGAGCGGAATATCAAAGATGCAACGGCTATTCAGAAGTGCATTGCAGGGCTTAAGTGTTGATTGAATTCTGTTGTTGCAATTGAATATTAAACTTAAATAGGGAGGGCCTTGTGCCCTCCCTGTGTTATTCCTTTGACGCTCTCAGGCGGTTGTATTCTTTTGTGTCAATTCTGCCTTGTGCAATCATCTGCTGGCACCAGAGTCGCAGAGCCTCGGCGGTAGAGGATATCTGCTCAAGGTCCCTTTGTATCTGTACAAACTCGGACAGCTCACAGGTGTCAATTTTACCATCAGCAGTAATGCTGATGAGGGCATCCTGTCTGTCCTGCATACTGTTTAGCGATGAAAGAAGTCTCAGCACAATTGCAGACAGGTCCTCTTCGTTGAGTCTGGGTATGTATTCCTGTCCTATGGAGCACTCACAGGAGCAGAAGTAGTTGCACAGGTGAGGTGCCTTGTAGCCTCTTGCCATAATCAGTACATCCTCTGCATGGGGCAGGAGCCTTTCGTTCTCAATGCGCTCAATTCGCTCAGGAGATAGTGCACCCAGAAGCTCGCTTGCTTCGTCACGGGTAAGGTCAAGGGATTCTCTTGTAAGCTGATATATGTTCTTGTTTTTCTTTACGGATGCTTTTCCCATGGTAGTACCTCCTGTTTTTTCTGTGAATACAGTATATCATATATCACAGAAAATAGTAAATAATTCTACGAAAATTTCCTTAATATGTGCGATTGTTTTTGCTTTTATTTCGTGTATAATGTAAGGAGATAAGTTTGCGAGGTCTTGCTATGAAAAAAATGAAGCTGTTTAACCTTGCCTGGCCTATATTTATTGAGACTCTGTTGTTTATGCTGTTGGGCTTTGTGGATGTTTTCATCCTCAGCAGATATGACGATTTAGCGGCGTCCTCTGTAAATACGGCAAATCAGGCAGTTTCTATTGCGACTATAGTTTTCACTGTTATTTCCACTGCAAGTGCAGTTCTGATATCCCAATATCTGGGTGCAGAAAAAAAAGAGTCAGCGTCACGAATCGGAGCTCTTTCAATAACTTTCCATCTGATTTTTGGTGTCATCATAAGCGGTGTGTTCCTGTTTTTTAACCGCCCCATCCTTGAGTTTATCGGAGCACAGGGGAATGTGCTCAGGTTTTCATCCGAGTATCTTTCCATTGTAGGCGGATTTATCTTTTTGCAGGCATTGATGAGCTCTATGTCCGTTATCATCAGAAATCATGGAATGACAAAGGTTTCCATGTTTGTCACTGTGGGAATGAATGTGATGAACACAGTGCTGGATATGGTATTTGTGCTGGGTCTTTTCGGCTTTCCTGAGCTTGGAGTCAAAGGCGTTGCAATTGCTACAACTATAAGCCGCTTCTTTGGTGTATGTGTGCTGGGAATTGTGCTTTTTACAAAGGTAGAAAAGCCCTCAATCTTCAGACTTTTAAAACCGTTCCCTGTGGATGATGTAAAGAATATTATTAAAATCGGTGTTCCCTCAGCGCTTGAGACCTTCCTCTATAACATTTCTCAGGTGGTTATCACCTCAATCGTGCTTAACTGCCTGACAGAGACAGAACTTATCACCAAGACCTATGTGCAGAATGTAAGTATGTTTTTCTACATATTTGCAGTGTCTATCGGACAGGCTTCTCAGATTCTTATAGGTCATCTTATCGGTGCAAATGAGTACGAGGAAGCCAACAAGCAGGCTAAAAAGTCCCATAGAACAGCTATCATCATCACTATGTCTGCCTGTGCGGTGGGAGTTTTACTTAGAAACCGATTGTTGGGAGTATTTACAGATGACAGTGCGGTAATAGCCTTAGGAGCAAATATTATACTTATCAATGTGGCACTTGAGTTCGGACGGACTACAAATCTGGTGGTTATTGCCTGCCTGAGAGGTACAGGCGACGTGTTATATCCCACAGTGTGTGCTATCTTCTCTATGATTTTTGTGAGCACTCTTGGCTCTTATATCTTTGCAGTGGTGCTGGATATGGGTATCTACGGTCTGTGGATAGCCAATGCCGCAGACGAATGCCTGCGTGGTGTGCTGATGATTATCCGTTGGAAAAACGGAAAGTGGCGTACAAAACGAATTGCATAATGTTTATCAGGGACTCTTGAGAAAGGGTCCTTGTTTTTTTATTGATGAAGTCATCAGGCTAAAAATCGGACAGAAAATTCACTTTTTTGAAAAAATATGCTTTTCTATGGGTGATTATTGTGGTATAATTACTCTGTATAGTACCCTCGTTTTTTTAAAGGAAGATTTACAATGTCAGACAGACTGTTTCTTGAAATTCTGAAAACTGCCCTTAGAGGCGGAAAAATGCCTTGTGACACAAAGATAAGCTGTGAGGATATGGATGAAATCATAAGACTTGCAGAGCTTCACAAGGTACTTCCTATGATATTTGACAGTGTCTATCCTGTTTGCCCTTATGACGAAGCAACGCAGGAAGCACTCAGACGCAGGGTACGGCTTATTGTTATGCAGCAGACTCTCAGGACACAGAGGTTTCTTGAGCTGTATAAAAAGCTGCAGCTTGATGGTTTGGAGCCTGTTGTGGTAAAGGGAATTATTTGTCGGAGTTTGTATCCCGCTCCCGATTTTCGTCCCTCTGCTGATGAGGATTTGTTTATTTTCCCAAAAGACTCAGAGCTTTACGAAAAAGCTCTGGCAGAGTCGGGCTTCAGACAGCAGGAAAAACGAAGCGAAAGCTACTACGAAACCTCCTATTTCAGCGATGACGGCTTTCACCTTGAAGTGCACACTTCTTTGTTCTCTACAGAGATTGAGTATTTTGATGTGTTCAACATTGTGTTTGACGGTGCACAGAACAGAGCTGTTTATACGCAGCTTGATTCGGTGAATATCCGTACTCTTTCTCCTACAGATAACTTGCTTTTTCTTATCCTTCATTCTCTCAAGCATTTTGTCCACAGCGGTGTAGGAATCCGTCAGGTTTGCGATATTATATTGTTTGCCGAAAGCTTCGGGGAAGATATCGACTGGACAAGGGTTGTATCTGTGCTGAAAGGTCTTGGCGCAGAGAACTACACAGCAGGGCTTTTTGGTATAGGTGAAAGGCATCTGGGCCTTGATGTGAATAAGAGCAGATACCCACAGGAGCTTCAGGGCCTTTGTACAGATGATGAAATTCTGCTCAGGGATATTCTGTGCGCAGGAATATACGGTGGCTCAACAATGTCCCGCAGACACAGCGGCGGTATTACCCTGTCTGCTGTGCAGGGTGATAAAAACAGCCTTGCTCACAGATTGTTTCCATCGGGGAAAAGTCTGGACTCTCGATTTGAATATGCTAAGAAGAATCCTTTGCTTCTGCCGGTGGCATGGGTGCACAGGTTAATGAAATATATGACAGAAGTGGACAAAAGCAGTGAGAATACTCCCGCTGAGTCTCTCAGAACAGGCAGAGAAAGAATTGAACTGCTTCGGGGACTTGGGCTTCTGCCTGAATAACAGACCATAGCATATGAATTTTTTGTTTTTATGAAAGAGGTATGCAGATGAAAAAAAGAAATATTTACTGCCTGATAATACTTGCAGTGTCGTTAGTGTGCTTTATAGGATATACTCAATACAGAAAGGCAACAGATGACGTTATGCCACCAAGACTTTCCTGTGAAAGTGAAACTATTGAAGCAAGTGTGGGTGTAACTGACGAGGAGCTTCTGGCAGGCGTTACTGCTTTTGATGAGGTTTCAGGTGATGTAACAAACTCTATAGTTATTGAAGATATTTCTGATTTTATTAAGGAGAATACAAGAATTATCACATATGCCGCCATTGATGAGAGCAGGAACGTAGGCAGGCTTGAACGCACGCTTGTGTATACAGACTATAAAGAGCCTATGTTTTCTTTGTCAGGGCCCTTAAGCTATGCTGTAGGCTCCAGAGTGAATATTCTCGAAAAAATCAAAGCAGAAAGCAACCTTGACGGAGATATGAGCAACAAGGTAAGATATGGCCTTAACGGTGTAATTGATAATATGACCAGCGGAAAATATTCCGTTGAGTATCGTGTTACAGACAGCTGCGGAAAGACCTCATATCTTAATACTGAGATTGAAATTTATGATGCAGTGTATTCCGGTATCAGAGTTGAGCTGAAAAAGTACCTCGTGTATGTAGGCAAAGGAAAAAAGTTCAATGCGGAGTCGTATTATAAGAGCTCTAATATAGAAGGAGAGCTCACTATTGTTTCTGACGTAAACACCAAAAAAGAGGGTGTTTACTATGTGGATTATTTTGTGAACGGAATAAACGCAAGCGGAAAAAGCCGTCTTGTTGTAGTAGTTAAGTGATTGTTGTAGGAAGTGTTTGTTTATGGAAACTAACAATAAACCCCGACACCTTGATACCATATATATCATAATCAGGGATGTACTGAAAAACTGGTTGCCTATTTTATGTATAGCTTTATCGGCGGCCTTGATTTCCTATATCGTTGCCTCTTTTTCTTATACACCTCAGTATGTTTCCCGATGCACTATGGTTGTTTCAGCAAAAGCAAACAGCACAGGTATTTATGCTGACACCACTGAAACGGAGAAGCTGACAGATACCATTACTGCTGTAATGGAGAGTACGGTGCTCAAGAAGAAAATTGCGGAAACTCTGGAGATTCCCCAGTTTTCAGGGGGTATATATACTACTGTAGTGCCCGGCACCAATCTCCTGGAGGTTAAGGCACACAGTTACAGTCCCTCTATCTCCTTCAGGGTAATGAAGACCCTTATTGATATATATCCTGAGTTTACACAGGATATATTGGGAGATATTGTAATTGATGTTTTTGAAGAGCCTAACTTTCCGTCAGGTCCATCCAATCCGTTTCAGTACAAGAGGATAACCCAACTTGCTTTTCTGATTGCAGCGGCAGCGGTAATAATTATTATTGCGGTTCATTCCTTCCTCCTTGAAACTGTAAAGAATGAATGGGATGGTGCGGATAAGCTGGACACTAAGCTTCTTGGAGTGGTATATCATGAGTCGCCTTACCGTAACCTTAAGGCGCGGATTCTGCGCAGAAGGAAAAGGCTTCTGTCAGGAACCCCTTCTGTGAGTTTTGGCTTCAGTGAAACTGTGAAGAAAATTCGTACTAATATAGGTTATTTTCAGGAGAAAAACGGTGGCAAGGTTATACTTGTGACCTCTTATGACAGAAAAGAGGGAAAAACTGTTATCGCGGCAAACCTTGCCCATACATTGACTCAGAAAAACCAAAAGGTGCTTCTGATTCCGGGAGAAAATAATGCAGCTGATTTGCTTACACTTCTGAATATAGAACTTTCTGAAGACTTTTTGTCAAAGGAAAAACAGAATATGGAGGAAAGAGTCTACCAAAAAGAAGACAGCCTGTTGAGCGTGTTTGCGGATACAGATACTCGGTCGGACTTTGCCGGATATTCGGATATGATAGCTTCTCCTGCTTTTACGCAGTTTATAGAAAAAGCCAGAGAAGAATACGATTGCATTATTGTTGACGGACCGTGTATAAACAAAAATGCGGCAACTGAGATTTTTGCACAGCTGTGTGATTTTTCTGTGCTGGTTGTCAGACAGAACTACACAAAGGTACCCTATATTAACGATACCATTGATATGCTGAACCGATACAATCTGGGACTTGCAGGCTACGTGTTCAATAACGTTTATTCATCATCATCTGTAATCAATGTAGGCTATGGATATGGATACGGCGGATACAGCTATGGTAGTTATGGCAAATATGTAGGCTACGGCAAGTACGGCAAGTATGGTAAATACGGCAGGTACGGCAAGTATGGCGGTTACGGCGGTTATGGCGGTTATGGTGGTTATGGGGCATACACTGTAACAGGAAACAGTGAAGAAACACACGGAAAACGCAAAAAGCACGAGGCAAAGAGGTATAAGAATGAGCACTAAGAATACAGACAGAGCAGAAAATTTTGATACGCTTGACCAGCTGGCTGTTATAGTGGATTTTCTGCGTGTAATACCCAGAATGTGGGTATGGATACTGATTCTTGTAATCGGATGCGGCGGGGCTTTTTATGCCAAGGCATATATGGACTATTTCCCCGTGTATAAGGCAGAGGCTACATTTACTATCAATATAACAAGAGAACAGAGCATCAGCGGTTCAAACGCATATTATGACAATGCGGCGGCACAGCATTTGGCTCTTACTTTTCCCAGAATTCTTACGGGAGACCTGTTGCTCAGAATGGTAGCAGAGGATCTGGGAGAGCCTGTGACAGGGTCAATCAGAGCTACACAGGTGCCAGATACCAACCTGCTTACTCTGTCCGTAACAGACAGAGACCCCCAAAAGGCATATGATACCCTACAGAGTGTAATTGAAAACTACCCCGTGGTTTCTGAGCGGATAGTGGGAAAGGTTAATATGCACATTCTGGACGAGACAGGCGTTCCTGTGAGACCCAGTAACAACAAGGTCTTTACAAAGGATGCGCTGAAGGGTGCGGGTATAGGACTTATCATCGGACTTGTGTGGACCTTGCTTGTGTTCCTTGTGAACAGAACGGTTCGGTGTGAAGCTGATATCAAGAAAAAGCTGAGTATAAACTGCCTGGGCGTTGTGCCCAAGCTTAACAGCAAAAAGAGAACAAGGGATACAGCACAGTATTATCTGCTGTCTGACCCCAAGGCAAAAGATGTTTTACAGGAACCCTTCAGAATGATAAAGAACAAGGTGGAGTATCAGGCACAGAAGCTGGGACTGAAAACTATCCTTGTTACCAGTGCTACTGCAGGTGAAGGAAAGAGCCTTTTTGCGGCTAACCTTTCTCTGTCCCTTGTTGCATCAGGCAAAAAGGTTGTTCTTATAGACTGTGACCTGAGACACCCCACAGGACGAGTTGTTTTCAATATGAGCGAAAATGTGGGACTTGGTGAGTATCTGAAAGAAGAAATCAGCTTGCTTGATTATCTTGCCGGTGCTAAGGAGGATAACAATCACGGTTTTCCAAACTTCCTGTTCCTACCCGGCGGAGCTCCAGTTGCAGACGGCTCCAACCTGCTTTCAAGCCAAAGAATGAAAGAGCTGATTATGTGTATGGAAGCAAAGGCTGACTACATAATTCTGGATAGTGCGCCTACGGGCCTTCTTACTGACTCAGCAGTTCTTGCAAAACATGCAGACGGCGCCGTTATGGTAGTAAGAAAAGAAGTTGCACGTGTTGACTTCATTATGGATGCACTTGGACATCTGTCTGAAAGTGACATCCAGATTATCGGCGGCGTGCTCAATGATGTATAAGGAGTCTTTGGTGAAGGTAATAGATACAGAGAGCTTTTTGTCGGTGCTTTGTGAGCTGGCACAGGAAGGAAACAAAGTCAGCACTGTTGTTACAGGTGGCAGCATGCTCCCTTTTCTGACAAGTGGCAGGGACTATGTGTATCTTGAAAAGCCCCGCAGAAACTTAAGAAAAGGGGACGTTGTGCTTTTCAGGCGAGAGAGCGGCGCCTTTGTGCTGCACAGGATAAAACGCATAAAGGGCGAAAACTTCTATCTTATAGGCGACCGTCAGTATGAATTAGAGGGCCCTGTGAAAAGAGAGCAGATTCTTGCTGTTGCAACGGGTGCCAAGCGAAAGGGCAGGGAAATTACAACAAAAAGTCCTGTGTGGCTGTTTTACAGTAAAATCTGGATTAACAGTGTTTTCCTGAGGCCTCTTGTGTTCAGATTTATAGGCTTTTTACACAAAGACAAGGAAAGTTGATTTTTAATTAGGAGTATCCTTATGATTGATATTCATTGTCACATTCTGCCCGGCTTTGATGATGGAGCGGGAGATATTTACGATACCGTGGAAATGGCGTCCCTGGCTTATGCAAGCGGAACAAAGGTTATTGTTGCAACTCCTCATTGCAATGTTCCGGGAACAAGCGGTAATTACTACAACTCTCATTACAGGGAAGTTTTTCGCAGTGCTTGTGAGGTGCTGGAGAAAGAGCGGATTCCCATAAGGCTTCTGCCCGGCATGGAGGTTTTTGCAACCTTTGATTTACCGGAGCTTATTATGGATAAGCAGATTCTCACAATAAATCAGAGCAACTATCTGCTTGTGGAGTTTGCCTTTGACGAGGACCCTGAGTTTGTAGAAATCATGGTGGACAGAATCAAGGAGATTAATATTAAGCCTGTTATTGCCCACCCTGAGAGATATGAGTTCATAAAGGATGACCTTGAATTTGCAGGTCATCTTGTGAGAAAGGGTGCAATCCTGCAGGCAAACAAAGGAAGCCTCATGGGCAGATACGGCAGACGGTCTGAGATTACTGTAAATGAGCTTCTGAAGCAGAATCTTATCAGTGTTGTGGCAAGCGATGCACACAGTGCTCAGATACGCACTCCCGATATGAGACGTGCACGTTCTGCGGCAAAGGAAATCTGTGATATAAAAAAGCTGTTTGAAGATAATCCCATGAAAATCTGCACAAATCAACCGTTATAATTTTGAGATAAATAAAATCGGCATACGCTTAATTGCGTATGCCGATTTGTTATGCTATGAAGTTTTCTGAGAATCAGAGAAGCTCTATAAGTCCTGCGATGAATTTCTGAATCTCTGTTGCGTCGCTTATGGAGACTTTTGTATCACGGTTTGCATCTGCAAGAAGCTGAGCCTTTTCGCTGAAGCTTACAAGTGCTGCCAGATGCTTCTGAATAGCTGTTGCGTCCTTGATGGTAACAATTCCGTCAAGGTCTGCATCGCCGATGATATCCTCGCTGTCAACAGGATTACCTGTGATGATTATATTGTTGATTACAAGCTCACCGCCTGTGGGGTCATCAGCAGTAGTGTCGCCGCTCACAGTTGTGGTGGAGGTTGCATAAAGTCTCAGGATAACAGAGTCCTTGTCAGCAATTTCCTGAGGCAGAGTCAGGTTGTCAAAGTAAGCGATAGGAGTTTTTCTGTCTTCCAGTGCGATAGTGTAGGAAGCGTTCTCGATATCTGTAAAGCTTTCTCCGTCAAGGCTGTATGCAAGCTGCCATGATGCAGGACACTTCTTTGAGCCTGCACTTGTAAGGGATATTGCTATATCCTTGAAGCTCTTTGTGCTGAGTGTTACCTGTACATAGGGTTTTTCG
Source organism: Ruminococcus sp. (assembly GCA_045535605.1). GTDB lineage: Bacteria > Bacillota > Clostridia > Oscillospirales > Acutalibacteraceae > Ruminococcoides. The sequence continues at coordinate 52,672 of JAZSLX010000050.1, forward strand.
CCCCAAGGATTTTTGTTGCCTGCTGCCATAATGGGAACGATGTCTTCGTCCTCTCCGTATTCAGCGGCGGACCACTCAAGTGCTCTGTAGCCCTCATCGTTTACAGAAGCTACAAGAGTACCATCACCGAAGGTAGCCTGATATCCGTTCTTAGAGCCGTACTCCTCAAGCTTATCACCCTCTGTCTTGCCTGTGGAATCAAAGACAAAAGCAGAGATTGTGTTGTGGGGGAGTGTGGGTGTTGCGGGATTTGTGGAAGGCTCTGTGGGAGCAGTTGTTGATTCAGTTGAGGGAGCAGTTGTTTTTTCTTCAGAAGCAGTTGTTCCGGGAGTTGTAGTAGGTTCTGTGGGCTCTTCAGGCTCAGTGTATGCAATTGACTCTACATTGTAGTAGGGCTGACCTGCCTCGTTGATTTTGCCTGAGGGATCGGTTGTGTAGAAAAGACGTGAGTCTGTGGGAATATCGGTAGATACGGTCTGAGCGCCAAGGCTTCCGTTATTGAAGATAAATTTATTTACCTTGTTGTCGGTTATTGTTGCCTTGTAGATGTTCTGACCGTATTCAGTGGTGCCAACAAGCTCTGCTTTTTCGCCGGGCCAACGCATAGGAATGTGGCCTGTGCCCCATAAATAGCAGTGTACGTCAGTCCAGTCAAGCTCTGTTGAGAAGTAAACTACTCTTTCGTCATCGGCAGGGGGAGTAACAGGCTCCTGCTCACCATTGAAGTAGGAGGTCATCCACTCGGATCTTGCCTGGATCCAATCCTTAAGATACTCAAGCTCGCCTGCAACGTCGTTTGTGTAATTATCAGGCAGGCTCTTGTTCTTATCCTGACACAGCCACATGAAATCCCACATTATATAGTTGATGTATGTGGTCTTTTCGATAGAAGCTGCGTATTCGTCAATGCTTTTGATTTTGTCGTCAGCATCGGGCTGAGCTTTGCCCAGAAGAACGTCAATCTTGGGCAGGAAGTTTTCTTTCCAGATTTCAGCGCAAACCTGCTCGAAGGTCTTGCCATCGGAGGTTGTGCCCTTTACATAGAATGCCTGACCATAGGGGTTGATTGTACGCTCATACTTTGCAGTACGTGTAGTCCATCCCTTGTGGTCGCTTGTAGAGGTCTGGCAGTTGTCACGCCATACATCAACAGCACCTAAGTGTGAATCGCAGTCCCAGATGGGAGCAGCGTAGAATTTACCTTCTGTAGCATTGTAGGTGAAGAATGTGCTGGTATAACCGCCGTCGCAGTTCTTGCCGAAATCCTGAAGCAGGTATTGCTCGGCAAGACTCTCAATATCGCAAATAGCTTCAATATCCGCAAGAGTTCCTCCATAGAGGGCGTCCTCAAGCTCCTGATATTTGTTCTTTATGTAATCGTATCTTACCTGCCAAGCGTCGCTGTTTGTCTCGAAATCCTCCAGATCGGGAGTTTTCAGAACAACGTGATAACCCTTTTTAGATACAAAGTAGGTATCTGCGGCATAGTTCCATACGTCTACCTCAACAAGGAAGTTGAAGCCGGTCTCCTTGTCCTCGGATTCGTCCTTGAGGGAAACAACGGAATTTTTGCCAAGGTCGATTTTCTGACAGGCGATGTATGAACCGCGGTACACACCGTTTACAAAGAAGTCGATGAAGCTCTGGTCTGAGGAGTAGGGGTTGCCGATATCGTTTGCAAAGTCGTACATCACAGCGTTTCTCAGAAGTGTAGAGTCCTTTGCACTTGATACCAGAGAGAACTTCTTGCTGGTGGTGGTGCCGATGGTGGTCATATCATCAAAGTTGATGTTAAAGGGCTTTTTGTCGGTTTCTTTCCAGTTTGTGTTACCTCTGCCCTTGATTTTCTTCAGGTCGCCGTCCTGTACACCGTTTTTGTCTACGATGGAATACTGAGCAGTGGAAACGGAATTCTCCTTGTTCTGTACAAGGAAGGACCACAGGTCTGTTTCCTGAAGTTTACCCGCATAATCCTCGTAGGAGTTTGTTACGTCGTTAATGTACAGAGAAGCCTCTGCGTCACTCTTCATTACCTTGAGAGTGTAGCTTCTGGTTTCGCCTACATAAACAGAGATAGCTTCGTTCTCTGTGTAGTCAACAAAAGCACTGGTGTGAGAAGGAATCAGAACATCTCCAACCAAAGCGTCCTCGTGATAGCCGTTGTAGATTTCAATAAGGCTGTCATCTGATACAGCAGGGAGGAAGAAGTAACGCACACCTTCCTCGGCATTGAAGCCTGCATAGTCTTTCATCCATTTCTGCCATGCCTCGGTGCTGTCATCACCGGGGATAGCATGGGCAAAAAGCGCCTCCCAGTTTTCCAATGCAAAGCTGGGATGTGCATCGGGATTGGGGGAGAGCACAGGTTCTGAGTCTGCCGCAAATGCAAAGGGAAATGCAGTAAGAAGCAAACAGAGAACCATAAGAATGCTTATAAATTTTTTCATTGTTTCATCTCCTGAAATAGTAATTTGAAAAAACGATTTTCATCCATTTACATCATAGCATACAGGAGGTTCAATTACAACCAAAACAACTGAGCATAATGTAAATTTTTGGGTTTGGATTTTGTAGATAATAACGAGGTTTCTGTGAAAACAGCACAAAGAAAAATGCACCTTGCGGTCAAAATAACCAAGGTGCATTGTGACTATTAATTGTTGTCTGAATTTTCGCTTTCTGCGATTCTTGTTACAGCCGCTCTGTATGCTCTGTTAAGCCTGCACATATACTCAGGCTTGCCGTCAAATCTGCCTGTTTCTGCAAAGGTAACGGCGGCACAGTTCATACAGGATTTTTGCTCAGGACATGAGGTGCATTCAGGACACAGGCGGATATCCCTGCAGATAGCCTTGAGCTCCTCCCAAGCAATAAGGAAGTCTTTCTCTGCAAGGTTTACACAGGGGGTACTGAGCATACCGCAGGGTGTAAGCATACCGTGCCATGTAAGCCAGAACTGAGAGCGTCCTGCCATGCACTGGATAGGGTCGCCTACGTCCAGCTCACAACTGCGCTGTACAGGGGTACCAAGATGAGAAGCTCTTTTTCTTATGCTTTCTATACCCTCTCTGTAGTAGATGTCAAGGGCAATAAGCTCACCTGCTGTGTGAGCCTCAAGCCTTGTGAAATCAGAGCAGGAGGAGCACTCCTCACGCCTTGTAGGGGGGAAGCAGTAGCTTGTCATACGAAGCTCACAGCCTCGGCTTTTTGCAAATTCCTCAAGCTCCATCCATTTTTTGTAGTTTACAGGGGTCATGGTGGTGTTCAGATGTATGAGAATCCCCTCATTCTGAAGCCAATCTATGGCTTCACAAACCTTACAAAAGGCAGAGCCGTCACCGCACAGTGCCTCGTAGTCAGCTTCGCTTACACCGTAAAGAGTGATGTTCACCTGTGCAGGGGGAAGTCTGCGCCACAGCTCTTTGATTTCATCGGTGATGAGGGTGCCGTTTGTATTAACGCTGATGGAAAGTCCCAGATTAGTAAGGGACTCATATATTTCAGGAAAATCCTTACGCAGGGTGGGTTCACCTCCTGTAAGCAGGAGGAACACAAGACCTGCATCCTTGCACTGTCTGCCAAGGTCTATCCACTGTGAAGCCGTAAGCTCTTTGCCTATAGGTGCCATCTGCTCAGGGGTCAGACGCACATAGCACATTTTACATCTCAGGTTGCAACGGGGAGTCAGCTCAAAAATACCGCTGACAGGAATTCCCAAGTCTGCACACTGACGGGAAAGAGTGCGTTTTATCTGAGCACTGGAGGTGGGTGTCATATTAAAATCTCCTTTGAGAAAAGAGTTTTGTAAGCAAGCTCTACTGCATCCTTGTCGGGCCTGCAGGTCAGCTCCCATACGGGAACACAGTTAAGCATATCCTGTAGATTGCCTGTGGTTTTTTTCATAAATTCTTCGTCCCAGGTGTTGAGGGTTATCTGGCTGTAAAGCTCTGCGAAAGCCTGAATCGAGAGCCTTCTGACAGAGTTTTCCGTACCCTTCTTCAGGGTGAATATACCTGCGATTGGGGCACTTTTAGGATTATAGATACCAGATGTGCCGCTCCAGATTGAGCCGCCACCGAAGAATACACCTTCTTTATTTGTGATTACACAGCGGTCGCCGTTGATAATCTCAGCACCCTTGCAGGATTCCCACAGCTTTGCCTGGGTGGACTTGCCTGCGCCTGATTGTCCGCAGAAAAGTACAACCTTATCATTTATATACACCACAGAGCTGTGCAGTAAAAAGGAGTCAAGTTGCATAAGCAGCATCTCTCCCCACAGAAGATGGGCACAGTGCCAGTATTTGCGATAACGCTCCCATCTTGAAGCAGGATAATAGAGTGTGTTTTTCAGATTTGAGCGCAAAAGACAGGCCACCTGACATCCATTCTCTTCTGTAAGAGGAGAATAAATACGCAGACGGCCTTCGTTAGTTACATATATTTGAGAGTTGCCGTCAGTGTGTACAGGGGGAGTTTGTGGTTTCAGGGGCTCGTCAATAAGAGTCACCCTGTACTCAGCATCTGCGTCCTTGCAGTCTGAGCACGCAAGCTCGGTGATACACTCGGGCAAATTAATGGGAGTAGGCAGAATAAATCTGATTGTTATCCCTGAAAAAAAGATACAGCAGGAGTATTCGCCGGACATATCAGGAAGTAAATGCAGCACTAACCTGTGTGTGAACACAGATTTTGTCATTATCCTGAATGTGAGCGGCGTTGATTGCACAATCCACGCTGAAATACTCAGGGAAAACATACGCGATACTCCTCATCTCAGGGGGAGTGTCCTCGTCTCTTACAACACAGGCGTTGACAAGAGAGTTGATTTGAATAACGCAAGCGGCAATAGATTGGCTGAGCTTGTAGTGCTCTACTGCTACCATAGGCTTTTTGTATTCCATTTTCATACTATATCAACCTACCTTTCAGGGGACGGCATATGACTTGTCATACTGCTGTCCGCACTGTTCTTTACTGGGCTCCACTCAATTTTCTATAAGGATTCCGTTTTCACGCAGAATGCCAAGAAATTCTTTAACATCTGTCTGAGCGGTGGCAGGGGTTACATCGTAAGCCTCAAGGAGTGCCTGCACAAGGCTCTGCTCAGTCTGTTCTTTTTTGAGCAGTTCAAAGAGGAATTTACCGCTTCCGCCCAAAGCAACCAGACCCGAAAGTCCTTTTGCGGCTTCGCCTGTGGGGATAGCCACGGTCTCACCAGCGACCTCACGGATAATAAAGCCGGACGGAATATGCATATTTTTCCTCCTAAATTGCGTGTAAAAAGGTTAAAAACCTATACCGCGACAAATACTCACATTTATTATAACGAGTCAATAATGAAATTGCAATACCTTTTGCATAATTTTTATACATATTTTTTCCAAAAATTGTTGACTGTGTAAAACGGCGGTGATATAATCTATTATGTATTGTAATAGTTATAATAGGATAAAAGTCTGCGTTTGTCGGAGGTGATACGATGGCAAAGAAAAACAGAATAATTTTTTGCGATGCTCCACGCAGGTTTGTACGGGTTGTTGCGATGCTTGTTGCACTGCTGACAGTTTGTATGTTTCTTGCAGGCTGTGACGGCATTGGCGGTACGGAGGACACAAAGTCTTACTATGGAGAGCCTGTGACAGAGTACACGGCTAGCTCTGCTGATTTGTATTGTTTGGAGATTAACCGTTACAGCGGACCTTTTGTAGAGGACGGGCAAAACGAACAGGTTGAGAATGTTGCCGCAATTTTAGTGGAGAACCGCTCAAAGCAGTATCTGGACTATGCCAAAGTAACCTACTATGTAGCAGGCAAGATTGCAACCTTCAATGTTACGGGGCTTCCTCCGGGAGGGAAAGCCTGGGTGCTGGAAGCAGAGAAGATGCAGATTGAGGGTACTCCATCCTTTGAGTTCCTTGATTGCGAGAGTACATTCCGTAAAGACGCGGTGATGACCACAGACCTTATCGGCGTTGCAACACAGGATAACGTGCTCACGGTTACAAACAAATCAGATGAAACTCTCGAAAATGTTTGTGTATACTATAAAAATGTAAACTCCGATGGGAACTACCTGGGCGGTATTACATATATGATAGGCTTTGATACTCTTGAAGCAGGAAAGTCTGCGCAGAGAGAATCGGCGCATTTTGGAGAAAATTCACGGATTGTACGCTACAGCTTTCAGACGCAGTAGCAGATGAAATCCAAAGACAATTTATTATATATACATCATATATAGTATTTACATAGATTTCAGATTCCAAATGGCAACATCGGAAGTTGTCGAATCGAAAGGAGTAAGAGTTATGAAAAAGTTAAACTTGGGCAAACGTCTGGCTACCCTGGTGCTTGTCTTGATTATGGTTGCTACGCTTATACCCACAAGCGTATTTGCGGCAGCGATAGGTGATATCGGTGTAGGTATCTACGCCGGTGACACGGGCATCGACGAAAGCACCCTTAACCAAAACGGTACTATCAACTGGCCTATAAAGGTTTATGACTATTTGTCGGACGGTATGCTGTTTGAATATGCACAGTATGGCGGTACGACTTTGTATTCCGGATATCAGACTACAAATGCGGATTCCGGTGGTGGTCAGTATGCTTGGGGCGAGCCTATGCCCTTTGCACCATACTGTACCGACTATACCACAGAGCAGGCATATAATACCTATAACCATAACAGTATGTATAATGCCAGCACAGGTATAGGTCAAAGATATACAAGAGCCAAACATATGGCGGTAAATTACCAGAGTCCAAGTTACCTCCGTGTTTCGTTAAAAGCTACTTATGCAGCCGGCTCTACATATGGTCGTAACTATCCGGTTTCAAGTTTTGGTAATGATGTCACAGCAGGTGGTCTTGCATGCTCTACCATAAGATATATGGTTATGGTATATCGTTCCAACGGTATCAGCGGAAGTGCAGATGCTTTCGAGGCTGGCGTACAGGTTTCTGGCGGCAATTATTGGAGAAAAGCATTTTCTTGGGGTAACTCACCTAATGCTTGGGCATATAAGATTATCGACCTTAAAGAAATAAACTCTGCCATAGGCGATTCAACAAAAATCGATTCAGTGTATCTTACCGTTAACGTAAACAATATGAACTGGTATCTTGACCTTTCTCATGTTGGTTACTTTAACAACAAGGACGATGCTTACACTTTTTCACAGAATGCTATAAAGTTCAACAATAACCCCGGCCAGTTCCTGGGCGGTACACAGTGGAACTCTGCCAATAACACAGCTTTCGGTATGCTTTATGCTACCAACGGCGGCGAACACAACGGCAACCGTTACGGCGGTAACCCCACCACATCCACACTGGGCGGTCAGCACGCAGGCTATTATACACACCAGATTGGTTACACTATTCCCGAATACTATAGCAGTGCGTCTTCATATAATGCAGCCCGTAAAACCGGTAAGGATGCTAACGGCAGATTTAACGGTACAGGTAGTGAGATTGGTGCTTCAAATAATATATACTTTATTACCAATACCTATGCCACTTCTTCAGGTTATCAGACTAAGTACCCCGGTGCCACAGGCTTTGATATGTCAGAGCTAAAGTTTGACGGTTACAACCTTCTGACAAACGCCACAAAGGGTGTTTGGACAGCGGGTCTTCTTGAGGGTAAGCTTAATGCTGACGGTACTCCCGAGTACAGACAGGAGACTGTTGAGTATATTGCTGACCTTCTTAGCAAAACTCTTACAATTCCCGCAAAGGGCACAAACGGCAACTACAACTACTCACACATCAGAGGTGTAAGAAATGCAGCGCAGTTTGGTACAACCAGTGATGGTACTGCAAATGACCTTGCGCAGGCTCTGCGTGACCGCCTTGGTATTACCTTTACATCAGGCGCAAGCAGAGGCACAACACCTAGGATGGGTAACTATGCCGAAACACTGGCAAAGGCTGACAAGCTCAAGGGTGCATACCTGAGTGCTGCTCCCAACATTTCAACCTGTATGGATGCAGCTTATTATCTGCTTCATAATCTGTTTGTAGATGATTCCTACAACCAGACACAGAACGACTTCCGATATCTTACACTTTCCAGTGCAAAGCTTGATAACGGCAGGGATGCTTATGTATTTGACGGTGGTTTCTCCAACGGTGCGTCTCTTGCTGACCTTACATCAGGTAAAATTAATCAGGATGAGTATAAGAAACAGGCACAGTCTGCTGTTGAATATAACAGCTACCATTTGGGTCTTGGCGGTAACATCGCTCTTGAAAAAGTAGATGAAAAAGACCTTTACCACTATTCAGCTAATGCCGTAACAACCAGATTCCCCTTCCTTCCTGTTGTAAACTCTGAGGGTGCTTATGCCGGTCAGACACAATCCTACTACTTTGCAGAAGACGGCAAGCGCAACTTTGAGATAGAAGGTGGCACATACTACGGCAGAAACTATAACTACACACTTGCCTCTAACGGTGAGTTCGTTTACTCTGAGGACGACGATCTCTTCTTCGAATTCGAAGGAGACGACGACGTTTACATGTTCCTTAACGGCGAGCTGGTGCTTGACCTTGGCGGCGGTCACTCTATTTCTACCTGTTCACTTAATGTTAATGACTACGTTAAGTGGGCAAGAACAGTTCTTGAAAATCCTTCAGAATACTCAGAAAGAGAAGTTGAGCGTGCAAGAGCTCTTAACTTTGAAGACGGCGAGATTGTTTCCTTCGACTTCTACTACATGGAGCGTCACGGCTACGGTGCAAACTGTCGTATTGTTACAAATATGCACATCACCGACCCTAGCCTGCGTGTAGAGAAAGAGGCTTTCCAGAACGGTAAGGAAATCGACTACGGCGGAATCGTAGACGGTGCAACTCCCATTGCTTATAAGTTCAACTTTACAAACTCAGGTAACACAAAGCTTTATAATATTACATTTGATGACTCAGACATCGGTGTTACACTCACACCTGAAAATGGTCTTGTTGTAAAGGGTGACAACACACCGGATAACGCGAATGACGACATAAACGGTTACATTGTCACAGACGCACGATTGGGACGCTTGGAAGCAAGCGACCTGCTTGCAAGAGTTAAGGGCTACAAGGATGTAGGCTCAGGCGGTGACTATAGCCTTGCAGGCAGAGAATACACCAAGGTTGAAGCAGGTACAGGTCGTTACCAGTATACTGAAGCAACAGTAACCTTTGCGGATAACGATGCTCTTAAGGCCTTCCTTAGGACTCTTGATTCAAATGTTACAGATAACGAGACAGTTGATGACGAGCAGACCCGTCGCGGCTCAGGTCTTTGGGTTGATGCTACCCTTGAAATTGAGGGTATCTACTACACAATGACTAATGATCAGAGAGATGCAGGTGCTTTCAACAACACAGTTTATGTAACAGGTACTAACAAGGCGGATAAGACTTTACCAGGCGTTGAGACTCTGCGAAGCAACGACAACCACCGTGTATATATCACAGCTATCCCCTCCTACTATCAGTGGAAGGATAACGAGCTTTTCATTGCTGAGGAGAGAATTCTTGAGGATGCTACAAGGGAGTCAGGTAATGTAAATAGCTTGCTTAATGAGTATAAGGACTTCTTTACAGCAGTTCAGCAGTCAGGTAAAGGAACAGGTGCTATTTATACAGCTTTCTGTGATAAGAATGGTATTAAGTACCCCGACTACACAACAGCCTATGAGCATGTAAAAGCCGCTGAGGATAAGAATGGATTATGGGGCTTTACAGCTAATTATGACACTACAGGCATCCACGAGTTCTATTTGTTGATGTATAAAAACGCCAGTGCGTTCCCCGGTGAAACAGTAACCGGTGATATTACAACAATGAAGCCCGGTCAGTATGCTATTGTCCGTGTACTTATCATTGTTTCTGATGTTGAGGATGTAACATACGTTCTTGACTACGGCCTCAAGACAGAGAA